>CACJAU010000006.1 GCA_902591415.1 uncultured Pelagibacteraceae bacterium
CAGCTAGATTAAAACCTTTTTCTAAATATATAAAAAAATTTCAACATCCAATAGACGACTTTAGAGATGATGCAATAGTAAAAATTAATACGAATGGTAAAATATTACTTAAAAAAAGTGTTACTGAAATTTTAATTGAGAATAAAATAGGTGATATGATAAATAGATTGAAAAAAACAGTCAGAGATCCAATACATTTAAATTGCATAGAGCCAGCTCTTACAGACACTGATTTTTGGAAAAAAGGAGATTTATTTTTAAGTTTGAAACATCATTCTGCTATAGTTTTATACAGGCCTGGTGAAAATAAAGTAATTAATTATATTACCGGCCCTTTTGCTCAGCAACATGATGTTGATATTGTTTCGGAAAATGAGATATCAATTTTTAATAATAACAACTTTTTTATAGATAATGAATTTTCAGAAGTTTTAATTTATAATTTTCAAACAAAACAATTTAGAAAACTTTTTAATGAACAACTCAGGAAAGAGAACTTTAAAGTGTCTTCGTCTGGAATGTCTCAAATCCTTAATGATGGATCACTTATGGTAGAAGAGCAAACTGATGGAAGAATCATACTGTTTAATAATAAAGGTGAAAAAGAGTGGGAGTTTGTAAATAAAGATATCAACGGAAACATTGGTGATGTAAGTTGGAGTAGAATAATTGAGGATAAAAATTTGGTAAGGAAATTCAAATCTCTTGTTGAATTAAAAGATACTTCTAGTTAATTGTAATTATACTATTTCATAAACTTAAAAATTATTTTCAGTGCATAAATCAAGCCAATTGAGCTATTAGTACTGGTCAGCTACACGCGTTACCGCGCTTCCACATCCAGCCTATCAACGTAGTGGTCTACTACGGCTCTATAGGAAGAACTAGTTTTGAGGTGGGTTTCCCACTTAGATGCTTTCAGCGGTTATCCCGTCCATACTTAGCTACCCGGCACTGCAGCTGGCGCTACAACCGGTCCACCAGTGGTATGTTCATCCCGGTCCTCTCGTACTAGGGACAAATCCTCTCAATTCTTCTACACCCATGGCAGATAGGGACCGAACTGTCTCACGACGTTCTGAACCCAGCTCACGTACCACTTTAATTGGCGAACAGCCAAACCCTTGGGACCTGCTCCAGCCCCAGGATGTGATGAGCCGACATCGAGGTGCCAAACACCCTCGTCGATATGGACTCTTGGAGGGTATCAGCCTGTTATCCCCGGCGTACCTTTTATCCGTTGAGCGATGGCCCTTCCACTCAGAACCACCGGATCACTATGACCGTCTTTCGACTCTGCTCGACTTGTCAGTCTCGCAGTCAGGCAGGCTTATGCCATTGCACTCTACGAACGATTTCTGACCGTTCTGAGCCTACCTTCGCACGCCTCCGTTACTTTTTGGGAGGCGACCGCCCCAGTCAAACTACCCACCATACAATGTCTTGCAGCCGGATTACGGCATGCAGTTAGATGTCAAGAATAATAAGAGAGGTATTTCACTGGTGACTCCGCTTCGGCTGACGCCGAAACATCAAAGTCTCCCTCCTATGCTAAACATATCATTCCTAACACCAATATAAAGTTGTAGTAAAGGTGCACGGGGTCTTTCCGTCTAACCACGGGAACTCCGCATCTTCACGGAGAATTCAATTTCACTGAGTTGATGTTGGAGACAGCGGAGATATCGTTACGCCATTCATGCAGGTCGGAACTTACCCGACAAGGAATTTCGCTACCTTAGGACCGTTATAGTTACGGCCGCCGTTCACTGGGGCTTCAGAAATCAGCTTGCACTGATCGCATTAACCTTCCAGCACCGGGCAGGCGTCAGACCCTATACATCCACTTACGTGTTAGCAGAGCCCTGTGTTTTTGATAAACAGTCGCATCTCCCTAGCTTGTGCCACCTACTTATAGTTGCCTAAAAATAGGTCCTCCTTCTTCCGAAGTTACGGAGGCATTTTGCCGAGTTCCTTCAACATCATTCTCTCAAGCGCCTAATTATACTCTAATAATCCACCTGTGTCGGTTTCGGGTACGGTCTAATGATGGAGCTATTTCCTGGGACTTTTTCGCGGCTAACTCAATCCATTAAGAGTTAACAACTTACAAAATCCGTCACTTCCATCTGGTCAAGGAATATTAACCTTGTTTCCATCGTCTACGGCTCTCGCCCTCGACTTAGGGACCGACTAACCCTGCGCGGATTAACCTTGCGCAGGAACCCTTGGATTTTCGGCGACAGAGTTTTTCACTCTGTTAATCGTTACTTATGTCAGCATTCGCACTTCTGATACCTCCAGGATCCCTCACGGGTATCCCTTTGCAGGCTTACAGAACGTTCCGCTACCAGTTATAACTTCCGAAGAAATTATAAATCCACAGATTCGGTACATGATTTGAGCCCCGTTACATCTTTGGCGCAGAAACTCTATTAGACCGGTGAGCTGTTACGCTATCTTTAAAGGATGGCTGCTTCTAAGCCAACCTCCCGGCTGTTTAGGAATCTCCACATCCTTTCACACTTAATCATGATTTAGGGACCTTATCTGGTGATCTGGGCTTTTTCCCTTTCGACCATGGACCTTAGCACCCACAGTCTGTCTGCTGAGGTAAAATGTTTGGCATTCGGAGTTTTATGAGGGTTGGTAAAGATTTCTCTCCCCTAGCCCCTTTAGTGCTCTACCTCCAAACATCAATTTACTCAACGCACTACCTAAATAGTTTTCGCGGAAAACCAGCTATCTACGAATTTGGTTGGCCTTTCACCCCTTACCACAAGTCATCCAAAGACTTTTCAACGTCAACTGGTTCGGTCCTCCGGCAAGTGTTACCCTGCTTTCAACCTGCTCATGGTAAGCTCATTCGTTTTCGGGTCTAATTCATACAACTTACGCCCATTTAAGACTCGCTTTCGCTACGCCTACACCTTACGGCTTAAGCTTGCTGGATAAATTAAGTCACTGACCCATTATACAAAAGGTACGCCGTCACTCTAAAAAGAGCTTCGACTGTTTGTAGGCATACGGTTTCAGGTTCTATTTCACTCCCCTAATAGGGGTTCTTTTCACCTTTCCCTCACGGTACTAGTTCACTATCGGTCACTGAAGAGTATTTAGGCTTAGAGGGTGGTCCCCCTATATTCAAACAAGATTACACGTGTCCCGCTCTACTCAAGAACAACTTTAAACATTACCCCTACGGGACTATCACCCTCTATGGTTAGTTTTTCCAAACTATTTAGGTTATCTCAAAATTGTTACTGGCCTATTCCGCGTTCGCTCGCCACTACTAACGGAATCTCAATTGATTTCTTTTCCTCCGGTTACTTAGATGTTTCAGTTCTCCGGGTTAGCTCTTTAAACCTATGAATTCAGTTTAAAGTACCACATAAAGTGGTGGGTTGTCCCATTCGGAAATTTTCGGATCAAAGCCTGCATACAGCTCCCCGAAACTTATCGCAGTATACCACGTCCTTCATCGCCTTTCAGTGCCTAGGCATCCGCCATACGCCCTTAAACGCTTGATTTATGCACAGAAAATAATTTTTCTGTCTAAATTAAATTTTTAAGAAAATGTTCATCTATTCGAACATTTTTTGATTGTTCATCTATTCGAACAATCGGATATAGATATTGTTTGATTGTTCTTACTGTTTGAACAATCAAAATTGATATTCATTATTTACAATTTAAAAAAACTAAAAGTGTCTATGGTGGAGGATAGCGGGATCGAACCGCTGACCTCCTGAATGCAAATCAGGCGCTCTCCCAGCTGAGCTAATCCCCCGTGAAAAATGGTGGGCCGAGGACGACTCGAACGTCCGACCTCACCCTTATCAGGGGTGCGCTCTAACCACCTGAGCTACCGGCCCCTAAGCATTTATGAGACACTTTAATTAGTAAGAAGAGAAATGAGGACGGTCACATTAACTTAATTTTTTGAGACCAAAAGAAATTTTTGGTCTTCCTTAGAAAGGAGGTAATCCAGCCGCAGGTTCCCCTACGGCTACCTTGTTACGACTTCACCCCAGTTGCTGATCGTACCGTAGTCAAAGGTATAAGCTTTGCCTTAAGGTGTAACCAACTTCCATGGTGTGACGGGCGGTGTGTACAAGACCCGGGAACGTATTCACCGCGGCGCGCTGATCCGCGATTACTAGCAATTCCAGCTTCATGCACTCGAGTTACAGAGTACAATCCGAACTGAGGTACATTTTAGGGATTAGCTTGGAGTCGCCTCTTTGCATCCCATTGTAAGTACCATTGTAGCACGTGTGTAGCCCAACACATAAGGGCCATGAGGACTTGACGTCATCCCCACCTTCCTCCAGCTTATCACTGGCAGTTCTTTTAAAGTGCCCAACTAAATGGTGGCAACTAAAAGTAGGGGTTGCGCTCGTTGCGGGACTTAACCCAACATCTCACGACACGAGCTGACGACAGCCATGCAGCACCTGTGTTTCGTCCAGCCGAACTGAAGAAACTAATCTCTTAGTTTCGCGACGAACATGTCAAGTGTTGGTAAGGTTCTGCGCGTATCTTCGAATTAAACCACATGCTCCACTGCTTGTGCGGGTCCCCGTCAATTCATTTGAGTTTTAACCTTGCGGTCGTACTCCCCAGGCGGTGTGCTTAATGCTTTCGCTGCGACACTGAAAAATATATTTCCAACGTCTAGCACACATCGTTTACGGCATGGACTACGAGGGTATCTAATCCTCTTCGCTACCCATGCTTTCGCTCCTCAGTGTCAGTAGTGACCCAGTAAGTTGCCTTCGCATTTGGTGTTCTTTCTAATATCTACGAATTTCACCTCTACACTAGAAATTCCACTTACCTCTATCACACTCTAGCTAAAAAGTTTTGATGGCAGTTCCAAGGTTGAGCCTTGGGATTTCACCATCAACTTTTTTAACCACCTACGAGCTCTTTAAGCCCAGTAATTCCGAACTACGCTAGGTCCCTTCGTATTACCGCGGCTGCTGGCACGAAGTTAGCCGGACCTTCTTATTCGGGTACAGTCATTTTCTTCCCCGACGAAAGAGTTTTACAACCCAAGGGCCTTCTTCACTCACGCGGCATCGCTGCATCAGGGTTTCCCCCATTGTGCAAGATTCCCCACTGCTGCCTCCCGTAGGAGTCTGGGCCGTGTCTCAGTCCCAATGTGGCTGGTCTTCCTCTAAGAACAGCTATTGATCGTTGCCTTGGTAAGCCTTTACCTTACCAACTAGCTAATCAAGTGCAGGCTCATCTTTCGGCGTTAAAACTTTCCCCGTAAGGGCTTATTCGGTATTAGCACAAGTTTCCCCGTGTTATTCCAAACCAAAAGGCAGATTCCCACATTATACTCACCCGTTTGCCACTCAGTATTGCTACTGCGTTCGACTTGCATGTGTTAGGCGTGCCGCCAGCGTACGTTCTGAGCCATGATCAAACTCTCAAGTTTAATAACGGCGCACACTAGCTTTAATAACTTTGAGGTAATCAAAGTTATTTTTCGTTAAAGTGTGTACGACAATTTCTTTATTAACCTAACCGTCCACACTTCTCTTCTTAAAAATTTACAATTTAAAAAAGCTAAGATTTTATGCTTAAAATCTACACACCTCTGGCTTCATTAAAATATTAATTTCGTAGAGGTGAGCGCTGGTTTTATTACAATTTAGTGATAAGTCAAGGCGTATATTGCGTAAAATAAGCAGTAAAATCGTGGTTTTTAGACCATCTAACGTTGCAATAATCGAGGTATTTTTATAAAAAACAACTATGACGATAATCCAAAAAATTAATACGTTTATTAAAAAAAAATACAGTTTTTTAACTCTGCTAGATACAAAAGCTTTTAAAATTCAAAAGTTTAACCCGTTTTTTTTGATTTCTTTTTTAATAGTTTTTTCCACAATTTTTTTTATTTCGTCAAATTTCATTGATAAAACAAATAGAAAAAATGCAAATAATTTTAAAGAAATTACTGAAAATAATGAATTTTCAAATCTTACAAATTTTTTTATTTCAAAAATAAATAGTCCATATGAGGAAATAAGTTACGTTATAAAAAAAAATGACACTGTAGAAAAAATATTAAATAAATTTAAAGTAAGAAATGCTGATATAAAAACTATTTCAATTAAATTAAAACAAAATAATTTAGCCAACATAAATTCAGGTAGAAAATTGTCACTAATTATAAAAAAATTAGGTGACGGTACAAATACCGTAGTAAATTTTATTTATCCCATTAATAACACTTCAAGTGTAGAGATAAGAAAATCTCAAAATAATTTTCTTATTAAGGAAAATATATTACAACTTCATAAAAAAGAACTAGTTGTTAAAAGTATCATTAAAAATAATCTATACAGTTCAGCAATTGAGTCAGGAGTGGAGCCAAATATAATCGTTGAGTTTGCAAGAATTTTTGGTTTCGAAGTAGACTTTCAAAGAGATATTAGAAAAGGAGATTGGTTTGAAATTTTATATGAAAAATTTGAGGATGATAATAAAAAAGTTAGAGATACTGGTAAGATTATTTATGCTTCGATGTATGTTAACGGAGAAGAAATAAATCTTTACAATTTTAAATATAAAAATGATGAAGAATATTATGACATAAAAGGAAAAAGCATAACTAAATCTCTTATGAAAACTCCCATCAATGGTGCAAGATTATCTTCTTCTTTTGGAATGAGAAAGCATCCAATATTAGGTTACAATAAAATGCATCGAGGTACCGATTTCGCAGCGCCAAGTGGTACTCCAATTATGGCATCTGGTTCGGGGACAGTTACTAGAGCGAGATGGTGTGGCGGAGGAGGCAACTGCGTAAAAATAAAACATAATTCGACTTACGAAACTATTTACGCTCACATGAAAGCATTTGCAAAAGGAGTTAAAGAAGGAAAAAAAGTTAAACAAGGTCAAATTATTGGATATGTTGGCTCTACTGGATTATCAACTGGACCACATTTACATTACGAAGTAATCGTAAATGGAAAAAAAGTAAATTCTCAAAAATTAAAATTACCATCAGGTAAAATATTAAAGGGTGAAGAAAGAAAACAATTTGAATTGGATAGAATTAAGATTGATTTAAAATTGTCTGAGTTAAGGTGATTTAATTTTAGTTGGTTGCTTGTTGAGTTTCATTTTCTACTGTTTCATCCTGAGGTAAAGACTTATCTTCAGTAATTTGTTTTTCAACTGAATGTTCTCGTCTATCGTTTAGTTCATTATATCTTCTCAGATAGTGATCAGCATGTTGTAAATAATTTTGAGCAAGTACTGGATCTCCGTTGCTTTGGGCATCTTTGGCAAGTTGCTGGTATTTTTGCATTGTCTTTTCAACGTTGTGAATATTATTCATCGAGCCATTTCTATTAAAATTTAGATTTCCATTACTATTGATGTTAGATCCGCTTGAGTTTAAGGACCCACTTCTTCTTCTGAAGTTATTTTTTTGCGGCCTTGATCTAAAATTTCTTCTTCTATTATTCATCTTTCTATTTATATTTTGCCATTATACATCTAATATTGCTCTTATAATCTTTAATAACGCTTGTAATTCTAAAATTGTTATCAATTAATATTTTTGAAACTTTTTTATTTTGCTCTTTTCCTATTTCTAAGGCTAGAGTACCATTAATCTTTAAGATTTCTTTGGATTTGTAGATAACTTTTTTGATAAGGTCAAGTCCATCCTTTCCTCCATCTAGGGCCATTCTAGGCTCAAATTTTTTAATGTCATCATTCAAATTTTTTAAATCTTTTCTATCTATATATGGTGGATTAGATACAATTAGATCGAATTTCTTACTAAATATTCCTTCTATTGATTTGTTTAGAAATTTTACCCTATCAATTAATTGATGTCTTTTAGCATTTTTTTTTGCTACATCTACTGCTTTTTTAGAAATATCTATAGCAATTCCCGTAGATTTATTTAAACAACTTAATAAACTAATTATAATACATCCTGAACCAGTTCCAATATCTAAAATGGATATCTTTTTGTCTTTAAAAATTTTAGCCAATTTTTCAACTAATAACTCAGTTTCTGGTCTAGGTATCAGTGTATCTTTATTTACATAAAATTTTTTACTCCAAAATTCTTTTTCTTCTAATATATAAGCTATTGGTTCACTTTTTAACCTTCTAACTAAGTATTTATTAAATTTTAAAATATTTTTTTCATTTAAATCTTTATCTAAATTGATCAAAATTTCTTCTCTAGATTTACTTATTGTTTTAGAAATTAATATTTCAGAATCCAAAATATATGTGGAAATATTCTTTTCTTTAAGTAAGTTTGATCCAATCTTAATTATTTCGGAGACTTTCATTAATTCAAATTTTCTAATTTTAAATTTTGCTCTTTTAACCTAAGTTCTTGATTCATTTCTTCGTGAATTTCTCCACTCAAAAATTCATCTAATTTATGTAATGTTAAATTTATTCGATGATCTGTTACTCTTCCTTGTGGAAAATTGTAAGTTCTTATTCTTTCAGATCTATCACCAGTTCCAATTTGACTTCTTCTATTACTTGATCTTTCTTGATCTTTTTTTATTTTTTCAGCTTCATATACTCTTGACCTTAAAATCTTTAAAGCTTTAGCCTTATTTTTATGTTGAGATTTTTCATCCTGCTGACTAACGACTACTCCGCTTGGGATATGGGTTATTCTTACAGCGCTATCAGTCGTGTTAACTGATTGTCCTCCTGGTCCTCCAGCTCTAAAAACATCAATTCTTAAATCAGACTCTTTAATTTCTATATCAACTTCTTCAGCTTCTGGTAAAACTGCTACTGTAGCTGCAGATGTATGGACTCTTCCTTGGGTTTCTGTTTCAGGAATTCTTTGAACACGATGCACGCCTGACTCATATTTTAAATAAGAATAAATATCATTTCCATTGACTGAAAAAATAACTTCTTTAAAACCTCCTGCTTCACTTTTAGAAATGTTAATAATTTCAAGTTTCCATTTTTTTTTTGAGCAAACTTTTTCATACATTTTGAATAAGTCAGCACAAAAAAGTGAAGCCTCTAATCCTCCAGTTCCAGCTCTAATTTCTACAATTGCATTTTTGTTGTCATCTCTATCTTTTGGAAGTAAAAATATTTTTAGTTGATTTTCGTATTTATTTTTTTTCTCAATTAATTCATTTAAATCTTTTTGAGCAAGATCTATCATCTCTTGATCGTTTGATTTATCTTGTACCATATTAAGTAAATCTTTTTTTTCATTTTCAAAATTTATATACTCTCTGGCAATCTTGATAATTTCACCTAAACTAGAGTATTCTTTTGATTTTTTTGCAAATGATCTAGGGTCAATATTTCCTGAAGATAATTCTTTTTCTAGAATATCATGCTTGGATATAATATCTTTTACTTTTGTTATTGGTATCATGGTTAAATTTTAATCTTTTGTTTTTTCTTCAACCAGTTTTACAACTTTGTCTACTATCTCAGAACTTGGGACTTTTGTATGTGGAATTCCTGAAAGATACAAAAGGTTGCTGTCTTGCCCTCCTCCTGTTATACCAATTTCTGTCTGAGCGGCTTCACCAGGACCATTAACCACGCAGCCTATAATAGACAAACTGATAGGTTTTTTTATATGAGCAAGTTTTTTTTCTAATATTTTTACTGTCTCGATAACTGGAAACGCTTGTCTTGCACATGATGGGCAAGATATAATATTTACACCTCTTGAACGTATGCCGAGAGACTTGAGAATTTCATAACCTGCTTTAACCTCGTCTACAGGATCTGATGATAGAGAAACTCTTATAGTATCGCCAATACCCTCCATTAACAATTGACCGATTCCAATTGATGATTTTATACTCCCCGTAAATAAACCTCCAGCTTCTGTAACTCCTAAATGTAAAGGATAATTACAAATTTTTGATAAATTTCTATAAGCTTTAACAGTTAAAAATATGTCAGAAGATTTGACACTTATCTTAAAATTAAAAAAATCATTATCTTCTAAAATCTTTATATTTTGTATCGCGCTTTCTACTAATGCTTCTGGACAAGGCTCTTTAAATTTTTCTAACAATTTTTTATCAAGTGAACCTGCATTAACACCAATACGAATTGAACAGTTGTTATTTTTTGCAGCTTTAATGACCTCCAACACTCTCTGCTTATTGCCAATATTTCCAGGATTTATTCTTAAACAGCTTGCACCCATTTCTGCAGCTTCGATAGCTCTTTTATAATGAAAATGTATATCAGCAACTATTGGCACCGAAACTTCTTTTAAAATTTTTTTTAAAGCTTTTGTTGAGTCTTCATCCGGACAAGAGACTCTTACAATATCAGCACCAGCACTTTCCAAAGAATGTATTTGATTTATTGTTCCTTTTACGTCGGTAGTTAGTGTGTTTGTCATAGACTGAACGCTAATTGGGGAGTCGCCTCCAACACTAATTTTACCAACTTTAATTTTTTTAGTTTTTTTTCTTTTTATTATTCTATGAGGTCTAATATTCATTAATCTAGGTCAAAAGTTGTATGTAATTTTTTTATAGCTTTCAAAGTATTATCTTCTTCGATAAGAACTGACAGTTTAATTTCAGAGGTAGAAATAGCTAAAATATTAATTTTTTCATCTGATAAAGCTCTAAACATTCTGTAGGTAACACCCGGTGTTGAAACCATACCAGCGCCAACGATTGATATTTTTGCAACTTTATCGTTTTGTATTATCTTTTTATAATTAATTTTTGTATTTTCTTTTAGAATCATTTTAGTTTTTAAAATATCATCTCTTTTTACTGTAAATGTTATATCAGTAGTTTTTTGATCTGAAGAAATATTTTGAATTACCATATCGACATTGATTTGAGCCTTATTTAAAGGTTCAAACAAATTTGCAGCGACCCCAGGTTTATCTTCTACACCTGTAATGGTAATTTTTGCATCATCCTTAGAATACGCAACTCCAGTGACACTTTTTGAATAATCAATATTTTCTTGGTTAAAAATCTTAGTTCCTTTTCTTTCAGTAAAAGTTGATTTAACTTCTAGCGGAATATCATAAATCATAGCGGTTTGAACAGCAGATGATTGCATTACTTTCGCTCCTAGGGATGATAATTCTAACATCTCATCATAAGAAATTTTATCAATTTTTTTTGCAACTGGAATTTTATTTGGATCCGTTGAAAAAACTCCGTCAACATCAGTATAAATTTCACAAGTATCTGCGTTAAATATCTTAGCCGTAGCTACAGCAGTTGCATCGGAGCCTCCTCTTCCTATAGTAGTGATATCACCTTGCTTTGAAATACCTTGAAACCCAGGTATTACTGCTACACCCCCGTCATTTAAAAATTCATTAATTTTTTCAACATGCATATTTATGATTCTTGCATTTGAATGTTCGCCACTTGTAAGAATTGGTATTTGCCAATTCAGCCAAGACTTAGCTTTGACTTTCAAATTTATAAGCGCACCAGAAAGAAGAGCACAAGATACTTGTTCTCCAGAGGTCAAAAGAACATCCAATTCTCTTTTACTAAATTTATCTGAAATTTCACTTGATAATTTGATTAATTCGTTAGTTTTACCAGCCATCGCTGATACGATCACTATAATTTTATTGTCTAATGAAAGCTCTTTTTTAATAAGAGCTGCTACATGCTGGATTCTTTTAATTGTTCCAACAGATGTACCGCCAAACTTTAACACTTTTTTAACCATTTAAGAATGTATTATAATAAAATATAGATATTAATATTAATAAAATTATTTACAAAATGAGTACTACTATAAATAAAGAAGAAATACAAAAGTTTTCAAGATTAGCTGACGAATGGTGGGATGTAAACGGAAAATTTAAACCTTTACATATGTTTAATCCTATTAGAATTGAGTACATTACAGATAATATAAAAAAACATTTCAAAATTAAAAAAGATAATAATTATTTAGATGGATTAAATATTTTAGATATTGGTTGCGGTGGAGGATTGATAAGTGAGCCAATGGCTAGATTAGGAGCAAAAGTGACAGGTATAGATGCGTCTGAAAAAAATATAAATGTAGCAAAATTACACTCTAAAAGTAATGGCCTGAATATAGATTATCAAAATACATCGCCCGAAAATTTAAAATATTTTGAAAAATTTGATATTATTTTAAATCTTGAAATTGTAGAACATGTAGACAATGTAAGTCTTTACATAAATTCTTGCTATAAATTGTTAAAAAAAGATGGATTGATGTTTACTGCAACTTTAAATAGATCTTTTATTTCTTACATCAAAGCAATAATTGGCGCAGAATATATTCTTAGGTGGCTGCCTATAGGCACGCATGATTGGAATAAATTTTTAAAACCTGAAGAATTAGAAAATTTATTATCTCAAGAGGGATTTTTTACAATAGATGTAAAAGGATTAAAATTTAATCCTTTTTTGAAGAAATGGACGAAATCTAATGATTTGTCCGTAAATTATATTATTTGTAGTTTGAAAAATTAGTTATCCTTATTTATCCAAGGTATTGATAGTAAATCTATTCCTTCCTCAGCCAATTCTTCTCTTTCTTCAAGAGTTGTAGTACCATAAATAGCTTTTTTGTTTTTATTATCATAAAAAACTTCTCTTACTTTTTTACTAAAATCTGGTCCAACATAATCAAAATTTTTTTCTACATACTTTCTAAGTTCCAAAAGTTTATTTTTTTCTTTTTTTAGATTTTTATCAAAAAACTTTATATCATAATCTAGATTTTTTGAGTTTGATACCATTGGAGCCATTATTGATTTATTAATATTTTTTGAAGAACAAAAAATGCATTCTAGTAAATTTTTTTTTTTTAAATTATCAAATTCTTCAGAGTTGGAGAACCAACTTTCAAATTCGTGATCGTTATTACATTTTAAATTATATTTTATCATTTAGTTTCTATAATCTGCATTTATATCGATATAGTCATGAGTAAAATCACAAGTGTAACATCTAAATGCATCATTACCAAGTTTTAGATTTATCTCGATTTCAATTGATCCCCACTGCATATACTCCTTTAATTTTTTTCATCATAAGTCTCAGAAATTTTTCCATTTTCTGCAACTACAAAATTTCCTATTTTAATTCTTAATTTTTTTTGATCAACGATCTCCCCTGATTTTCCTATTCCCATAGCTATTCTTCCCCAGTTGGGATCTTCACCTGCCACTGCTGTTTTTACTAAAGGAGAATTAGCAATTGCAAAAGCGATATTTTTTGCACTTCCTAAAGATTTTGCATTAATTACATTTATAGTTACAAATTTTTTTGCACCCTCGCCATCAACAACAATTTGTTTTGCTAAATTTAAACATAGTTTTTTTAAAGCGATTTCAAATTTTTGAACAGATTTATCATTTAATGATATATTTTGACCAATTTTTATAGCTCTTGTTGAAAAAATTGAAACCATGTCATTTGTTGACTGATCACTATCAACTGTAATTGCATTAAACGAGTTTGCAACAGCTCTTTTTAAAAGAGTTTTTAATAAATTTGAATTTATATCAGCGTTAGTAAAAATAAATGATAACATAGTCGCTAAATTTGGTGCTATCATCCCAGATCCTTTTGCAATACCACAAATTTTTACTAACTCATCACCTAAAATAATTTCTTCATAGGCTAATTTAGGTTTTGTATCAGTAGTCATAATTGCTGAAGCCATTTTAATCCAATACATCTTGTTATGTTCTGTCCTCAATCTATCAACCAAATCTGGCAGTCTTTCTCTAATTTTATCTACTGGAAATTCTTCTCCAATTACACCTGTTGATGCAAAAATCAAATCTTTAATTTTAACGGTTTCACTGGTTCCTTTTTGATTTTTTGACTCTTTTATAGTTAAAACTCTTGATAAATTTTTAGCTAAAATGTCAATACTTTCTTTCCCTTGCTTTCCCGTAAAAGTGTTTGCATTTTTTGTATTTACCAAAAGGCCTTTTATAATTTTTTTATGAGAATTATTATTCCATGGAATAAATTCAGAGGTAATGCTATTTGTAGTAGTCAATGTTGCATAATTTGCTCCTTTGCTAAAATAAAATAAAGCCAAATCATCTCTGCCATCTTTATAAAGATCAGCAGAAATTGATGACATTTCCAACCCGTCTATTTGTTTTAGGCTTTGAAACTCACCCATTTTTGATAATTTTGTTTTATCGTTTAGAAAATTTTTAATATTTATTGTCATTATTACTGTTTAATTTAAATTAATAATACATATATAGGTGTATAATGAATTTATTTACAAGAACTTTTAGTAAAATATTTAAAAGCTCTAATCAACAAGAATTAGACAAAATTCAAAACATTATTGAAGCTATAAATAATAAAGAAAATCAAATTAAATCTTTATCAGAGGCTGATTTTAAAGAAAAAACATTTAATTTCAAAAAAAACGCTCAAAATGGAACTTTAAATTTTGACGAAATTATACCTGAGGGTTTTGCATTAGTAAGAGAGGCTGCAAAAAGAACTTTGGGTGAGAGACATTACGATGTCCAGCTGGCTGGAGGGTTGATACTTCACAGTGGAAAGATTGCAGAGATGAAAACAGGTGAGGGTAAAACACTAGTTTCAACTTTGCCAGCTTATTTAAATTCGTTATCTGGCAAGGGAGTTCATATTGTTACTGTAAATGATTATTTAGCAAAAAGAGATTCTCAATGGATGGGAAAAGTTTTTAATTATTTAGGTATATCTACTGGTTGTATTACTAATGATATTGAAGACATTGAGAGAAAAAAAAACTATTTAAAAGATATTACTTATGCCACAAACAATGAACTAGGTTTTGATTATTTAAGAGATAATATGAAGTATGAACTTGAAGAAATGGTTCAACGTAGCCATAACTTTTGTATTGTTGATGAAGTAGACAGTATTCTTATTGATGAGTCGAGAACTCCATTAATAATATCAGGCAAAGTAGAAGATAAAACTTCTCTTTATTTAACTTCTAACGAATTTATCAAGCATCTGCAAAAGAATGATTTCGAATTAGATGAAAAAAATAAAAATGTAATACTTACAGATATAGGAATTGATAAAATAGAAAAACTCGCAATTCAAAAAAAAATTTTAAAAAATAATAATTTTTATGATCCAGCTAATTTAGATCTTGTACATCATATAAATCAAGCTCTTAAAGCTAATTTACTTTTTAAAAAAGATACTGATTACATTGTTAGAAATAGCAAAGTTCAAATTATAGATGAATTTACAGGCAGAGTATTAGATGGAAGAAGATTTTCAGATGGTTTACATCAAGCCATAGAAGCAAAAGAAAACGTAAAAGTTGAAGAAGAAAACCAAACTTTGGCTTCAATAACCTACCAAAATTATTTTAGATTATATCAAAAATTAGCTGGAATGACCGGTACTGCAATTACTGAAGCTGAAGAATTTTATGATATTTATAAATTAAATGTTGTTACTATTCCCACTAATAAAAAAATGTTGCGTAAAGATTTTAATGATCAAATCTACCGAACTGAAAAAGAAAAATATAGCGCAATAACTAATAAAATTATTGAATGTAATAAAAAAGGTCAACCAGTATTAGTAGGGACAACTAGTATAGAGAAATCAGAAAATATTTCGGATTATCTGAAAGAAAAAAAAATTAAGCACAATGTTTTAAATGCTAAACAACATGAACAGGAGGCAAAAATTATTGCTGAGGCAGGAAAAGTTGGTGCAGTTACAATAGCTACAAACATGGCTGGAAGAGGAACAGATATTAAATTAGGAGGTAACAAAGATTTTATTTTTGAAGGAAAAAAAGAAGATGAAAATGAAATAAAAAAAAATGAGGAAAAAGTTAAGCTTCTTGGGGGGTTATCTATTATTGGAACCGAACGACATGAGAGTAGAAGGATAGATAATCAATTAAGAGGTAGAGCTGGAAGACAGGGTGATCCTGGAAGTACTATTTTTTTTATAAGTTTACAAGATGAATTAATGAGAATTTTTGGTGGTGACTCCATAGATGGAATGCTCCAAAAACTTGGATTAAAGGAAAATGAGTCAATAGATCATCCATGGATAAATAAAGCCATGGAAAGAGCACAAAAAAAAGTTGAAAGCAGAAATTTTGATATAAGAAAAACTTTGATTAAGTTTGACGACGTGATGAATGATCAAAGACAGGTTATTTTTTCACAAAGATTAAAAATTCTTAAAGAGAAAGAAATAAGTGCTATTTTAGAGGACTTTTTTAATGAAATATTAATTAACTTAAACATAGTCCGAAAAAATTATCTAAAATCTGGAGATGATAAAAACTTCCTCACAGAAATTAAGAATATGACCGGAAATGCAATAAACGATAATGAATTAATAAAACTTGCAAAATTAAGTGATAATAATTTTAACGAAAAATTAAAGGAACTACATTTAAACAAAAAAAAATCAAGAATTGAAATTTTGGGTGAAATACAAAATAACAGTTTAGAGAAAAAAATATTTTTACAAATAATAGATTTTTCTTGGAGATCGCACCTGCAATATCTTGAGCAATTAAGACAAGTGATAGGCTTAAGACAATATGGTCAGAAAGACCCTCTGTCAGAATTTAAAAAAGAAGCATTTGTATTATTTGAGGGTTTGCTACTTAAGATCAAAAACGATTTAATAAAATTTCTACTTAATTTAAATATTGTTGTATCAGATCCACAAGAAGATAGTAAAAAAGATGAATTAATTTCAGAGAGTAAATCAGAAAAAAAAGTTGGTAGGAATGAAAAATGTCCATGCGGTTCAGGAAAAAAATTTAAACATTGTCATGGAAATGTATAATTTAAATTTTTTTAAATGCGTTTAGAGCTTTTGATCTAGCTTCCTCATGCTTTACAATTGGCTTGGGGTAGTCTATTCCTAATTTAAAATTGCCATCATTAAACTCCCAAGGTTTATGAATAAATTTTTTAGGTAAATTTTTTAGTTCTGGCAGCCATTTCTTTACGTACTCTCCTTCTTTATCAAATTTTTCACCCTGTAAAATTGGATTAAAAATTCTAAAATAAGGTGCTGCATCTGCTCCACTGCCAGCGACCCATTGCCAACCAGCAACATTATTTGCAGCACTATAGTCTAAAAGGCAATTTCTAAAGTATTTCTCTCCTTCTTTCCAATTTATTAACAAATGTTTGACTAAAAAAGAACCAACAATCATTCTGACTCTGTTGTGCATCCAACCAGTTGAATATAATTCTTTCATTCCAGCATCGACAATTGGGTATCCTGTTTTACCTTTTTTCCAAGCAGCTAAGAATTTTAAATTTTTTTCCCATGGAAATTTATCAAATTTTTTAGAGTAATTATTTTTTAACATATTTGGAAAATTATTTATTAATGAATGATTAAACTCTCTCCAGCCAATTTCAGCTAAAAATTTTGAGGTTCCTTTGTTTTTATTTTTTTGGCATTCATTCCAAATTGTTGCAACATGTAATTGACCAAATTTTATATAAGGAGAAAGTTTTGAAGTTCCAATTATATTAGGAAAATTTCGCGCATCCGAATAATTTACAATTCTATCTTTAATAAAATTTTTCAATTCTTTTAAAGCTTTTTCCTCGTCTGGTATCCATATTTTCTCAAAGTTTTTAAACCAATTTTTTTTAGGTAATATTTTTTCTGGCTCAATGCAATTTTTAAAATAATCAATTTTTCCAAAACATTTTTTAATAGCTTTTTTTTTATGTGGAATTTTTTCAAAGTAGACCTTCTCTGCGGTTCTCCAAAATGGTGTGAATACTTTGAAAGGAGTGCCGTCACTCTTTGTGATTTCGTTTGTTTCATTTAAAACATTTCCCTTAAAAATTTTAGAAAAAATATTTTTATTTTTTAGATTTTTGGTTAATTTTTGATCAAATTTTAAATATTCTGGCTCGTAAACCCTATTCCAATAGATCGAAAAATCATTTTTGTTTAACAATTTTTCAAAAAATACTTGGTAGGATTCTGTTTCAATTATTTCAAGACCTATATTAAACTTAAGTAGTTCTTTTTTAAAATTTAAAAGAGATTTACTTAACCACCACTTCTGTGCTTCTTGTTTATTAAAAATATCTTTTTTATATAAATAAAAAACAACAACATGTTTATGATTATATGTAGCTTCTTCAAGTCCATAATTCCTCGAAATTCTAAAATCGTCTCTTAACCAAAATAGGCCAATTTTTTCATTCATAGATAATTTTAATTATCAAATTAAAGATTATATTTCGATGTGTAAAAATTGTTAATGGTGGCCTTGGTAAGAATCGCACTTACGACACATACCTTTTCAGGGTACTGCTCTACTACTGAGCTACAAGGCCTTAAATAATTATGATTTCTATAACAATTAAATACAACTTTCCATATTAAATAGAACATAATAAGATTGAGGTGCAAAATTTGAACTTAAAATCTAAAAGTTATTCTTCCCTTGGTTAAATCATATGGTGTCATTTCAACCATCACATTATCACCTGCGAGAACTCTAATTCTATTTTTTCTTAACTTTCCAGCTGTATGAGCAAGAATTTCGTGATTATTTTCTAACTTTACTCTAAACATAGCGTTCGGTAAAAGTTCTGTGACTTTTCCTTTAAACTCTAAAGTTTCTTGTTTAGCCAATTATTTTCCTTTTTTTTAATCTTATTTTAATTGAATTAGCATGACCATCCAAATTTTCATGTTTTGCTAGATTTATAACCGATGAGCTTAATCTTTCAATACCTGTTTTTGTAATTTTTATTACTGATTGCCTTTTTAAAAAATCATTAACAGATAAACCAGATGAAAATCTTGCCGTTCCTGATGTTGGTAAAACATGATTTGGGCCAGCTATATAATCTCCCATAGCTTCAGGGGAGTATTTTCCAACAAATATTGAACCTGCATTTTTTACATCTGTTATAATTTTATCATTGTATTTAGTAAATAGTTCTAAATGTTCAGGAGCAATTATATTTATTACTTCTACAATTTTTTTTCTATTATTAGTTAAGATTGCCAAACCAAAATTTTTTAAACTTTTGTAAGCTATCTTCTTTTTGGGTAATTTTTTTAATTGTTTTTTTAAAGCAAGATTCACTGATTTAATAAATTTTAAGCTATTTGTAATTAATATTGATTGAGCATAAATGTCATGTTCTGCTTGCGCAATTAGATCTGCAGCTATAAAATTAGGATCAGCATAATTGTCAGCAACTATGCTTACTTCTGACGGACCGGCAACCATATCAATGCCCACTTCTCCGAACACTTCTTTTTTTGCTGATGCAACAAATGCGTTACCAGGCCCAACAATTTTGTCAACTTTTTCAAAATTTTTTGTCCCAAAAGCTAATGCTGCAATTGAATGAGCTCCACCAGTTTTATAAATTTTCTTAACACCACATTTTTTTGCAGCGTAAACTACTGCTGGGTTTATTTTCGAGTCTAATGATGGTGTAGTTAAATATATATCTTTAACTCCAGCTACCAGTGCTGGAATACAATTCATTAATACTGTACTTGGATAACTTGCAGTACCACCTGGAACATAAACTCCAACTTTTTCAATTGGTATATATTTATATGAAAGCATATTTTTGTATTTATCTTTGTAATTAAATGATAAAAATTTCTGTTTATTGTGAAAATTTTTTATTCTATTATAAGCCAAGTCAATTGCCTGCTTAATTTTTTTATTAGTTTTTTTTGATATATTATTTAATTCTTTATTTGAAAAAAAAACTTTTGTTGTATTAGTCTTTATTTTTGAAAACTTTTTTTCATAACCTAAAACAGCTTTATCTCCTTTTTTTTTTACATTTTCTAAAATTTTGATGACGGAGGTGGTTTGGTTTTTTTGCTTAGATTTTCTTTTGTTCAGAAAAAATTTCAGTTCATTTGATGATCTTATATTATTATATCTTAATATTTTTAATATCATAATGCTTTATGCTTAGGTTTATTTTTTGTATCCCAAGCTTCTCCTTGGTCATCCAAAGTAACCTCGATTACTTCACAAATTACTTTTATTACAGCATCTCCTGCAAAAATAATCTTCATTTCATAGTTATTATCAGGCATATTGTTTGTTTCAATAGTAAGAAAGTCTAAAAAATTATTTTTTTTACGTTGGCTGATATTTTTTGAAAATACGTTTAAAACGCTCTCGAATTTAAGTATAGTTCTAATTCTTTTATTTTTTCTAAACACTCCTTTTTCTACATCTTCCCACATAAAACGGTTTAATTGCATCAAAAAAATCTTGTTTTTTTTCAAATTTGCAATGTCAGCTACACTAGCAATTGAGTCCTGAAGATGAGCTGAAACGACTCTGAGATCTTCTTCTGTTCTGGCTATTAGCTTAAGATTTTTGACTTCCACTTTAAATCCTTTTTATTTCAGCTTTACAGCTTTTTAACTTATCTTCTAAAAACTCATAACCTCTATCAAGATGATAAATTCGGTTTATTATTGTCCTATTTTCAGCAACTAATCCTGCTAACACTAAACTTACAGATGCTCTTAAATCAGTTGCCATTACTTCCGCACCGGTTAATTTTGTTGGTCCTTTTATAATTGCTGTCTTATTTTTTATTTCAATTTGAGCTCCCATTCTTTTTAATTCCGGTACATGCATAAATCTATTTTCAAATATATTTTCTTTAATTTTTGAAACCCCATTTACTTGTGTTAAAAGCACCATTAATTGTGCTTGCAAATCAGTCGGAAATCCTGGGTAAGGTTTAGTTGTAACATTTATTTTTTTCAATTTTTTATTTCTTTTTATTGTTACTGCTGATTTGCTTTTGATTATTTTAACACCTATTTTTTTTAAAATATCAATTTCACTTTTCACAATTCTTGGATTTATTCTTTCTATTTTCATTTTTTTCTTTGCTAATAATGCACAAGCAATCATATAAGTGCCTAGCTCTATTCTATCAAAAATTATCTCATGAACAATTTTTGAATTTTTAAAACCACTTTCAATAATAGTAATCGTCCTTCCTTTTGAAGTTATTTTTACTCCTAATTTTTTTAGAAATTCTATTAAATCCTTTATTTCAGGTTCTATCGCACAATTTTTCAGGATTGTTTTACCTTTAGCCTTTACTGCAGCTAACAAAGCATTTTCAGTTGCTCCAACAGAAATAGACGGAAATCTTATGACTGACCCTATTAAACCTTTTTTTGCCTCAGCAAAAATATACCCATCTTTTATTTTGATTTTTGCTCCTAATTTTTTAAGAGCAAATAAATGTAAATCTACTGGTCTTGTGCCAATTGCGCATCCTCCAGGCAATGAAACTTTTGCTTTTCCATATTTAGTCAGTAATGGGCCTAAAACTAATACTCCAGCTCTCATTGTTTTTACAAGTTTATAAGGAGCTAATGTATTTATATTTTTATCAATATTTAAAATATTAATTATATTTTTTCTTTTTATAAAATTTGTTTTAAGTCCAATAAAGTTTAATAAATCTACCATAGTAAATATATCTTTTACTAGAGGAATATTTTTAAGTTGAACTTGATTACCTAAGATGGATGCGGCTAAAATTGGTAGTGTTGCATTTTTAGAACCAGAAATATAAATTTTTCCATTTAATTCTTTATTTCCTTTAATAATTAACTTTTGCATTAAAGAAATTAAACTTTCGGAAGTGTTACACCTTTTTGTTTCATATATTTACCTTTTCTATTTGCGTAAGTTACACTTGGTTTTTCATTTCCTTTTAAAAAGATAAATTGTGCAACGCCCTCATTTGCATAAATTTTAGCTGGCAAAGGAGTAGTGTTTGAAAATTCTAAGGTAACATGACCTTCCCAGCCAGGTTCTAAAGGTGTAACGTTGACTATAATTCCACATCTGGCATAGGTTGATTTTCCAAGACAAATCACCAAAATATCATCTGGAATTTTAAAATATTCCATGGTCCTGGCTAAGGCAAAAGAATTAGGTGGTATTATACATTCTTTACCAATTTTAGTTACGAAACTTTCTTTCTTAAAAACTTTAGGATCAACTATTCCAGAATTTACATTTGTAAAAATTTTAAATTCATTTGAAACTCGCGCGTCGTATCCATAGGAAGATAAGCCAAATGAAATTTTTCCTTTTCTTACTTGCTTGCTAACAAAAGGTTTTATCATTCCTTTCTCTTTTGCTGTTTTTTTAATCCATTTGTCTGATAAAACTGTCATTTTTTATTTTTTTTTTGATTAAATTTTTTTCTTTTTTTAAGATTTTTTTTTAATGCAGCCTCACGGCTCTTTATAAGAGAATCTTTTTTTTCAAAAGATTTCATTCTTGTAAATTAATTTTTATCTGGGTTTGTTAAGTCCTCTAACGTAATTGGCTTATCGATGTCGTGCATCGTTTTTTCTTCAGACTCTTTTGGATTGCTAATTGAACGCTTTGCTCTTCTTTGTTCTATTCTTGCTTTTCTTTTAGCCTCTTTTTTCATAGCTTTATCGCCACGCGTAGATTTATAATCGTAATGAATTCCCATAAAAAGCGTCCCCTCATTAATTTTTAAATTTACTTCTTGAACTCCTATTTTGCAAGTCTCTTGATTGAAACTTCTGAATAATTATAAATAAAATCGACAAAATTACGGCAACTAATACATCTTGAAATGGGGAAGCATTCGGATAACCGTAATTCCACAAAATTACTAGAACTAACCAACCCAGCCAATTAATTTTTTTAGTCATTAGTTTTACAACCATGTTCGTTACAATTTTTTCCCTCTTTGATATTATTATAATAATCCAAGGCTCTTAATGAAGTCATCATATGATTTTTGTATATATTCAGATAACCATTTAAACTTTCTGATAATTTTGTTGCTTTTTCCACAAAACCAAGTCTAGTTAAATTTATAAGCATAATAGCATTTCCATTTGGAATGGTATTATCTCCAATATCTATTGGTTTAAAAAAAACATCATTATTATCTTTCAGATTTTTTTGAAAAATATTTTTTTCAGAAATATAAAATTTATCCAATGCTTCTAAGGTTATTTTTTTTGCTAAATCTTTATATTTATAATTCATAGTTTTATCTGAAAGTTCAATAAGTGAACTAATCAAGAAAGCATAATCCTCAATAAAAACAACATCTCTTGAATAACTATGATAAATTTTATCATTAATATATTTTTTTTCAATTTTTGAAAAAAATTCTTCTGCTATTTTTAAATAGCCTTTTTCAGGTAAAATTTCGTCAGCTTTTAAAAGTGCGCTCACCCAAAGACAATTTAAATCTAATTGAGTCTTATCATCAAAAAATGGTTTTTTACGCTTAGATCTAATCTTTGAAAGCTCATTTATAATTTCATTTGTCGGACTCTTTTTTTCAACTAGTATGATTTTTCCATCCCAATTACCCTCAACTGAAACATCAAAATAATTTTCAATATCTTTAATTTCTTTTATCTCCTCGTATTTAAAAACATAATATTTTCCCTCTTCTCCTTCACTATCAGCATCATATGCTGATCCCAGTAAACCCTCTTTATTTAAAAAATTTTTTTTTAGGAAATCGACAGTTTGCTGAAGTTTTGCTTTGTAATAATCTTCTTTATTAATCCTGCAATACATTGAAAGTAACAAAATAAATTGAGTATTGTCGTAAAGCATTTTTTCAAAGTGAGGAACAATCCAATTTTCATCAACTGTGTATCTTGCAATTCCACCCTCTACATGATCATAAATTCCTTTAGAGCATAATTGTTTTATAATTAAGTCAACAGGATAGAGATATTTTTTGTCATTAGATTTATTAAAAAAATAGAGAAGTGTTTCATATAAATTAAAAGTTGGAAATTTTGGGGAACCTTTAAAGCCACCTTTTACTGGGTCTAAATGTTCTAAAGATAAATCTAATATCGGTTCGAGATCTTGATTCATAACGTTATTTTTTTTTAAAGCTAAATTTTTTACAATTAAATCTTTTTGATTTATGATATTTTCTCTCTGATTTTTATAAGCTTCTGAAACCTTTTGAATAACATCTTTAAAAGATGGTAAACCGTGCTTGGAATTTTTTGGAAAGTAGGTCCCTCCCATAAATGGAACTCCATTCTCATCCAGAAACATAGTTAAAGGCCAGCCTCCACCAGTTTGATTAAATAGCTGAAACGAACTTTGAAAGATAAAATCTAAATCGGGTCTCTCCTCTCTATCAACTTTAATATTTACAAATAATTTGTTCATTATTTTTGCGGTTTCTTCATCCTCAAAACTTTCGTGGGCCATTACATGACACCAATGACAGCTAGCATAACCAATGCTAAGTAAAATAGGTTTTTTATTCTGCTTAGAAAATTCTAATGTTTCATTAGACCATGTTTGCCAATTCACAGGATTATCTTTATGTTGTTTTAAATATGGACTAGAAACATTGGCTAAAATATTTTTATCAATTCGTATCATTGAAAAAAAATTTTTTTGTTATTAAAGATAAAATCATTAAAATTATAAACATCATTATTGGTAAGTAAATTTCTGGAGAAAGAATTAAATCAATAATTCTAAAACTCTCAGCCTGCTCTACGTAGGAATTCAGTCCAGCTCCAATTGTATTTATAATAAAAAATCCAGGAATAAAACCTAATAAACTTGCAAGAAAATAATTTAGTTTTTTCATTCCAAATAAAATTGGAATTAAATTTTGCAATCCAAAAGGGACGCCTAATCCACCAACAAATCTATAAATAAAAAAATAATAAAATTCATTTCTCTGAAACAATAAAATATATTTTTCAAATTTTTTCTCTAGAATTAATTTTACCAAGTCCCTAAAAAAGAAATTTCCAATTAAATAAAGAACTAATGCTCCAGTAGAAATAGAGATTACTGAAATAAACGTCCCAAGCCATTTTCCAAATAATATTCCTGAAATAATTAAAATTGGTGATCCAAAACCAAGAAGTGAAACCCAGATTATAGCAAATATGAAAAAGATTAATAAATTCGCTATAATATTTTTACTTATATAAATATCTAAGTCTGTTTGAAGTTCTTTGTAGTAAGAAAAATCATCTAATCTGCTAACTTGAATACTGGTAAAAATAAAATATAAGAATGCAAATAGTATGAGTAAGTAAGCTATACCTAAAAATATTTTCAATTTTTTACTCATAATTTACCTGTACAATAGACAGCAATTAAAATATATACCTTAAAATATTTATGAAAAGAACTTATCAGCCTAGCAATTTAGTAAGAAAAAGAAGACATGGTTTTAGATCAAGAATGGCCACTAAAGCTGGTAGACAACTTATTTCTCGTAGAAGAGCTAAAGGAAGAAAAACTCTATCTACCTAAATTTCAATGGTTAGGCTTGAAAGTTTAAAAAAGAGCGACCAATTCAGAAAAGTACTTAAAAATAAAAAAGTTCATACTGATTATTTTTCTATTTTTGCTGCTAAAAATTTTTATAAGGCCAAACACAAAGCTAATTTACTTATTAGTTTTGTTATGAAAAAAAAAATTGGAAATGCTGTCAAAAGAAACAAAATTAGAAGAAAATTAAAAGCAATAGTTCAAAAATTGTTAAAAAAAAGAGGTGCAATTAATAAAGATTACACTTATATAGTTTTCGGTAAGTCTAATGCTTATGCTCAAAAACAAGATGTGCTTTTGCCATTAATGGAGAAAAGTTTTATTAGATTAAAAAAAATAAAATGACAAAAATTCTGATTCTATTTATTAAGTTATATAGGTACATTGTTTCTCCATTGTTGGGAAACAAGTGTAGATTCTTACCAACATGTTCTGAATATTTTATTGAGGCTTTAAAAACTCAAGGATTAGCAAAAGGAACTATTTTAGGTTTGAAAAGAATTTCAAAATGCCACCCCTTTAAAATATTAGGTGGGAGTCATGGTATTGATTTTGTTCCAAAATCAAAGCAGAAGGAAAGTAAAAATGGATAATAAAAATGTATTTGTAGCTATTGCGCTCTCTATGTCTGTTTTGCTTTTTTGGGGGGCTTTTTTTGAAACTCCAAAAAAAACTATTGATCAAAAAAATAATCAGAAATTGGAACAAAAGGTCAAAGAAAATTCAATTCTTCCAACTATAGATCAGCCAAAAGTAATAAAGAAAATTACTAGAGTAGAGTCTATAAACAAAAACAAGAGAATTAAAATAGAAAATAAAAGTATTATTGGATCAATAAATTTAAAAGGAGCATTAATTGACGACGTTTCTTTTAAAAAACACAAACAGAAAGTTGAAGATAATAAAAATATTATATTCTTAAATCCCTCTGATACAAAAGATGGTTTTTTTATAGAAACAGGATGGACAAGCATAGGTAATAAAATCAAAGTTCCAACTAAAGAGACCTTATGGACTGTAGAGGGAAATAATATCTTAAGTGAAAATTCACCAATTATTTTAAAATGGAAAAATAAAGAAGGAATAATATTTGAAAAAAAAATAGAACTTGATGAAAAATATTTGTTCAAAATAACTCAGAAAGTGAAAAATAATTCAAACTCTTTGATAGAATTATTTCCATATGCACAAATGACAAGAAATAAAATACCTGATGATATTCAAAACTTTTATATACAGCATGAAGGTTTTATCGGTGTATTTGATGATGAATTAAAGGAAGATGATTACGATGATGTAAAAGAAAAAAAAATTACAAGGGAGTCTAGTGAGGGATGGCTTGGAATAACAGACAAATATTGGATGGCTGCTTTTGTGCCAGAGTCAGGTAAAAATTTTAAATCAACTTTCCTTTACGAAGATGGATATAAAGCAAATTATATAATCAACAAACCTACTAATATCAATGCGTCGTCAACGGGAGCTAGTGAACTAAGATTATTTGTTGCAGCTAAAGAAGTAGAAACTATAGATGGATATGCCGCAAATCAAAATATCAATAAATTTGATTTAGTAATAGATTGGGGTTGGTTCTATTTCTTTACTAAACCATTATTTTTCGTAATAGATTATTTATTTAAAATATCTGGCAATTTCGGTACTGCTATTGTTCTATTGACTATTGCTATAAGATTAATCTTCTTCCCACTAGCTAATTTTTCTTTCAGGTCAATGGCAAAAATGAAAGCTGTTCAACCAGAAATGATGAGACTTAAAGATCTGTATAAAGACGATAAAGTAAAATTACAACAAGAAATGATGGCCTTGTACAGAAAAGAAAAAATAAATCCAGCTTCAGGATGTTTGCCAGTTTTAATACAAATCCCCTTCTTCTTCGCAATTTATAAAATGTTGTTCATCTCTTTAGAGATGAGGCATCAGCCATTCTTTGGCTGGATAAAAGATTTATCAGCTCAAGATCCTACCACATTATTTAACTTATTTGGTTTGATACCCTGGGATCCCCCTAGTTTTATGATAATTGGGATTTGGCCAATTTTAATGGGCGCTTCTATGTGGGTGCAGCAAAAATTGAATCCAGCGCCGGCAGATCCAATTCAAGCAAAAATATTTGCCTTCTTTCCATTATTCTTAACAATTATACTTGCGTCTTTTCCTTCTGGATTAGTTGTTTATTGGACAATTAATAATATTCTAACTATCGCTCAGCAGTATGTAATTGTTAAGAAAACTACTGTGAAAACAAACTAAATGTCAAAAAATATTTCTCTAGATGAGATAAAAAAATTTTGGCCAGAGAAAGCTCCAGATATCAATATTGTTCAAAAATATGTAAAAAAATACGAAAAAGAAAAAATTATCATCAAATATGGTGGAAATGTTTTAATAGATAGAAATGTCTTTAACAACTTTATATCTGATATAAATGTTCTTAATAAATTAGGCTTATCAATAATAGTAGTTCACGGTGGTGGTCCAAGAATTAAAAGAGAGTTAGATAAGAAAAAAATTGTTTCAAAATTTATCAATGGCTTAAGGGTTACTGATAAAAACATAATTGACACAGTAGAAGAAGTTTTAATTGATTTTAATAAAGATATAGTAAATTCTCTTAAAAAATTAGGCTCAGAAGCTGCTTCGTTTCATACAAAGACCGACAACGTAATTGAGGTTAAGCCTGAAAGAGCAGAACTTGGGTTTGTTGGAATACCGAGTAAGATAAATGAAAATTTAATTGAAAATGCATTAAATGAAAATAAAATTCCGATCATAGCCCCCTTGGGTTTAGGAAAACATGATCAAACATACAATATCAATGGCGATACTGCAGCAAGTGCTATTGCAAAAAAACTAAAATCTAGGAGATTAATACTAATGACAAACGTTGAAGGCGTTTACGATGATCAAAAAAAGTTAATATCTGAAATTAAACCTTTTGATCTTGAAAATCTTATTAAATGGGAAGTAGTTCAGGGCGGAATGATTCCTAAAATAAAAAATTGTGTAGATGCTGTTCAAAATGGAGTGAGAGGCGTGGTTATTCTAGACGGAAGAAAACCTCACTCAATTTTACATGAAATTTTTTCAGATAAGGGATCTGGAACATTAATTAGAGCATGAAAGACTTAACTAACATAAAATTTTGGTTATTTGATTTAGACAATACACTGTATGATGGAGCTACAAAAGTTTTTGATCAAGTAGATAAAAAAATGTCTAAATTTATCTCTCAAAAATTAAACGTAAGTATTAAAGAAGCTAGAAAAATTCAAAAAAACTATTTTCAAGAATATAATACAACTTTAAACGGTATGATTAAACATCATAAGATTGACGCTGATGAATTTTTAGAGTTTGTTCATGACGTAGATCTAAGTTTTTTAAATAAAGATAAAGGCTTAGAGGAAGAGATTAAAAAATTAGATGGAAAAAAAATAATTTTTACCAATGGCTCTAGAGCTCATGCCTTAAATGTTACAAAAAGAATTGGAATTGACAGGCTTTTTGATGGAATTTTTGATATCCGAGACTGTGAATTTATACCTAAGCCGTCTAGAGAGCCTTATGAAAAATTGGTAGAAAATTACAAAATTGAGCCACAATACTGTATATTCTTTGAGGATATTGCTAGAAATTTAAAACCAGCTCATGAGTTAGGAATGAAAACAGTTTGGATTAAAAATGATGAACCTTGGGCAGCAAAATACTCAGATGAGGATTTTATTAACTATAAAACAGAAAACTTGGCAAAATTTTTGAAGGAGATAAATGAACTTAGATAAGTTAGAAAAAATAATAAATGATAGTTTTGAAATTAAAGAAAAAGTAGGTCCTAGATCAGATAAAAAGCTACTTAAAGCAATTAATGAAACAATTAGTTTAGTGGACTCAGGTAAAATTAGAGTAGCAAATAAAATCGATGGATCTTGGTTAGTTAATCAGTGGATTAAAAAGGCAATTCTTTTAAGTTTTAGAGTAAATAAAATGACAATGTCAAAAGGGCCTTACACCACTTGGTACGATAAAGTTCCAGGTAAAACAGTAAAGTGGAAAGAAAAAGATTGGAAGAAAGCTGGTTACCGACATGTTCCTAACGGTGTTGTTAGAAGGGGATCTTATATTGCAAAAAATGTAGTGCTAATGCCTTCGTTTGTAAATTTAGGTGCATATGTTGATGAAGGCACAATGATTGATACTTGGGCTTCAGTTGGCTCGTGTGCGCAAGTAGGAAAAAATTGTCATATTTCTGGTGGAGCAGGAATAGGTGGAGTGCTTGAACCGCTTCAAGCTGGTCCGGTTATAATTGAAGATAACTGTTTCGTTGGCGCTAGATCTGAAATTGCTGAAGGTGTTTTAGTTGAAGAAGGCGCTGTAATTTCAATGGGAGTTTACATTGGGGCATCGACAAAAATTGTAGATAGATCAACTGGTGAAATTACTTTTGGAAAAGTTCCAGCTTATTCTGTAGTCGTGCCAGGAAGTTTACCAAATAAATCAAATCCTAATGGTCCTTCTTTATATTGTGCTGTAATTGTTAAAAAAGTTGACTCCAAAACAAGAAGCAAAACATCTATTAACGACCTATTAAGAGACTAATGCCTGAAATCAATGAACTTACATTAGCTAAAGAGCTTATCAAATTTCCAAGTGTTACACCTGCTGACGCGGGTGCAATCAAATTTTTAGCCAAAAAATTAAAAAAACTAGGTTTTAATTGTAAAATTTTAGAATTTAAGGATAAAAATAAAAAGAGTAAACCAATAAAGAATATTTACGCTAGGCTTGGAAAAAAAATTCCAAACTTATGTTACGCTGGTCACACTGATGTTGTGCCTCCAGGGAACATAACTGATTGGACAGTAAATCCTTTCAAACCTACAATCAAAAATAATCATCTGATTGGTAGAGGTGCTAATGACATGAAAAGCTCAATAGCCTGTTTTGTGTCTGCAGTAGAAAAATTTTTAAAAAAAAGAAAAAAGTTTAATGGATCCATAAGTCTTTTAATTACTGGGGATGAAGAGGGATTTGCAATTAATGGAACAAAAAAAGTAGTTGACTATTTAAAAAAGAAAAAAGAGAGGATTAATTTTTGTATTGTAGGTGAGCCTACAAATCCGAATAAACTTGGAGAGATGATAAAAATAGGCAGACGGGGCAGTATATCAGGCACAATAATTATTACAGGTGCGCAAGGCCATGTTGCTTACCCTCACCTTTCTAATAATCCAATAAATACATTAGTAAAAATATGTAGAAAACTTAATGAACAAAAATTAGATAAAGGTAACAAAAGCTTTCAACCTTCAAATTTAGAAATTACATCTATAAATGTAGATAATAAAGCTACTAACGTTATTCCTGCAACTGCGAGAGCGCAGTTTAATGTGAGGTTTAATAATCTTCATACCTCAAGCAGTTTAAAGAAAAAAATAAATTCGATAGTAAAAAACTTGAGTAGAAAAAATAAGTGTAAATTTAAAATAGATTTTCACGTAAGTGGTGAGTCTTTTATTACAAAGCCAAATAAAACTATTTATATGGCTAGAGATATAATTAAAAAAATTACTAGAGTAAAACCTCAATTTTCTACAACTGGTGGTACATCTGATGCAAGATTTATTAGAAAAATTTCACCTTGTCTTGAATTTGGTTTGGTTAATAAAACAATGCATAAAGTTGATGAGTGTGTATCAATAAAAGATTTAAAAAACTTAACAAAAATATATCTAAATATTCTTGAGGATTATTTTAAGTGAGGTCTTACAAAGTGAGGAGATCCAAGATTGATAATCTTGGATTGTATGCAACTAAAGATATCAAAAAAGGAACCAAAATAATCGAGTATAAAGGAAAAATTATCACTAGACGCCAGGCTGAGGAAAATCCTAAATATGATAATGACAAAGCCATATATCTTTTTAATATAAATAAGAGGTATGATTTAGATGGAGACTTTAAATTCAATACTGCAAGATTAATCAACCATTCTTGTAGTCCTAATTGTGAAGTTACCGGCACAGGGTTAAAGGTCTGGGTTCATGCAATCAAAAACATAAAAAAAGGCGAAGAATTTTCTTATGACTATGGATTTAGTTTTGACGAAGATTATAAAAAATATCCATGCAAATGTGGATCAAAAAATTGTTGTGGCTATATAATTAGAGAAGGGTCTAGATGGAGAATAAAGAAAAATGGCAAAATTAAAAAATGAAAAAACTTCTTTTTATAACACCTAGAAATCCTTTTTCTGGAAGATATTCTGGTGATGTTATCAGGGCAAAAAAATTTATAGACTATTTCAAAAAAAAATACAAAATCACAGTTATTACTAGTGACAAATTTAATTCTGAAAAAAAATTACAAAATATTCATTTTATAAATTTCAAAATTGAAAACTTCTTTTTTAAATTATTGTTAATTTTTTTTTCTATTTTTAATCTTAAACCAATGCAATTAGGCTATTTTTATTCGAGAAAATTAAATAGCTATATTTTAAATAATTATCAAAACTTTGATATTATTTTTTGTCAATCTGTAAGAGCTGCACAATATGTTTTAGATTTAGAAATTAAAAATAAAATTCTTGATATGGGGGATTTATACTCAAATAATTATTCTCAAACATTCAAAGCAAAAAATATTTTCAACCCTAACAAAATAATTTATTTTATAGAAAGTAAATTAATGAAGAGATATGAAAATTTATGCTTTGAAAAGTTCAGTAAAATTTTTTTATTTTCAAAGAAAGAAATAAGTTCTTTGAAAAGAAACAAAAAAAAGATTCAACAAATTAATTTTGGAATTGATAAAATACAAAGAAAATTTAAATTTAATAAGAAAAATAATAGAATTTTATTTATTGGAAATATCAAATACTTGCCTAATAAAATAGCTTGTAAAAGTTTTATTAATAATATTTTGCCTCAAATTAATAAGACTCATAAAGAAATCGAATTTCATATCATTGGTGAAATTTCAAAATTTGATGCATTTATTTGGAGTCAAAATAGGTCAGTAAAAATACATGGAAAAATTTCAAATATAAACAATCTATTATCAAAAACATTTTGTGGATTAGCTAATTTAAATGTTTCATCTGGTATTCAAACAAAATTACTGACTTACATGTCCTACGGAATTCCCTCTGTATCGAGTAAGCAAGTTCTAGAAAATTTTGATGCAATTCACTCTCTATCGTTACCAAAATATAAAAATAAAAAAGAATTAATTCAATTGATACTGAAATTAAAAAATGAAAAAAAGTTTAGTGAAAATATATCAAGAAAAAGTCTTGAAATAATTAAAAGATTTACATGGGAAAAGGTTCTAAAAGACTTGAATAAATTATCGTTTTAATAAATATTATCTTTAATATTTTTTAAATCTGACTCAACCATTTCCTTCACAAGGCTTTCAAATTTTATTTTTGGTTTCCATCCAAGTTTATTCTTAGCGTTTGTAGGATCAGCTAATAGAGTTTCTACTTCTGCTGGTCTGAAAAATTTTTTATCTATTTTCACATAATCTTTATAATTCAGCCCTACATGCTCAAAAGAAATTTTCAAAAATTCTTCAACTGAATGCTGCTCTCCAGTTCCAATTACGTGATCAGCGGGAACTGATTGCTGAAGCATTAACCACATAGCTTCTACATAATCTTTGGCATGCCCCCAATCTCTTTTAGCTTGAATGTTGCCAAGACTCAATTCTTTTTGAAGTTTATTTTTGATTTTTGCAACAGCTAATGAAATTTTTCTCGTCACAAATTCAAAACCTCTTCTTGGAGACTCATGATTAAATAAAATTCCTGTGCTTGCAAAAAAATTATAAGCTTCCCTGTAATTCCTTGTTAATTCAAAACCAGTTACTTTTGAAATACCATATGCTGATCTTGGATAAAATTTTGTATTTTCATTTTGTGGAGTTTCAACAGTTTTTCCAAACATTTCTGAAGAACCTGCAAAATAAAATTTTGATTTAGGTGAAAATTCTTTCATAGAGGCCAACATGTAATGAGTTCCGTTAATATTGGTGTTTAAGGTAGAAAATTCGTCTTCAAAAGAATTTGCTACATAACTTTGAGCTGCTAAATGATAAATTTCATCAGGCTGAACTTTATTAATTATTTTTGCTAAACTAGGAAAGCTCTCTAAAGAACCACTATGAAGTTTTATCTTGTCTCTAATTCTTCTTAATCTCCACAATCTATGTGTTTCGTCTTCAAGAGCTACTCTTCTTATCACTCCATGTACTTCATAATTTTTTTCCAACAGAAATTCTGACAAGTAAGAGCCGTCTTGGCCAGATATTCCTGTTATTAAAGCTTTTTTCATAATAAAGCCATTTGGTTATATCATTTTTTTTTTTTAGTAAATTACTTTCTTAAGATATAAACCACAAGCAGGTGCAGGAGGTGCACAATTAGCTCGTTTTTTAGATTGGAAGGCTTTTTCAAAATCATTAATACTCCATTTATTAGTAGATAAATACTTTAAACACCCTACTATCGACCTTACTTGATTTTGTAAAAATGATTTTGAAGTTAAGTTAATAAAAATTATATCATCTGATTTAGTTATTTTTATTGACTCCATCTTCTTTATTGGAGATTTTGCTGAGCAAGACGAAGCTCTGAAAGTAGAAAAGTTATGTGTCCCCTCTAATAATTTAGCTCCCTTTCTCATAAGTTTAAGATCAATTTTTTTTTTTACGTGCCAAGCTCTTCTTCGATTTATTGATAAAGTTCCCTGTCTATTAATTATCATATATTCATATATTCTTAATTTAGCGTTGTACCTGGCGTTAAACTTATTTTCTTTTTCTTTTATATCTAAAACAGATATGGATTTTTTTTTTAAAAAAAAATTAACTGAATTTAAAAAACTTTTTCTGTTTGAGATTTTTTTTTTAGTTTTAAAATTAGCAAATTGTGACAAAGCATGGACTCCTTTATCAGTTCTCCCTGAGCCTAATATATTAATATTATATTTAAATATTTTCTTTAGAGCTGTTTCAATGCTATCTTGTATTGTGTTTCCATTTTTTTGACTTTGCCAACCCGAAAAATTTGTACCATCATATTCAATTTTAATCAGATAATTAAACATTTTTTTATAAATTTTGACCAATTTTAATATCATGACCTCTTAGAAATTCCTCAGTTGTCATTTCTTTTTTGCCTTCTTTTTTGAGTTTTAAAATTTGAATTGCATTTTTAGAACATGCTATGGTAAATTTGTTATCAATTATTTGTCCAGGTTTTCCACTATCAACAACCTCTTTTGCTTTGATTATTTTTATTCTGGATTTTGAAAATTCAAACCAACATCCTGGATTTGGATAAAAAGCATTAATTTTTGCAATAATTTTGTTTGCTTCCTCCTTCCAATTTATCTTGGACTCAATTTTTTTAATTTTACTCGCATATGTCGCTTCTAAATGATTTTGCTCTATAAAATTTGCTTTATTTTTTTCAATTAAGTCTAAAGAGTCTAATATTAATTTTGCACCTAATAGTGACATTTCAAAATTAAGTTTCTCATAATTAGTATCTTTTGAAATTTTAATTTTTGATTGAATTAAAACAGGTCCTGAGTCTAATTTTGGAACAATTTTCATTATTGAGACACCAGTTTCTTGATCCATGTTCATGATTGCTCTTTGAATTGGCGCCGCTCCTCTCCATTTTGGCAACAAAGATGCATGAACATTTATAAATAAAATATTATTTAAATTTAATAAATCGGTGGGTAAAATTTTTCCATAAGCCACGACTACAATTATATCAGGATTAAGTTTTTTGATGTTATTTATCTCTTCTTTTTCAATCGACAAGGGACATTTGACAGAGATATTAAGACTTGCTGCAAAATCATGAATTGGTGAATGTTGAAATTTTTGACCTCTGTTTTTTTTTTGAGGTGGTTGTGTGTATACCTCTAAAATA
>CACJAU010000007.1 GCA_902591415.1 uncultured Pelagibacteraceae bacterium
TGTTATTATTAAACACGCGAATCCATGCGGGGTTTCAGAAAATAAAATACCATTAATGTCTTTTAAAAATGCATATGCGTCAGATCCGATAAGTGCTTTTGGAGGAATTATTGCTTGCAATTATAAAATTAGTAAAAAAATTGCTTCTGAAATCAATAATAATTTCTTAGAAGTTTTGCTAGCAAAGGGTTTTGATAAAGAGTCTTTAAAAATACTTAGAAAAAGAAAAAACTTACGTATTATTGATATTTCTAAATTTAAACTTAAAAATCACACTTCCATAAGATCATTTGATAGATCTTTCCTATTACAATCTAAAGACGATATTATTATAGATAAGAAAAAATTAAGATGTGTTACTAAATTGAAACCCAACAAAAAAGAATTAGCTGAAATTCAATTTGCTTTCAATATTTCTAAGTATGTTAAATCGAACGCTATAGTTTTATGTAATAATTTCACCACAATAGGCATTGGTGCTGGGCAACCGAGTCGATTGGACAGTTGTAAAATTGCAGTGCAAAAAGCAAAACAATTTCAACCCTCAAAAATTAAGAACTCTATAGCTGCATCAGATGCCTTTTTTCCTTTTAAGGATGGAATAAATACTCTTATTAAAGCTGGCATAAAAACTATAGTCCAACCTGGTGGATCAATGAGAGATCAGGAAGTTATTAATGCTGCCGATAAAGCAAAAATTAAAATGTTTTTTACTGGCGTAAGACACTTCAATCATTAACCAATTTTGTCTATTTTTGCAGCTAAAATAAAATCACTCTCCGCTAGACCTTTGATTGCATGAGTAAAAATCTTAACTTTACAATAACCCCAACCAAAAGAAATATCTGGATGATGATTCTCTTTTTCAGCTATCTTTCCAACTTCATTTACAAATTTTTGACTTTCTTCGAAGTTTTTAAATTTAAAATCTTTAATTAGATAAAAGCTTTTATCGTCATTACTTTTTACATTCCATCCATCAACTTTTTTTAAATATCTGTGTATATCGCTAGTATCAAATGGCGGAATATTTCCTTCACAAGGTACGCATTTTTTCTTTGATAAATCACTCATAAATTGGAGCGGGCAAAGGGGTTCGAACCCTCGACCTTCTCGTTGGCAACGAGACGCTCTACCACTGAGCTATGCCCGCATTTATTTGAGTATAATACACAGTCTGATATATGGTCAACTATTATAAAATCCCTCTATCGGTTAAATAAATTTTTTATTATAATATTTAAATGAAAAAATTTCCTAACATCATTCCAATCTTCCCTTTGAGTGGAGTAATATACTTTCCAAGAACTAATTTACCTCTTAATATTTTTGAACAAAGGTATTTAGATCTTGTAAATGATGCATATAAAAAGGATAAACTAATGGGAATGGTACAATCTAAAAAGAAAGGTAGCACTATTTACGAAATTGGATGTTTAGGAAAAATAAGTGACTATCAAAAAAGCAAAGACGGAAGAATCTTGATTAACTTAACAGGAATTTCTAGATTTAAGATTATAAGAGAAATACAAAATAAAAAATTATATAGAGAATTTCAGGTTGACTATCAAAACTTTACTGGGGACATACAAAAAAATTCTAATGATGTAGATGTTGCTAATTTAATGAACAAGGCAAAAACTTTTTTTGAAAGAAATGGATTGTTGCTAAATTGGCGGGAATTTGAAAAATTAGACCAAGTACAAAAAATTAATACGCTTGCAATGATTGCTCCTATAACAAATGAAGAAAAGCAAAAACTTCTAGAGTCAGTTTCAATAGATAATAAAGTAAAAACACTCGAGAGTATTATTAGTTTTTACTTGTTTGACACTGGTCTTAACAATCAAACTATTCAATGAATTTAATTTGCAGATTTGTTCATAGAGTCAAAGAAATCAGCATTGTTTTTTGTGTTTTTTAATTTAGCAATTAAAAACTCTATTCCATCCATTGTTCCCATTGGACTTATTATTCTTCGGAGCACGTTCATCTTGGAAAGGTCATCTTTCTCGAATAAAAGCTCTTCTCTCCTTGTGCCTGATCTCGTTATATCCAGTGCCGGATAAATTCTTTTATCGGCAACTTTTCTGTCTAAAATTAATTCTGAGTTCCCCGTTCCTTTAAATTCCTCAAAAATAACCTCGTCCATTCTACTACCAGTATCAATTAATGCGGTTGAAATAATTGTGAGTGAGCCACCTTCTTCTACGTTTCTTGCTGCACCAAAAAATCTTTTCGGTCTTTGGAGAGCATTAGCATCAACACCACCAGTAAGAACTTTTCCTGAACTTGGTATTACAGCATTATAAGCTCTACCCAATCTAGTTATAGAGTCTAATAAAATTACAACATCTTTTTTATGTTCAACCAATCGCTTGGCTTTTTCAATAACCATTTCCGCAACAGCAACGTGTCTTGAGGCTGGTTCATCAAAAGTTGAGGCTACTACTTCACCCTTGACCGATCTTTGCATGTCAGTTACCTCCTCGGGTCTTTCATCAATTAATAGGACCATTAAATAACACTCTGGATGATTTGCGGTTATTGATTGAGCTATATTTTGAAGAATGATTGTTTTGCCGGCTCTAGGCGGCGATACAATAAGTGATCTTTGACCTTTACCAATAGGACTCACTAAATCAATTAATCTTGCGGTATTATCAGGTTTTTTTTCAACTTTAGTTGTCTCCACCTCTAATTTTATTCTTTCATTTGGATAAAGTGGAGTTAAATTATCAAATGCAATTTTATTTTTGCCTTTTTCCGGTTCGTCAAAATTTATTTTGTTAACCTTTAAAAGTGCAAAATATCTCTCAGCATCTTTTGGACCTCTTATTTCCCCCTCAACTGAATCGCCAGTTCTTAAACCAAACCTTCTAATTTGGCTAGGACTTACATAAATGTCGTCGGGACCAGGTAAATAGTTTGACTCAATTGCTCTTAGGAAACCGAAGCCATCTTGTAAAACTTCCAAAACACCAGTTGCAGTAATTTGCTCATTTTTTTCAGCTAATTTTTTTAAAATTGCAAAAAGAATTTCTTGTTTTCTTAATGTACTGGGATTCTCTATACCAAGCTTTTCAGCTTCATTAATAAGCTCTGCAGGGTTTTTTTGCTTTAATTCTTGTAAATTCATGAGAGTGTCTTGATTAGTAGGAAAGTATTAAAAATATATGACTTTTTATCAAAAATTCAACCCCTTTTATAAAGGTTTAAAAACAACAACAAATACAACAACAATTAGTATAATGGTCGGAACTTCATTAATAATTCTATAAAATTTTGAGGATTTATCATTAATTTCTAAAGCAAAATTATTCAAATATTTACCAAGTAAAAAATGATAAATAGTTAAAATTGTCACTAAAAATATCTTTATTTGCATCCATAATTCATTGAAAACCGTAAAGCCAAGACTGTGTATTAATATTAAACCGAATAACCAAGAAAGTAACATAGCTGGCATCATAATATAGTTGTAGAGCTTTCTTTCCATAATCTTAAAAACAGTTTTTTGAGACTCATGAGATGCTTCTGAGTGATAAACAAAAATCCTAGGCAAATATAACAAACCTGCCATCCATGCTATTACAGCTATCAAATGCAGAGACTTAAATAATAAATAAAAATTCATTTCAAATATATTTTTTTACAAGTTTTTCGAATAGTTTTATATGATCAGAATTATCGTTAAGACAAGGAATCATATCAAAATTTTTACCACCATTTTCTATAAAACTTTCTCTTCCTTGAATATTTATTTCTTCCAAAGTTTCAACACAATCAGAAGCAAAACCTGGGCATATAACAAGTAAGTTTTTTACTCCCTTGCTTGGCAAACTTTCTAGTGTCTTGTCTGTATATGGAGTTAACCATTCTTCAGGTCCAAATCTAGACTGAAAAGTTGTTTGGATATCTATTAAAGTGAACTTTTCTTTAATCAATCTTGTAGTTTTATGACAGTAACAATGGTAAGGATCTCCCTTGTCAAAATATTTTTTTGGTATTCCGTGGTAAGATGATAAAATTAAATCTGGTTTCCAATTTATTGATTTAATTTTTTCCTCAATACTTTTTATTAAAGAGTTGATATAAAAAGGTTCGCTTTCATAGTGTGGTACAACTTGAAGGCTAGGCTGCCATCTCATATTCATCAAAGATCTGTAAACTTCATCACAAACAGTAGCGGTGGTCGCTGCTGCATACTGTGGGTATAAAGGTAAAATAATAATATTCTCACAACCAGCATCTTTTAACAAGTTGAGTTTAGATTTAATACTAGGATTTCCGTATCTCATTGCAAAATCAACGATAATATTTTCGCTACCTACCCTCTCTTTAAGTTTTTGTGATTGGCTTCTAGTAAAATATAATAGAGGAGACTCGTTTGTATCTTTTCTCCATATTTTTTTATAAGCATGGGCAGTTTTAGAAGGTCTAAACGTAAGTATAAATAAGTTCAAAATTATTTGCCAAATAAATGGATTTATTTCAATAACTCGTCTGTCGGATAAAAATTCTTTTAAATATTTTCTAATATCCCACCAACTCGTAGAATCAGGGGTGCCAAGGTTAATCAATAATATTCCAATCTTACCAAATTTGACTTTTGGATGATTATCTTCCATTTTAATACTCTCTATAAAACTCAATCAATTTTTTAACTTTATCTGGATCTGTTTCTGGAATCAAACCGTGTCCTAGGTTGAATACGTAAGGCAATTCTCTGAATACATCTAAATATTTTTTCGTTTTTTGCAAAATTTCTTTATCTGATAATAATAAAACTTTAGGACTCAAGCCTCCTTGAAGAACGACATTTAATAAATTTTCTTTAGCCCAAACAGGATCGATATCGTAGTCTAAGTTTATTCCATCAGGTTTTACAACATTGTTGAATTCTTTATAACCTTCATTAATTCCTTTTGGAAAACATATAACAGGAATCTTTCTCTCTTTACAAAAATCTACTATTTTTAAGTTTGGTATGTAACAATAATTAGGTAAGTCCTCTGGTAATATTAAACCTGCCCAAGAATCAAATATTTGAACCACATCTGCACCTGCATTTATCTGATTTTCAATATGAGTACAAAGGTAGTTATTTAATTTGTCTAAGATTAAATTAACTTCAAATTCTTTATCTTTAATTTTCTTATAATTAATTTTTTCTTTACTTTGCTTTACTCCAAGCATGTAAATTAATAAAGTCCATGGTGCACCCACAAAAGCAATTAATGATTTTTTTTTATCAAGTTTCTTTCTTGTATTTTGAATTGCTTTATATATTGGAAATAATTTCTGTGTAAAAGAAATTTTATCATTATTTAAAAATTTCTTAAAATTAAATTCCTCAAGAATTGGCCCTTTATCTTTTACAAAGTCTACTCTTTGATTTAAAGCGTAAGGAACCATTAAAATATCAGAAAATATAATAGCTGAGTCTAAATTAAATCTTTTAATAGGTTGTAATGTTATCTCAGAACTTAACTCACTATTTAAACACAAATTAATAAAATTTTTATTTTTAGATCTGATTTCTCTAAATTCTGGTAAGTATCTACCTGCTTGTCTCATGAACCAGACTGATTTACAAATTTTTTTATTTATCAATATTTCTTTAAGATTACTCATATATAAATTAAGTTTATAAGTACTTTAAGTGTATTAGGTCCTGTTAATTAGTTATATAACGATTTTTACATCTTTTATACATAGAGACGTTAGTAAGTTTGATAAGATTTACGTAGTTTTGAGTTTTTATTCATTTTATAAACATTAAAAAAACATTATTATCAACAAACATAAAGATGTTAAATAAGTGTTAATTAATGTGAATTTTTTTTTCATAGAATAAAATAACATGTAAAAAATTAAACTATTAATACTTTATTAACATAGATATGAACGAAAAATACAATGTATATCTTGTGTCTGACTCTACAGGCGAAACCCTGGATAGAATTTTCCTTTCTTTAAAATCTCAATTTGCAAACTTTGATTATGAAAAAAAAGAATTTGCTTTTATTAGGACAGAGCAACAAATAGACAAGATTATCAATGAGTGTAATAAAATAGACAATTCTATTATTTTATATACCATTGTTGAAACAAGATTAGCAAAATATTTGGCAAATCAGAGCGATAAAAGCTCAGTTCCATGTTTTGGTGTTCTAGGTAATTTAATTTTAAGTTTCTCAAAACTTCTTAATCAGAAAGCAATTCATAAACCTAGCGCTCAACACGTTTTAGATGATGACTATTATAAAAGAATTGAAGCTATACAATTCACAATGACTCATGATGATGGAAAAAAAGTTGATGATATTAACAATGCTGATGTAGTTTTATTAGGGGTAAGTCGAACAAGTAAAACACCTACATCAATATATCTCGCTAATAGAGGGCTTAAAACTGTGAATATTCCCCTGGTTTTAGATCAGAAAATTCCTAAAGATTTATACACCAATCAATCATCATGCATCGTTGGTCTTGTAGCAGATCCAGAAAGACTATCTGATATAAGACGTAATAGAGTTGCAATAATGAGAGATCAAAACTTAAAAGAGTATACAGATTTAGACACTATAAAAAAAGAGGTAGAAGACTCTAAAAAGTTATTTAAAAAAAATAATTGGCCTATAATTGATGTAACTAGGAGATCAGTTGAGGAAACAGCTGCATCTATTTTAAAAATAATAGAGATTAAGAAAAATAAATGAAATTGATTTTAGCATCTCAAAGCGGCGTAAGAAAAAAAATCTTGGATAAGTACAAGATTGAAAACGAAGTTATAGTATCAAATTTAGATGAAGAGGAAGTTAAAGAGTCTCTTCTTGCTGAAGGAGCAAATCCACTATCTGTATCTAAAAACTTAGCTGAACTAAAATCTATAAAAGTAAGCAACAAAAATCCTGACCGTATGGTTTTAGGCGCTGATAGCGTAATTTCTCTAAATAATGAATTGATTAACAAACCAAATTCTAGAGAAGAAGCCTTTGAAATTTTAAAAAAACTAAATAATTCAAAACATTATCTAATAAGTTCAGTGTGTATTTCCAAAAACGGATCAATGATATGGAATCATTCAGATACCTCTGAGCTCAAAATGAAAAACCTGAGTGAAAAAGATCTATCTAGATATTTATCAAAAATTGAAACGCAAACTTTACTTGCTTACGGCGTATATCAAATAGAAGCAGATGGATTAGATCTATTCGAGTATGTTAAAGGTGAAAAAGATTCTATTATGGGTCTGCCAATTAAGGAAATTATAAATTATATGAAACAATTTGAAAAATGAAAAAGTTATTTGGTATTATTGGGAGTCCTATTAAACATTCCTTGTCACCAGTGTTGCATAAATATTGGTTTGAAAAATATGGAATTGATGCAGAGTATTCTATAATTGAAACAACCGATAAGGAATTGTCACTTGTTATTAAAAGAATTAAAGATGGGTTTATATCAGGCATAAATGTGACCTTGCCCTTTAAACAAAAAATAATAAATCATATTGATAAAGTTATTAATGACGCTGAACTTACTGGATCAGTAAACACGGTTCTTTTAGATAACCAAGATATTGTTATTGGCGAGAACACAGACGTTTATGGTCTTCAAGCTGCTTATCTTAAAGAAATTGACAATACTAATAATAAAAAAGCTCTTATAATAGGAGCAGGGGGCGTATCACCATCTGTTATTCTTTCGATTCAAAAATCGGGAATAAGACATATTACAATAACAAATAGAACTAATGAAAAATGTATTTTTTTAAAGAAAAAATTTAATTTATTAAATATATTACCTTGGGAAAAGTTGCAGAACGAAATAAAAAACTTTGATATTATTATTAATGCAACAAGTCTTGGACTTAAAAATGGACAAGATTTCATGTTCAATTTTTCTAATACCAAGAATGAAGTCATCTATATTGATACAATTTATAACCCTATAGAAACAAAAACTTATAAATATTTAAAAGAAGAAGGAAAAAAAGTTTTTAATGGACTTGATATGTTTATTTATCAAGGCCAGAAATCTTTTTATTTATGGAACAAAATTAATCCTGAAATTGACGATAAATTAATAGAGTTGTTAAACTCAAAATTGAAATGAAAAAGATTGGTATTACAGGTTCAATAGCATCAGGCAAAACAACAGCTAGTAAAATATTATCGAAAAATTACGGCCCTCTTTTTAGCGCAGATAAAGAAGTTAGAAAATTATACAAAAGTGAGAGCTTTAAAATTTTTATAAGAAAAAAATTAAAGATAAATAACAATATCAACTTAAAACAGAACTTAAAAAAAATAATTCTAACCAATAAAAATTATATTAAAAAATTAGAAAAGATTATTCATCCACTGGTTAGAAAAAAAATGAAGAAATTTACTTCACAAAATAAAAGCAAGAAATTCCTTTTTTATGAGATACCTTTATTAATTGAGAGTAAATTAATGAAATATTTTGATATAATTATATTTATAAAAGCAAAAAAAAAAGTAAGATTTAAAAGATTTAAATCAAAAAAAGGCGATCAAAAATTATTTATTTTATTAAATAATAAGCAGTTAAAAGATAAAAATAAAATAAAATTTTGCAACCATGTAGTTGTTAATGAAAAAAATTTAAATATTTTAAAAAAAAACTTATTAGCTATAATGAGAAATTATGAGTGAAATTTTTTTAGATACAGAAACAACTGGTTTATCTTTTAAAGATGGACATAAAGTTGTTGAGATAGCTTGTATTGAAACAAAAGACCTAATCGCTACTGGAAAAATTTTTCACAAAATTATCAATCCTAAAAGAAGTGTGCCTGAAGAAGCTTATAAAGTTCACGGTTTTTCTGAAAAATTTTTAAGTGACAAGGAACCATTTGATAAAATCGCTGAAGAATTTCTAAATTTTATCAAAGGTAAAAAGATTATTATTCATAATGCACCTTTCGACTTAGGATTTTTAGATGGTGAATTAAGTAATTTAAAAAAAGATAAAATTAATAGAGAATTCGTGATTGACTCTCTTGATATTGCAAGGAACAAATTTCCAGGATCGTCAAATTCTTTGGATGCACTTTGTAAACGATTTAATATAGATCTCTCTCGAAGAGTTAAACATAATGCATTATTAGATTGTGAACTATTAAGAGAAGTTTATATAAATTTACTAGATGCTAAAGAACCTAAATTTGATTTAATAAATAGTTCTGAACAAAAAATAAATAATATTAAAGAATACAACAAATTAGTTGTCAAAATATCTGAGTCCGAAATAAAAAAACATAAAGATTTTTTGAAATCTGAGATAAAAAAAAATTATTATTGAACTTTTCTCATTTTGTAAAGTTGCTCAAAATCAACCGTTTCACTTATTCGCACATCTTTAAAACCTGAATTTTCAAACATAAATACAAATATTTTTCTTAACTCAGAATAAATTTTAGTGGGAACTTCTATAAGTATAATCTTTTCCATTTCGTCTTTTTTTGTATTTTCTTTATCAAGCTCTATGATCGTTGAAAAAATTATTTTAGTATCAATTGTCTCAAAACCATCTTTAGTAGGATTAAGGCTTAAACTTGTTAAAACTTCAATTATGTTTTGTTTAACTTGGGCGCTCTTAATATCTATACTAATTTTGTAGTTAGAGATATTTTTTGAGAGAAGAAAAAAAGCTTTAGGGTTTGGTATATTAAATTTTAAATCTTTGATATACTTACCTATAATTTTATAGCTCATCTTTTTTATTTTCTATTATTTCTCCATCAATAGTTTTATTCTGATTCTGTTTCTCTTGTTTTATTTTATTTCTAAAAGCAGAAGTGAACAAAATTTTTCTTGTCAAAGGTACTAAAAGTAAGAAACCAATAAAATCTGTAAAGAAACCAGGAAAAATTAATAATAAAGCTGCAATTGCGATAGAAGCTCCAGAGATTAATTCGTAAACCGGTACTTTTTTTTGATACATATTTACCATACCTGATTTTAATGTTTGAATCCCTTGCAGTTTTGCAAAGTAAATACCAATTACTGCTGTGAGAAAAATAAGAGCGATTGTCACGATAGCACCTATCTGTGCTCCTATTTCGATGAATAAGAATACTTCTAAGGCTGGTATAGCTATAAATAATAAAAATAATGGGTTCATTTGTCTGATACAAAAATATATGATTAAGGTATATTTATCAAATTATGAGTAATAGTTTTGGATATTTAGATATAATCTTATTAGGTATGATTGCTGGATTTATAATCTTGCGGCTAAGAAGCATTTTAGGTAGAAAAACAGGTCACGAGTCCAAAGTTTACCCAAGTTTTGCAGAAAAAGAATTCAACATACCCAAAAAAGATATTAAACCAGTTAAACAAGATTTAGAGACTTTGGAAGGAAAAGACAAAAAAGAGTTTCTAAGAGGCGCAGAAATTGCTTATGAGACCATACTAAGCTCATTTGCGAATGGTGATTTAATCAAATTAAAAAGTTTATTGTCATCTAGTATGTTTTCTAATTTTTCCGAAGCTATAAAAGTTAGAAATAAAGAAGGTATAAAGTCTGAATTCACATTTATAGGTGTAAAAGAATCTTCAGTTGAAAAGTATGAAAAAATTAAAGATAATTTATATGCTACAGTTAAATTTGTTGCAGAGGTAATATCAGTTAAAAAGGATAAAGAAAATAAAATTATTGAAGGCAACCCAGATAAGATTAAATTTGTTACTGACAGCTGGATTTTTAGTAGAAATATAAAACAAAAAGACCCCAATTGGCATTTGTCCCAAATTATCAGTAAGTGATAAAGAAAAAAGAACCTAACCAAGAAGATAAAAAAATCTGGGAACAATATGTAAAAAATCCTTCGGGTATTTATGATAAGGATGAAGATATTTCTAACAAAACTCAGAGAAGAGAGCGATATAAATTTGATTTACATGGATTTACCTTAGAGGAAGCAAACAACAAGGTAAGACAGATTTTGGAATACTGTATCAAAAATAAATATAAAGAATTAGTTTTAATAACTGGCAAAGGATTACATTCAACGAACGAAGCTGACACTTATATCTCAAAAGATTTAGGTAAACTGAAGTATTCTGTGCCAGAATTTATAAAGTCAAATTCAGACTTAAACAAACTTATTATCTCAATTAATGATGCTGAGAAAAAAGATGGTGGCGAAGGAGCAATAATAATAAAGCTGAAAAATTTATAGTATAAATTTAGATAAATCAGTGTCTTTTACTAAATTTCCTAAGTTATCTTGAACGTATTTTTGATCAACCGTAATTGTTTCTCCTGCTCTGTCGGTTGCATTGAAACTAATATCATCTAAAACTTTTTCAATAATGGTGTGAAGTCTTCTGGCACCAATATTTTCAACCGAGGAATTTACCTCTGCTGAGATTTTTGCAAGCATATCAATCCCGTCATCTGTAAATTTCAGATTTACATTCTCAGTTTTTAATAATTCTTTATATTGTTTTATTAAGCTGTTATCTGGTTCCTTAAGAATTCTTTTAAAATCTTCTTCTTTAAGTGCATCTAACTCAACTCTTATTGGCAATCTACCTTGTAATTCTGGCAGTAAATCAGATGGTTTAGCTAATTGGAATGCTCCTGAAGCGATAAATAAAATATGATCAGTTTTAATTGGACCGTGCTTAGTGCTCACAGTTGTACCCTCTATAAGGGGTAACAGGTCTCTTTGCACTCCTTCTCTAGATACATCTCCACCTACCCTGTCACTTCTTGCAGAGACTTTGTCAATTTCATCTAAGAAAACTATCCCATTTTCCTCAGTTGCTTTTTTTGCTTCAGTAATAATTTTATCTTCCTCGATCATTTTGTCAGATTCTTGCGCAACTAAGATGTCATGGGATTCTTTAACAGTCATTTTTTTCTTTTTACCTTTTTTACCGCCCATAGATTTTCCAAGAATATCTCCAAGATTTACCATTCCTACATTTCCACCAGGCATTCCAGGTATTTCGAAACCTTGAAGTGGAGAAGAAGTATTTTGAACTTCTATTTCAATTTCATTGTCATCTAAGTCACCAGTTCTTAACCTTTTTCTAAAACTTTCTCTTGTTGCTACACTTGCTTTATTACCTACAAGTGCATCTAATACTTTTTCTTCTGCTTTCAATTCTGCTTTTGCTTTAACTTCTTTTCTCTTCTTTTCTCTCTCCATAGCTATTGCTATTTCAATTAAATCTCTAATGATTTGTTCTACATCTCTCCCTACATAACCAACTTCTGTGAATCTCGTTGCTTCGACTTTTATAAAAGGAGCCTCCGCTAATTTAGAAAGCCTTCTAGAAATTTCTGTTTTACCAACCCCTGTCGGTCCGATCATTAAAATATTTTTTGGAAGAACCTCATCTCTCATCTCATCTGATAAAGCTTGTCTTCTCCATCTGTTTCTCAATGCAACCGCTACTGCTTTTTTTGCATCCTTTTGGCCAATTACGTATCTATCTAACTCCGAAACAATTTCTCTTGGAGATAGGGCGCTTACTTTAGAAGTCATTTTATCTTTTTTTACTACTTTTAAATTTGTAACTTTATTAGTTGGTGCCATATTAAACTTTTTCCACTGTAACATTGTTATTAGTAAATACACATATGTCTGATGCAACTTTAATTGATTTTCTTGCTATATCTTCAGCGCTCATATCAGTTTCAGCTAACACCTTTGCAGCCGCGAGAGCATAATTTCCACCTGATCCAATTCCAATTATTCCATCCTCAGGTTCTAAAACATCTCCTGTTCCAGAAATTATAAAACTATGCTTTTTATCTGCTACAGCCATCAAAGCTTCTAACCTTCTTAAAAATTTATCACTTCTCCAATCTTTAGCTAGTTCTACTGCTGCTCTTTGTAAATTACCTGCATGTTTTTCTAATTTTGCTTCTAATCTTTCAAACAAAGTAAGTGCATCAGCAGTTGAACCTGCGAATCCTGCTATTACTCCTCTACTTTCAATTTTTCTTACTTTCTTGGCTTTACTTTTTAAAACAGTATTACCTAAGCTAACTTGACCGTCCCCAGCCACAACAGTTTCACCATTTTTTCTAAGCAAGACAATTGTTGTTCCATGCCACTTTTCAGCTGTATTCATGATGTTATATGTGGAGATTATTTTTAGATCTTCAATAGTAAATCTGATTTATTGATAAAATGACCGATTATATATATATCAAAGATAATTCAGAGTTAATTTATGGCAAGAAAAGCAAAGATTAGTAGAAAAACAAAAGAAACCAGTATTTCTGTTTCCGTTAATTTAGACGGTAAAGGTAAATATAAAATTAAAACTGGGATTGGTTTTCTTGATCATATGCTAGAACAACTTTCTAAGCATTCTTTAATTGATTTAGAGGTAAGTGCTAAAGGTGATACTCATATAGACTTACATCACACTACAGAAGATACAGGTATAGCTATTGGCGAAGCTATTAAAAAAGCAGCTGGTAACCGGAAAGGTATAAAAAGATATGCTTCAACAATGATACCAATGGACGAAACATTAAGCAGAGTATCGATAGATGTATCTAACCGTCCTTATCTAATTTGGAAAGTCAATTTAAAAGTAGAAAAATTAGGGGAGATGGACACAGAGCTATTTAAAGAATGGTTTCAAGCTTTTTCGCAATCTGCTGGTGTAACTTTACACGTAGAAAATATTTACGGTGAGAATAGTCACCACAAAATTGAGTCTTGTTACAAAGGTTTAGCTAGATCATTAAAAGATGCTCTAGAAATTGATAAAAGAATTAAAAATTCAATACCTTCGACCAAAGGCTCTATTTAAATTTGATGAACGTCACAATTGTTGACTACCAATCGGGCAATATAAGCTCAGTCATTAACTCTTTTACAGAGGTTGCTAAAGACAAAGTTAATCTAGAAGTAACTTCTGATGTTAATAAAATAAAATCGAGTGATAAGATTGTTCTACCTGGACAAGGTTCATTTAAAAGCTGCGTAGACTCTTTAAATAGTATCAATGGTTTGGTTGAAACACTCAAAGAATTTACGATAACAAATAAAAAACCTTTATTAGGTATTTGTGTGGGTTTACAGATGTTTGCAGACGTTGGTTATGAAGAAGCTGAAACTAAAGGTTTAGGATGGATTGCTGGAAAAGTTTCTAAAATTGATAATCAAAATGGTAAATTTAAACTTCCACACATTGGTTGGAATGAAATAGACATTCAAAAAGAAAGCAAATTATTTAAAGACATTAAAAATAAATCTCACATGTACTTTGTACATAGCTACGAATTTATACCCGAAGATAAATCAGTTATTTCAGGTACAACAGATTATTCATCAAAGATTGTTTGTACGGTTGAGAAGGAAAATTTGTTTGGAACACAATTTCATCCTGAGAAAAGTGACAAAATTGGATTAAAAATAATTGAAAATTTTATAAAAATTTAAAATGTTTGAGAAAATTATTACAGACTTTTTTATGCTTTGTGTTTACATTCTTCAGGTAATTGGAGGTACACCTGGCGAATATGGATTTGGGTATTACTTAGCAAACATAATTATATTTGTGATTTTACAACCAGCCCTTATTTTATTATTTTTTATTCTTTGGAGGAAAGAAAAGAAAAAAAATCAAAAATGAAAATATTTCCAGCTATAGACATAAAAGATAAAAAGTGTGTGAGATTAATCAAAGGAGACTTTGAAAATAAAACTGAATATAAAACTTCACCTATTGATCAAGCAGGTAAATATAAAGAACACGGTTTTAAAAATTTACATATTGTTGATTTAGATGGAGCATTAACAGGTAAAACAGTTAATTTAGATATAATTAAAGAAATAGTAAGCAAGTATGATTTGAGGATCGAAATAGGAGGTGGGGTTAGATCCATCGATAGTATTAAGCAATATATCAATGCAGGCGTTGAGAAAGTAATTTTAGGAAGTGGCGCGATCAAAAATAAAGAATTTTTAAAAGAGGCGTGTAAAAAATATAAAAATCAAATTGCTTTAGGATTAGACGCAAAGGATGGAAATCTTTCTGTATCAGGCTGGAAAGAAAATCTAAATATTAAAACCATAGATTTTCTTAAAGAAGTCAATAGTTATGGAGTGAGCAGAATTATTTATACAGATATAAATAGAGATGGAATGAAGAATAGCCCCAACTTTGATGAAACAGTAAAAATTGCAGAGGTTTCTAATTGTCCTGTTGTGATTTCAGGAGGTGTTTCTTCAATAAATGATATTAAGAAAGCTAAAGAGTTAAACAATAATAAAATTGAAGGTATAATTATTGGTAAGGCTATTTATGATGGTGATATTAAACTTGATGAATTAGCGAAGGAGATCAGTGCTTAAAAATAGAATTATACCTTGTTTAGATGTTAAAAATGGAAGAGTAGTTAAAGGCATTAACTTTGTCGAATTAAAAGATGCCGGAGATCCAGTTGAACAAGCTAAGATTTACAGTGACGGAGGAGCTGATGAGATTTGTTTTTTAGATATAACCGCATCGAATGAAAATAGAGAGACAATTATTGATATTGTAAGAAAAACTGCAAAAGAATGTTTTGTTCCTTTAACTGTCGGTGGTGGAGTTAGAACTATTCAAAATATAACTGATTTATTATTAGCTGGTGCAGATAAAGTTTCTATTAATACAGCAGCAGTTAAAGATATTAGTTTCGTAAAAGAAGCGTCTAAAAAATTTGGTTCACAGTGTATTGTTGTAGCTATCGATGCTAAAAAAGTTTCAGATAATAAATGGGAAGTCTTTACTCATGGCGGTAGAAACAAAACAGGTATTGATGCTGTAGAATTCGCTAAACAAGTGGAAACAAATGGAGCAGGAGAAATCCTATTAACTTCTATGGATAGAGATGGAACAAAGTCTGGTTATGACGTTGAATTATTAAAAGTAATTACAGATAGCACTAATATTCCTGTTATTGCATCAGGTGGTGTTGGAACTTTAGATCATCTCTTCGATGGAATAGTGAAAGGTGGGGCAAGTGCGGTTCTAGCAGCTTCTATTTTCCATTATGGTGAATATAAAATTAAAGAAGCTAAAGAATATTTGAATTCTAAGAATGTATCGGTAAGATTATAAAATGTTTGAAAACCTAGAACAATTAATGCAAACTATTAGAGAGAGAAAAAATTCTTCTCCTGACAAATCTTATACGAATAAACTTCTTAACGATAAAAGCTTAAGTGTTGCAAAAGTTAAAGAGGAAGTAGGAGAATTAATCGAGGCCGTTGAACAAAACTCTAATAAAATACACGAGGCAGCAGATGTAATTTATCATTTGATGGTTTATCTTGAGGCCAATAATATCAAGATTGAAGATGTTATGAGTGAGCTAAAAAAAAGACAAAAATGAGTTACGATAAAAATAATATATTCGCAAAAATTCTTAGAGGAGAAATTCCTTACAAGAAAGTTTATGAAAACGATCATGTTTTAGCTTTTCATGACATTAATCCTCAAAAGAAAGTGCACGTATTAGTAATTCCAAAAGGTGAATATGTTGATCTAGATGATTTCAATAATAAAGCCTCTGATAAAGAGATTGTCGAATTAAATAAAGCCGTAACACATGTAGCAAACTTAATAGGCTCAAAAGATAAAGGTTATAGAGCTCTTACAAATATTGGTAGCGATGGAGGACAAGAAGTTCCCCATCTACATTTTCATATTTTTGCAGGTGAAAAGATAGGAAAGATGGTAAGCTAATGATTTCAAAAGTAAAAAGATATTTTTTAGAAATAAAAGATTTTTCAAATACTATCGATCTGAATCTTCCCGAAAATTATAAAATCATTTTAGATGATAAAAATGATTTTCAATTGAATAAATTTTTTTACAAACAAATAGGTCTAGATCATTACTGGAGAGATAGGCTTCTTTGGTCTGATAAAGAATGGATTAAGTATGTATCAAATATAAATTTAGAAACTCATGTTTTAAAAAAAGGAGATGATCTCGTTGGTTATTATGAACAAGAATATCATCCAGGTTCTAACGAAATCGAATTAATAAATATGGGAGTTTTAAAAGAATTTAGAGGTTTAAAACTAGGATCTACGCTTGTTAATCACGCTATTGCCAGCGCATCGAGAAAAAATCCAGGAAGAATGTGGGTTCACACTTGTAGTTTAGATCACAAACGCGCGTTGCAAAATTATAAGTCGAAAGGTTTTGAAATATTTAAAGAAGAAGAAATCGATTTTGTAGCTTAATTCATCTCAGGGATTTTAAAAGTTCCTTTTTTAAAGACATCATTTTTAGCAACAATGTTCAAAGAGAAACTTATATTATTGTTATACTGGTCAATTATTTGCCAACCTTTTAAATCTAATGTTTTCTTTTCGAAGAAAACCGTTATCTCGTTTTCATCAAAATAAATTAATTTTATAATTTGATCAGATAATTCCAACTTCCCAGATTTTACAATTTCTAGAAGTTTATCTTTATACAAAATATTTAGGAACGGAGATTTTGAAATAGGATAATAGTAGGTTTTATTATATCTCTTTTGCGTTATTGCTAATCTTTTCTTATTTATTATTAACTCTTTTTTTTTATCATCAAAATAATCACATTTTAATTTACCAGGAAATTCTAAAAGACAACTCCCCTTTTCAGTTTTGTCATTTACCACTTGATCAAATGTAAATTCTAATGAGTTCAAATTTTTTAATTGAGCGACTATTTGATCTTTTTCATCTGCAGAAAGATTTACTGATAGTAAAATAAATATTATGAAAATTTTATAGAACTTCACGTTTACCAACATGATTTGCTTTACTGACAATACCTTTTTCTTCCATCATATCAATAATTCTAGCTGCTCTATTATAGCCAATTTGTAATTTTCTTTGTAAGAAACTGGTTGAAGCTTTTCCTTCTGACTTAATTATATCAACTGCTTGTGAGTACAGTTCGTCTTCATCGCCGTCTCCCTCTGCTGTAGAAGAAGTTTCACTACTTGTATGTGCAGTTATTTCATCCATATAATCTGGCTCACCCTGCGCTCTAATGTAGTTTACAATTTTCTCTATTTCATTTTCTGAAACGAACGGACCATGAATTCTAACAATTCTATTTGCTGATGACATGAATAGCATATCACCTTTACCTAATAACTGTTCTGCGCCCTGCTCTCCTAAAATTGTTCTACTATCTATTTTAGAGCTCACTTGAAAAGAAACTCTTGTTGGAAAGTTTGCTTTAATCGTACCCGTGATGACATCAACACTTGGTCTTTGGGTCGCCATGATGATGTGTATTCCTGCAGCTCTTGCCATTTGTGATAATTTTTGAATGTAGTTTTCTATTTCTTTGCCAGCAACAAGCATTAAATCAGACATTTCATCAACTACTACAACGATGTAAGGCATCTTTAATTTATGTTTAGCATTGTAACCATCGATGTTTCTCACTCCAACTTTGCTCATAAGTTTGTATCTGCTATTCATTTCTTTCACTGTCCAAGCCAAAGCAGATGTTGCTTTTTTTGCATCAGTGATTACTGGAGTCAATAAATGAGGAATACCCTCGTAAGTAGATAACTCTAACATCTTAGGATCAATTAAAATAAACTTACAAAGATCAGGATTTAATTTGTAAAGTAATGAAACAATAATCGTATTAATACAAACTGACTTACCTGAACCTGTCGTACCAGCTATTAATAAGTGAGGCATTGACGTAAGATCTCCTACGATAGGCATGCCTGATATACTTTTTCCAAGAGCTATGGGCAATTTAATATCTTTCTTTTGAAACTTTTCGTAAGAGATAATTTCTCGAAGCGATACACTTTCTCTTGTATCGTTTGGTATCTCGATACCTACAGTATTTTTGCCAGGAATTACTGAAACCCTTGCTGATGTTGAACTAGTATTTCGGGCTAAATCTTCAGACAAATTTATTACTTTTGAAACTTTCACTCCAGGAGCTGGTTCAAACTCATATAAACTTACAACTGGACCATTATTAATTGCTTTAATTTTCCCGTCAATACCAAAATCTAAAAGAATTTTTTCCATAAACTCACCATCAGGACGATTTTTATTTAATTCAGACGCATTTAACTTTGTAGAACTTTTATCTAAATAATCTATCACTGGCAGTTTATATTTTAACTTTAAACCAGTTGATGGTTTTTCTGATTGAGTTAAGTCATCAAAAGAAAATGATTGTTGTGGTCTTTCAATGATTTCATTCTTCTCCTCTGTAGGATTTGCTTCTAAATTTACGTCAGGAATAGTATTTTCTTTTCTTCTAAACAGTGAAGCAATTATAGAAAAAGTCCCAATAATTATTTTCTTTATATTCAAATCTGCTGAAAAAATAAAAAAAATTAAGGTAAGTAATAACAAACCATAAGCTGAGTATGTATTATCAATATATGGAAACCATGTGCTTAAAATTTCGTAACCAATCTTTCCAACAAAACCCGAGTTACCATTATCGATAAGCCAGAATGAATTGTTAAAGGTAATATAAATAAAAATAGTACCTAAGATTAAATATGAAACAACCAAGAATAATTTTAATATTATTCTTTTGATTTCTTTTTGAATTATTAAGTTAATGCCCCAAAACAAAAAATTAGCTAAAATTAAAAACGAAACTAGACCAAAACTTTGTAAAAGAAAATCTGCTATACTACTTCCATATATCCCAAAGAAATTTTTAATTTCAAAGTCCCTATTACCATAGACAAAAGACGGGTCTTCTGGCGAATATGTGGTAAATGCTATTGCTAGTCCGATACTCGTTGAAATTAAGATTAATCCTATAAATTCAAAGGTTCGTTTTTTTAAAAAATTTGTTACACTATTAAAAAAGTTTGTATTCATATCGAATCGTTTTACGTACTTTTTACCATTTTTATGAAAGTGAGAAAAATTTTAATATGAAAAAACAGAGAATTTGCATAGTTGGAGACGGTCTTTCAGGTTTAATGGCTGCTTTAGCATTAAACAAATTAGTAGGTTTGGAAGTCGACTTAATATCTAGAAAAAATAAGCATTCTAAAGATAAAAGAACAACAGCTATTTCTGCCTCTAATTATGAGTTTTTAAACAAACTCATAGATAAACTAGATAAAAAGTTATTTTGGCCTTCCAAAAAGATTGATCTTTTCTACGAAACAAAAGATCAGAACATGAATTTCTTAAATTTTAATGAAGAAAGCAAAAATCTTATGTACGTCTTTGAGAACGACAAAATCAAACAAATTCTAATAAAAGAAATTAAGAAGAAAAAAATCAAAACTCTTCAAAAAAATATTAATGAATTAAAAGATTTGAATGGTTACGATATGAAATTATTATGTTTAGGCAGATCATCAAAAATCTATCAAAGTATAGTTGATAAAAGATCATTAAATAAAGATTACAAAGAAATCGCTATTACAGGGTATGTAAAACATAATTTAAAAAATTTAAATACTGCTCAATATTTTTTAAAAGAAGGGCCACTAGCAATACTTCCTTTTTCAAAAAATAATTTTTCATTTGTGTGGAGCGTAAATAAAGATTTTCCGACAAAAGATATTAACTCCATTGTTAAATCTAAAATTTCTAAAGTTTTAAAAACAAATAAAATACAGATTTCAAATCAGCAATCTTATCCGCTGATTCTAAATTTAAAAAGAACCTATTATAAAAATGATATTCTTATTCTAGGTGAGGGATTGCACACTGTTCATCCCGTAGCAGGTCAAGGTTTTAATCTCGTATTAAGAGACATTAATAAATTACAAAAGATTTTTAAATATTACACAGAATTAGGCATGTCTTTAAAAAGCACTCCTGCCCTTGAAGAATTTACAAGTAATAGAAAATCCGAGAATATTATTACTGGTATAGGAATTGATCTAACTCATAACTTCTTTAAACCAAATAAATTATTAAATCCATTTAAAGAAACAATTTTGAAAAATATTTCGAAAAATGATACTCTTAAAAAAATAAGCAAATTTATTTCTAATCAAGGTTTATCAATTTAATTCAATGAATATTTATGCGCTTTCATCAGGCAGAGGTCCGTCAGGAATAGCCATCGTAAGAGTATCAGGCAAAGATACTCTTAAAGTATGTAAGAATTTAACGAAATTAAAAGAAATCAATACTAATGAGGTCAATTACTGTAAATTTTATGACCCTAAAAACAATAAAATAATAGACCCGGAGGCTTTATTATTGTGGTTTCCCGGGCCTAATAGCTATACTGGTGACGATCTAGCCGAGTTTCAGGTCCATGGAAGTAATGCTGTTATCAATGCTTTATTGAAGGCTCTATCAGAACAAGAAAATTGTAGATTAGCTGAACCTGGAGAATTTACAAAAATAGCTTTTCAAAATAATAAAATTGATCTTTTAAAAGCTGAAAGTATAGGTGATTTAATCCATGCTGAAACAGAGCTTCAAAGAAACCAAGCTGTAAAATTAGTTCAAGGTAATGCTTCAAATTATTATAATGATTTGAGAGAAAAATTAGTAAAGTCTCTGGCTTTTATAGAGGCCAAAATAGACTTTGCTGAGGAAGATTTACCTGAAAAAGTTTTAAAAGATGCTCACAATTCAATTAAAGAAATTCATTCAGAAATATCTAAAATTATTGAAGATAATAAAGTTGGAGAAAAAATTAGGAATGGGTTTAGAGTTTCAATCACAGGAGAAGTAAACGCAGGTAAATCATCGTTGTTGAACTTGCTTTCAAAAAGGGAAGTGGCAATTGTTTCTGATGAAGCCGGCACAACAAGAGATGTTATAGAAACCTATTTAAATTTAGATGGCTATCCTGTAATTTTAGCTGATACCGCTGGTATAAGAGAAGCTAAAAACGAAGTTGAAAAAAAAGGTATTTCTTTAGCTCTAGGAAAATCAAAAGAAGCAGATTTAAATATTGTAGTAATAGATAATTCATCTAATAAAATTAATAAAGAAATACAGAGTATAATTAATAAAGATACTATAGTTCTTTTAAATAAATCAGATGTTTCAGATAAGCACAATCATAAATTTGATGTTGATACTGTTTTAGTTTCAGTAAAAAATAATAAAAATATCGATAAATTGATAAATTTAGTTAAAGCGAAGCTAAGTAAAAAATTCACATCAAATAATAGTGCTTTAATAACAAGAGAAAGGCATAGAATTAAGCTTAATGAATGTCTTAAAGAGATAGATAAGTTTCTTAAGAAAGATCCAACAAAAGACCTTGAACTTGCTGCAGAAGACCTAAGAATGGCTACACGACATCTTGGAAGTATTGTCGGTAAGGTTGATGTCGAGGAAATCCTTGGATCTATATTTAAAGACTTTTGTATAGGTAAATAAAATACCTCTTGTATTCCTAATATACCGCGTTACATTCGTCTTATGACTAAACAAAGCTATGATGTTGTAGTAATAGGGGGTGGACATGCCGGATGTGAAGCAGCAGCAGCATCCGCTAGAATGGGCGTAAATACAGCCCTTTTTACACATAAAATAGAGACTATTGGTGAGATGTCTTGCAACCCTGCTATCGGTGGACTTGGAAAAGGGCATCTTGTAAGAGAAATAGATGCTTTAGATGGTGTAATGGGCGTTGTAGCCGATAAATCAGGTATTCAATTTAGATTATTAAATAGAAGTAGAGGTCCAGCGGTTCAGGGACCACGTACTCAGTCAGATAGAGTTCTTTACAAAGAGCATATGCAAAAAATTTTACTAAATTACAAGAATTTAGAGGTAGTGGCAGATCCTGTTGTTAAATTTTTATTTGAGGGTGATAAAGTTATAGGTTTTGTATGTCAAAGTGGAAATGAAGTGAGAACTAAAGAGCTAATCTTAACTACTGGCACTTTCCTTAACGGATTAATACATATAGGTGAAACTCAAATACCGGCGGGTAGGTACGATGAGAAACCATCTACAGGTTTAAGTGAACAATTAGCAAAATTTGAAATGCAAATAGGAAGATTAAAGACAGGAACACCACCAAGACTAGATGGTAGTACAATTAACTATGATGATTTGGAAATGCAACCAGCTGATGATGTCCATTACTATTTTTCTTTTCTCACAAACAAAATTGACAACAAACAAATCAAATGTGGGATGACTTATACTAATAACGAAGTTCACAAAATTATTGGTGATAATATTTCTCGAAGCGCAATGTATTCTGGAAACATTAAAGGTGTAGGACCACGATATTGTCCTTCTATTGAAGATAAAATTGTAAAATTTAAAGAGAAACATCAACATCAAATATTTCTTGAACCCGAAGGATTAAAGGACAATACTATTTACCCAAATGGTATATCGACTTCACTTCCAGAGGAGATTCAGCTTAAAATATTGGCTAAAATCAAGGGTTTAGAGCATGTTAAGATGAAGAGGGCTGGTTATGCAATTGAATACGATTACGTTGATCCGAGAGAGCTTAACGCTACGTTAGAAACTAAAAAAATTAAATCATTATTTCTTGCAGGACAAATTAACGGTACTACTGGTTATGAGGAAGCAGCTGCACAAGGTTTGATAGCTGGAATTAACGCTGCTTTGAAAATTAAAAATAAATCCGAATTCGTTTTAGATAGATCAACTTCTTACATCGGTGTCATGATTGATGACCTGATAACAAAAGGTGTTACGGAACCTTATCGAATGTTTACATCTAGAGCAGAATATAGATTAACTTTAAGAGCTGATAACGCAGATCAGAGACTAACAGATCTTGCCATAAATTTGGGCGTAGTAGGATCTGAAAGAATAAAAATATTCTCTGAGAAGAAAAAAAATATTTCTTCACTTAATAATTTTTTAGAATCGAAATTCCTTACTCCAAATGAAGCAAAAAAATATGATATTAAAATTGCAATGGATGGAGTTAAAAGATCATGTTTGGAAGTTATGGGCCAACGAAAAGTTAATATGGCAAAAATAAGGCAGATATTTACTGACATACCTGTATTTTCTGACTCAATAGAAAAGCAGGTTGTAACAGATGCTCATTACATGGGTTATTTGAAGAGACAAGAGCGAGATATTAAATCTTTTAAAAAAGATGAGTCAGTTATCATACCGAATGATTTAAATTATGAAAATTTAAGCGGATTGTCTAATGAGGTCAAGTCCAAGCTTATTTCTATTAGGCCTAAAACGTTAGGACAGGCTATAAGAATAGACGGTATTACCCCTGCAGCTGTAATAATCTTATTATCTCATATTAAAAAGCTTAAATTAAAAGCTTCTGCTTAATGCAGAATAATGAAGTTATAAATATCCTACAGAATCATCTTAATTTTAACTCGAAAACCATATCTGAGATTAAAATATTCATAGATGAATTGCTCAAGGCAAATAGAAAGCATAATTTTATCTCTAAAAGTACAGAGAATGTAATTTGGCATAGACATATCCTTGATTCGGCTCAACTTGTAAAATTTATTGACTTCTCTAAAGGCTCTTTGTCAGACTTAGGCTCAGGAGCTGGTTTTCCTGGCTTGATTTTAGCTTTATTTAGCAAAAATAAGCACTTTCACGTGAAATTGTATGAAAAGTCACCAGTTAAAAGGGCTTTTTTACAAGTTATAAGTGATAGGTTATCTTTAAAAACTGAAATACGTGGTAATATTTATGATGATTTTATAGATTCAGATTACATAGTGTGTAGAGCTTTTAAAAAATTAGAGTCAGTAATACAAGTTTCACGTGAAATCGCTAAAAACTCACATAAATTAATAATTTTAAAAGGTCAAAACGCACATGAAGATTTAAAAAAAGCTTTAAATAAAGAAAAATACGATTATAAACTTGAAAATAGTATAACAAATGATGACTCTAAAATAATTATAGTCGATTTTAAAAAATGACGACAACAATTTCGGTGATTAATCAAAAGGGCGGAGTAGGGAAAACTACAACGGTAATAAATTTAGCTGCTTCACTGTCCATTATGGGTCAAACAAATCTTGTTGTCGATCTAGATCCACAAGGAAACGCTACAACAGGGTTTGGCAAAAGTAATAGTGATGAAGATAAAAATATTTATAATTTATTGATCAAAAAAATCAGTCTTAAGCAGTCAATACAAAAAACTAATATACAAAATTTAGATATCGTAGGATCACATGTAAATTTATCTGGTTTAGAAGTTGAGACTGCAAGTGACTCGAAGAGAGCTTTTTTGTTGAAAGAAATTTTATTATCCGAAAAAACTGGTTTATTAAAAAAATATGATAACATATTTATAGACTGTCCTCCTTCCTTGAGCTTGCTTACTATTATGTCTTTAGTAGCCTCTGACGAGTTATTGGTTCCTTTGCAGACTGAATTCTTTGCTTTGGAAGGAATTACACAATTAGTTAAAACAATTGATAGAATAAAAGAAAATTTAAATCCTTCACTTTCAATTAGAGGAATATTGCTAACTATGTTTGATAAAAGAAATAAACTTTCTTCTGAAGTAGACAAGGAAGCAAGAAATTATTTTAAGGACAAAGTTTACAAAACCGTTATCCAAAGAAATGTAAGACTATCAGAAGCCCCATCACATGGTTTGCCTTGTGTAATTTATGATAAAAGTTGTGTTGGAAGTAAGTCTTATTTTAAATTAGCAGAAGAATTTAAAAATAAAGTAGAGAGTGCCGCATGAGTACAAAAAAAAAAGGATTAGGTCGAGGATTGTCAGCGCTCTTTGGTGATGAAAAACCTAAAGATAAACCACAAGAAATTAAGCAAACGAATACTGTTTTGATTGGTGATTTAAGCAGAAATCCATATCAGCCAAGACAGAATTTCAGCGAGGAAAAGCTTGCAGAATTGGCTTCCTCTATAAAAAAAAATGGTATCATTCAGCCGATTGCTGTACGTCCAAAAAAGACTGAAGTTGGAAAATACGAAATTGTGGCTGGTGAAAGAAGATGGATTGCCGCGCAAAGAGCTGGGTTACATGAAATTCCTGTTACAATTTTAGATTTAAGTGATGTTGAGTCTTTGGAAGTTGCTATAGTAGAAAATATTCAAAGAGATGATCTTAATCCTATTGAGGAGGCACGTGGTTACAAAAGATTAAACGAAGAATTTAAATATGATCATGAAAGTATTTCTAAATTAATGTCAAAAAGTAGAAGTCATATTAGTAATACTTTAAGATTATTATCTTTACCAACTGACGTTATTGCTATGTTAGAAGAAGGCTCTTTAACATCTGGTCAAGCGAGACCGTTAATTGGAATATCAAATGCTTCATCAATTGCTGAGGAAATTGTAGCAAAAAATTATAGTGCGAGAAAAGTTGAATATTTAACAAGAAACAAAAAAGGCAACATTAAAGATAAACAAATTGATGCAAATATTCTTAAAGCTCAGGAAAGAATTGAAAAAATATTAGGTTTAAAAGTAAATATACTAAATAGGAAAAGTAATTCTGGCAAAATAGTTATAGAATACAAAGATTTAGAACAATTTGAGCTTATTTCAGATTTATTAACTAAGCGTTAGCAATCAAACAAATATCTAGTAGTAATTTTTTTATAAGGATGTCTTTATTTATTTCTGCATTTGATTTGATTTTTATTTCTAATTCGTAAGTTTTTTTAAGCGCAACACTTAATTTATTGCTTGTCCAAGATTTTACTTGTTCAAGTACTACTGGTTTATCTTTCCAAAAAATAGGAGGTTTTATTTCATTTACGGTTTGCTCTAAATTTCTTTTGTTTGATAGTTCTATTACCTCTTTTAATTTATTTAATCTTTGATTGATTATGTTTATGTAAAGGGGAATTTTGTCTTTATCAAATACTGTACTTGCTAATAATTTATTAGTAATTCTTTTATTGCCTTTTATTACTGTATCTTTTATTGAATTAAAGTTTTCCTCTACCTTAGTATTTAATAACTTCTCTATTAATTTTATTTCGATTTTTTTATTTATAAAAAAAGTTTTTATTTTATTTAATTCATTGTTTACTTTTATTCTATCAAGACCATTATTTTCAATTATAGTATTAATTAATTTTGGATTTACACCAGAATAATCCTTTAGGTTATTAATTATCATTTTTTTAATGTTTATTTCATTATCAGAGTAACAAGGAATTAAATCTAAATTTTTTGTACTTTCAAAATAAGATCTGATTTTTGATTTTTTTTCTAAAATTTCAGCAAATAAATAAACTTTATTTTTATCTATATCTTGCTCTATTTCTTGTATAGTTTTTAAAATTCTATCATTCACGTTATCTATAAATATTATTTTCGTGTCATCAAAAAGAGAAATATTTTTTATTTCGTTTAGAATAATATTATTATTTTTCAATATATCTTCTTGATTAAACCTTAAAATTTTTTTTGATTTATTGACGACTTTTATTTTATCTTTAAAATGGTTAATAAGACCAATATTTTCACCATAAAATAATGAAATATTATTTTTTAGATTTTCAATGTTTTCTTCTACTAAATAGCTTTTATATATCATTAAGATCTGTGGTTAAGTTGTCTAAAATCTCCTCAGCTAAATCATTAATTAATAAATTTATTAAATCTTTTTCATTCTCCAATGTTTCTGAATGTCTTGTTTCAACATTATAAAATCCACTTTTTGATACTAAAAATTTATTTGAAGTTTTAGTCCCTATAATATCGTAATCAACAAATACATCTATTCTAATTTCATATTTTGTAATTTGATCACTAATATTTTTCTCTTTAATTGTTTTAGCTTTATTTGTTTTAATATTAATTTGAATTAAATTTTCATTACTTTTATTAGAATATATAGAAAGTTTGTTTTTTAAATGATAATTAATTTTTTTATCTCCCTCTACTGTGATTTCATTAATTTGAAAGTTGATACTATTATTCACTATTTTAAAACCACAATTAGTCAAAATAAGAAAAAATATTATTATTAAAAAATTAGATTTCATTACTTAATTATATAATTCATTATTTTATCTTTAACAAAGATAGTTTTGGTTATTTCTCTATTTTCTATAAATTTTTTCGCTTTTGAATTTTTAAGAATAATTTTATTAATTTCCTCTTTTTTAGAATTTTTTTTAATATCAATTATATCTCTAGTTTTGCCATTAACTTGCACAGCAAATTTAATTATTTCTAATGTATTTTTTTTTATGTCAGGCCAACTATTTAAGCTTTTGCATTTAAGTTTTTCCAGGCATTCATGAGAAAGGTGTGGCGTGAAAGGTATCATTAGTTTCATAGTATTTATAATATTATTCTTTAGACATTTGTTACTTAATTCTAGGTTAATGTACTTTGTGAAAATTTTATAAATTTCATAAAAATGTGCTATTGCTACGTTAAATTTAAATTCTTCAATAGACTTATCAATTTTTATATTTAAGTTGTTAATTTGGGTATCAAATTCTTTTTCAACTAATTTATTAACTTTTCCATCTTTTCTTGTTTGAATTTGAATATTTAAATTCCAAATTCTTTGTAGAAATTTGTTTGATGAGGCTACACCAGTATCAGACCATTGAACGTCTTTTTCAGGCGGGCTATCTGACATAATAAACCATCTCACAGCATCTGCACCATAATTATGAATCATAATTTCCGGGTCTATAGTATTTTTTTTTGATTTTGACATAGACTCAGATGGGCCCACAATAACATTTTCTTTATTATTTTTTTTTACTGCAGAGTTATCAGAAACTTTCTCAATTTCTTCTGGGTATAACCAATTTCCTTTTTTATCTTTATAAGTTTCGTGACAAACCATTCCTTGTGTAAATAAATTTTTAAAAGGTTCAGTTAAATTTAATTTTTTATCAAAACTATTAATTCCTTTAGTAAAAAAACGTGAATATAATAAGTGCAATATAGCATGTTCAATACCCCCAATATATTGATCTACAGGCATCCAATACTTTATTTTATTTGTGTCGTATGGACCTTCTTTATAATCTGGAGAGCAAAATCTTAAAAAATACCAAGAGGAATCTACGAATGTATCTAAAGTATCAGTTTCTCTTACTGCTTTTTTTCCGGTTGATTTTTGAATAGTATTTTTCCATTTAGGATGCACCTCTAAAGGGTTACCTTGTGAATTTAAGTCTATATCATCTGGTAAAAGAATAGGTAACTCACTTTTATCAACTGTGCAAATAGTTCCATCTTCTAAGTATATTATCGGTATAGGGCATCCCCAGTAACGTTGTCTTGAAATCCCCCAATCCTTTAATCTAAATAATGTTTTTCTTTTACCAATGCCAAGTTTTTCAATTTCTAAAATAATCTTGTCTTTAGCAGCATCTATATCAAGGTCATTTAAAAAATCTGAGTTTATAATTTTACCAGCACCAGTATAGGCAGCGTCTAATATATTTCCATTTTTATTTGATACGACTTGGATAATTTCTAAGTTATATTTTTTTGCGAAATCAAAATCTCTTTGGTCATGTGCTGGACAACCAAATATTGCTCCAGTACCATAATCCATAAGGACAAAATTTGCAAAATAAATAGGAATTTGCTTACCTTTAATAAATGGATGATCTACTAATAAATTTGTATTAAAACCTAACTTATCTGCATTAGCTAAAGCTTCTTCAGTAGTTCCTGTTTTGTTACAATCTTCTTTGAATTTTATAAAATTTTTATTTTTTTCAAAACTTTTACTAAGTGGATGATCATTGGATAGCGCCAAGAAGCTGGCTCCAAAAATTGTATCAGGTCTTGTTGTAAATACTTTTATTTTTTCTTGGCTGTTTGATAATTTAAAATCCAACTCACAACCATAAGATTTCCCTATCCAATTTTTTTGCATCAATTTCACTTTTTCAGGCCAGCCATCTAATTCATCTAAATCTTTTAGTAGGGGATCGACAAATTTTGTAATATTGAAAAACCATTGTGAAAGCTTTTTTCTTTCTACAATTGCATTTGACCTCCATCCTCTTCCGTTAACTACTTGTTCATTGGCTAGTACTGTTTTCTCAACAGGATCCCAATTAACATAAGTTTCTTTTCGCGAAACAAGACCCTGGTTATAAAAATCAATAAACAGTTCTTGTTGGTGTTTGTAGTAGTTTTTATCACAGGTTGAAATTTCTAAGTCCCAATCAATAGATAATCCTAGTAATTTTAACTGATTTTTCATGGTTTTAATATTTTGCAGTGTCCAATCCTTTGGATGTAAATTGTTTTGTTTCGAAGCATTTTCTGCAGGTAGTCCAAATGCATCCCAACCCATAGGATGTAAAACATTAAACCCTTTTAAGTATTTAAAACGCGCGATAACATCGCCAATAGTATAATTTCTTACATGGCCCATATGAATTTTTCCAGAAGGATAAGGGAACATTTCTAGGCAGTAAAATTTTTTACCTTTTTTATTATATAGTTTATGTTCGGTAAGTTTTTTTCTCCACTTCTTTTCAATTACTTGAAAATTGAATCTTTCCATAAGAATTATTTTTTCTCTTTGTCAGATTTTTGAAGTAGTGCGGCTTTCCTAAGAATTGTAGATCGAAGTTCATCTTTAATTAAGTTACTTTGCGATACATTCGTTACACAATTAGAAACTGTTTTGCAGGTTTTTTTATGAACAATAATTTTTAAACTATCACTTCTGACTTCATTTGATAAAAATCTAACTGTTAATTTTATTGAATCTTGATTACCACTTTCGGAGTACCAATCAGTTATTATAACTCCACCTGAATAATCGACAGTTGTTAGAGGAAGAAAATCCAAAGTTTCTAGTGACGCTCTCCACATTGGATTAGAGCTACTGAATTCGTAATTAGTACCGCCTCCAACCTTGCCTAATATTCCGCCGATAGAAGCGCCTCTACCTTCCTCAATATTCTTTTTTCTTTTACCCTCCGCATCTGTGGGTCGATTTGGATCTAAGTTCTTATTGCATGAGAAAAACAAAAAAAAAGTAGAAATAAGAAGTGTTAGTAATAGTAATCTATTGTTTTTCATAAATTGATGAGTGTCATAAAGTATTATATTAGTTTGTGTCAAATACATCAAAATCATCATTTTTTTCCAAACTGAGTAGGAAATTTGTGACATTTTTACAACAATTAACAAGAAAACTGCTAAAAACAGCCTTAAATAATGAAAAAAAACGCGATTATAGTACTTTCGGCTAAATTGTAATTACAATTTAATTATAAACAACAAAAGGAAAATTATGAAAAATATAGCTAAATTATTAGTTGGTATTCTATTTTCTGCATTAGTTATGGCTCCATCTTACGCAGGTGAGATGACAGTAACTGGTGGTGCAACAGCAACATACACTACAAACGGTGATGACGCTTCTGCAGGTAAGAACTTAGGTATCTCTAATGAACTAGACTTCACAGCAAGTGGAGAACTAGATAACGGTTATACTTGGAAATACCAAGTACAATTAGACGGTACAACGTCTGCTAATGACGACACAAGATTAGAAATCGGAACTGACATGGGTACAATTGGTTTGTACGTAACAGAAGGCGGAATGTCATCTGAGTTAGCTCACGGTGTTGGTGCATTAGGAACAGGTTTTGACTATGCGTCTCCTTCTACTTTCGTAACATCATACGATGTAGATGGTTACTCAAACATTCAATACCACACACCTGCTGATATGTTACCTTTCGGTATCGGTATCAAATTAGGTTATGTACCAAATATGAGCGCAACTACTCAGCTATCAGCTAAAGAATCTGACGCTACAATTACAACGCAAGCAGAAGGTAGATCTTTAACTATGGCACAAGTAAAAATGGCTCCGATTGAAGGATTAAGCATCCAAGGTTCAATCGCAGAGACTGACGCTATGGGCGGAGACGCTAATGGTGACGATGGTATTTCAGCAAACGTTGGTGCTAAATACACAATCGGTCAAGTAACTGTAGGATACACAGAAGGTGGATACCAAGCCGCTACTGGTGCTGCAGCGAACGATGAAACAGTTTACTATGAAAATAAATTCTACGGAATTCAGTTTGACGTAAATGACCAATTATCAGTTTCATATAACCAAGACGAATCAGAAGAAAATACTAGAGCGGCAGTTGCAGCAGCAGCTACAGCTGGTACTAAAACTGTAATAGCTATGGAGCAAGAAACTCTTCAATTAGCTTACACAGTAGGTGGTGCTACAATCGGTATTGCTGACGTTGAAGTTACAAATGCTGACTACACTGCTGGTAAAGCAGAAACTCAATCAGTTATTTCATTAGCAATTTCATTCTAATTAAATACTGAATAAAATTAAAAAAGCCGGTTAATTATTTTAGCCGGCTTTTTTTTTATCTCAGACATCAAAGCAAAACCTAAAGAATTGATATTTTTAAGATTATTAAGATTTTTTAAATTAATACCACCTAATGGAATTAGGTTTTTATT
>CACJAU010000008.1 GCA_902591415.1 uncultured Pelagibacteraceae bacterium
CAAGTTTTATAAGTAATTCAGTTTTAATAACTGAAATTAAGATCATTATAAATAAAGCTAAAAGTGTAAAAATTAGGTGTTTTGTAAAGAAAAAATAAAAATCTTTGTTTAGTCTTTCGCCTGCAAGAGAGGAAGTAGATGAAAATGAAAAAAATATACCTAAAAAAAATAAGATAAAAAAACAAAATAAGATTTTTTTATCTATACTTCTCCAATAGTCAATTAGTATAAATCTAAATAAGTTTTCTGCCATAAATCTTGCATAATCTTTTAAATTCTTCCCCTCTTTTCTCAAAATTTGTAAATTGATCAAAAGATGCTGCTGCCGGGCTCAACAAAATAAATTTTTTTCCATTTTTTCCAACTTTTATATCCTTTAAAATTTTAACTATAGAATTTTTTAAATTTTTAGTTACAGAAAAAATTATCTTTTCTTTAATTTGATTTTTAAAAAACCCAATATTTTTACCAATTAAATAAGCCTTAGTTATATTTTTTTTAAGATTGTTCAGTCTAAACTTATCATTTTTTTTTGGTAATCCGCCCAATATCCAGTAAATATTTTTTAAACTAGCCAGCGCAGACTGTGAAGCTGCAAAAGAAGTTGCTTTAGAGTCATTAATAAATATGACATCTTTCCTTTTTAGGAAAATTTCAAATCTGTGGGACAAACCTCTAAATGAATTCATAGCTTGTATAAAAGAATTTTCCTTGATTTTTATTAATTTCGAAAAACTATAAACAAATGCCATATTTTCATTGTTAATAGTAGAGGTCAAATAACTATTTCTAATTTTGTATTTGATTTTTTCATATTTAAGTTTTTCAGAAATAATAAATTTACTTAAAAATTTATTTTTTTTAAAAATTTTTTTCAATTTTTGATTACCAAGGGCATAATTTTTTTTTGTTTGAAGTCTAAAAATTTTTAACTTTGAATTAATGTAATTTTTCATATTGCCATGCCAATCTAAATGATCATTCGAAATATTTAAAAAAAAAGCAAAATCAGGCCGAATAAATTGGGAGTGTGAAAGTTGAAAAGATGAAGCTTCTATAATTACAAAAGTGTTCTTAAATTTTTTTAAATCTAAAATGGGTTTTCCTATATTTCCGCAAAGAAAGGACATCTTTTTATTTTTTCTCAAAAGATGATTTAAAAGTTTACAAGTAGTAGATTTTCCATTCGTGCCAGTAACAACTATACTTTTAAATTTACTATTGAATAAATAAAATAGATCAATATCTGTTATAATTTTTTTCTTAAATTTTCTAAGTATTTTATTTTTAACTATACTTATTCCAGGTGATAAAATAATAAAATCTACTTGATTTAAAGTTTTTTTTAAATTTTTAGTTTGATATTTTTTAAACAATTTTTTTTGATTATCATCCCAAACTTGAAAATTATTAATTTTATTTCTTTTAAAAAATTTAATTACTGAAAGCCCTGATAAACCCAAGCCATAAATGAGGAAAGACGACTCTTTAAGTTTTGGTAACTGGGGCATATTTTACCTTAATTTTAATGTTGCTAGTCCTACCAATGCTAAAATTATTGCAATTATCCAAAATCGGATTACGATTGTGGACTCTGCCCAACCTTTTTTCTCAAAATGGTGATGAATAGGTGCCATTCTGAAAATTCTTTTTCCAGTCAATTTAAAAGAAACAACTTGGATTATGACTGAAACTGTCTCTAAAACAAATAATCCACCAATTATAGCTAAGACAATTTCATGTTTTACTATTATTGCAACAGCAGCTAATGATCCACCTAATGACAGTGATCCGGTATCACCCATAAAGATTTTTGCTGGAGGAGCATTGTACCAAAGAAATCCTAAACACGCCCCTACGATTGATCCACAAAAAATAGATAATTCTCCAACATCTGGGATATACTGAATTTGCAAGTATTCAGAAAAAATTGTGTTACCAACTACATAAGAAATTAATGTAAATGAAAGCGCTACCAACATCACAGGCACAGTTGCTAATCCGTCCAATCCGTCAGTTAAATTTACTGCATTAGACGATCCAATAATCACAAACAGACCAAAAGGTATAAAGAACAAACCCATTTGCAATATTAAATTTTTAAAAAAAGGAAAATAAAGATTATATAAATACGCATGATCTGAATATTTTATCAAAATCATTAATGTGATTACACCTATGATGACTTGGCCTAAAAATTTATATCTTGATTTAAGACCTCTTGAATTTTTAAATTTTATTTTTAATACGTCATCCAACAATCCAAGGGCTCCCAAGGACAAAGATACAAAAATTAAAGTCCAAACGTAAATATTGCCTAAATCAGCCCAAAGAATTGTGCCCGATATAATACCAATAATTATAATCACACCGCCCATAGTTGGTGTTCCAGATTTTTTTATTATATGGTCTATAGGTCCATCTTGTCTTATGGGTCCAGAAATCATTTTTTCTGAAAACAATTTTATAAGCGGTCCTCCAATTATAAAAACAACTATTAAAGAGGTAACTACTGCCAAGCCAGTTCTAAAAGTTAGGTACCTAAATACATTTAAAAAAGAATATTGATCAATTAAAGATGTTAAGAGATTATATAACATTTAAATTCCTCTTATAATTTTTTTACTAAAATCGTGAAGTCCTGTTGCATTCGATCCTTTTATCATGAGATAGTCATTATTTGATATCATCTTATTTAAGCTTAAATCTATGTCTTCGATATTTTGTAAAATATTACCTCTTTTTGCTTTAGATAAATGTTTATATGTGAAAATGGTTTTTTTTCCTGTAATGAATATTTTATCAATATCTGAATTGTTAATAACTTTTGATAAATCTTCATGATATTTTTTGGATTTTGAACCTAATTCAAGCATATCCCCTAATATCAAATATTTTTTAAATTTTTTCTTTTTTATTAAATTAAGTTTTCTTATCGCATTTCTCACTGATAGCGGATTAGCATTGTAACTTTCGTCAATAAATTTAAATTTTTTATTGTACCGTTTAATGTAATATTTCTTTCCTCGACCTTTAGAGGGCTCTAAGTTTTTAAATTTCGATAGTACTTTTTTAAAGTCAACGTTTAATTCATATAAAACAGCTAGTGACGCAAGAACGTTGTGAACATTTAAATCTTTAATCTCAAAATCTATTTTTTTATTTTTAATATTTATAAAAATTTTGAGAATATTGTTTTTCTTTTGTATCTTTCTAAGCCATATATTCGACTTTTTATTTTTTCCAAAAGTAATGATTTTTAATTTTTTCAAATTTGCAATTTTTGCTAAAAATTCAAAATAATTGTCGTCTCTATTTAAAATAATAGTACCTCCATGCTCTATATTTTCTATTATTTCGGATTTTGCTTTAGCAATTCCATTCAAATTTTTAAAGTTTTCTATATGTGCTTCACCTATGTTCGTTATGACCCCAATGTGCGGTTTAATTAATTTTGTAAGATTTTTTATTTCTCCAGATTTGCTCATACCAACTTCAAAAACACCAAATTTATCATCTACACTTAAGTTTGAGAGACTTATTGGAACTCCAAAATGATTATTGTAAGATTTTGGCGAAGAATAGGTTTTACCATAATTTTCCAAAAGATTTTTTATTAAGTTTTTTAAAGATGTTTTTCCAGCACTCCCTGTTATTGCAATAATTTTGGCTGAAGTTTGATCTCTTTTTAATTCAGCAAAACGATTTAAAAACGAAGTTGGATTTTTAACCTTAAGTATTTTTTTGTGATTATTTACATTAGAAGTTGATATAATACATCCAGCTTCTTTTTTTAAAGCTTCTTTAATAAATTTATTTCCGTCATATTTTTTTCCTCTAATTGCAATAAATAAATTATTTCTCTTAAGAAGACGCGTGTCCATTGAAAGACCATGAAAATTTATATTTTTTACATTGCTAAATATTTCTTTTAAAATACAAAAATTTTGTAAAAAGTTTTGTTTTTTTTTATTTAAAGCTCTTTTATATATATTAATTTTTTTAATTATTTTTTTATCTGAAATAGAAAATATTTTATTTTTATAAATTTGTTTACTTTCATGACCTTTTCCAGCAACAAGAATTATTTCATGTGGATTAGCTTCTTTAATTGCTTTTTTAATGGCTAAAATTCTATTTCCTATATTAAAAACTTTTTCTTTAGAAATATTTTTTTCGAGAAGATCTCTTATTTTTTTTGGTGTCTCGTTTCTAGGATTATCATCTGTAATATAGATTTTTCTACAAAAATTATTTGCAATCTTTGCCATAAGTGGTCTTTTTTTTTTATCTCTATCACCTCCACAACCAAAAACTAAAGAAATATTATTTCCATATTTTTTTTTCAAATATTTTAATATTTTTTCTAAAGCATCAGGAGTGTGTGCGTAATCAACAAAAACTTTTATATTATTCGGTAATCTTCTTACTAGTTCTAGTCTTCCATTAACATCTTTTATCTTTTTTATTGATCTGTAAATATTTTTATCTTTTAAACCACAAATTTTTGCAGCCTGGATAGCCATTGATAAATTTTTAATTTTGAAATCTCCAAATGATCCTCCATTAATTTTTTCAATTTTTTCAAATTCTTTTTTAATATCAATTATTTTGAGATTTTTTTTTAAGGAGATTTTTTTTAGTTTTTTAAATGGCATTATTTCTTTATCAGATATAACCGTAGATTTTTTATTTAATATTTCTTTAAATAATATAAATTTAGCATTAAGGTATTTTCTCATAGTTTTATGATAATCTAGGTGATCTTGGCTAAAATTTGTAAAAATACCTGCTTTAAAATTAATATTATGTAATCTTTTTTGGTCTAAGCCGTGGCTAGACGCTTCTATTATAACATTTTCAATTTTTCTCTTTTTTAAAAAATCTAATTGTTCATGAATGGAGATTGTATCAGGAGAAGTCAAATTAGTTTTTAAAACTTTATCATTATATTTTAAACCTAAAGTTCCGATTGAAGCGACTGATACATTATTCAATTTCAGTATTTGATAGAAAAAGTCAGCAACCGATGTTTTGCCATTAGTTCCGGTAACAGCAAAAATATTTTTAGGTTTACAATTAAAAAATTTTGAAGCAATTTTACTTAAAAAATTTCTAATGTCTTTAGTTTTAATAACAAATGCTTGTTTACTTTTAAAATTGCAATTACTTGAACAAACAATAACAGAAGAACCTTTGGCTATTGCATCTTTTATAAAATTTTCACCATTATATCTATTTCCTTTAATTGCAAAAAAAATATAATTTTTTTTAATCTTCCTGCTATCTGTTGAAAGCCCAGAAATTACTGTATTTTTATAATTAATTGGAATATTTTTAATTAAATTTTTCAACAACATGCTGGCTTGTAAACTCTTCGTTATTTATGGCTAAAATTGGCCCAATTTTTTCTATTATTTTGCCTGCTACATAAACAGAATTCCAACCAGAAGTGTTATAAGGAGCTTTTGTTTTTACGCCTCGATAATTATATATTAAATTTTTATTTATTTTAGGGTTCTCTAACATTACAAATAGAGTGTAATTTGGCTCATTAGTTGGAAAAATCGATATAAAAGTATTAATTCTATTTTTTTTATCACCATAACTTTCTGCTGTACCGGTTTTGCCACCAACGAAATAACCTTCCTTATCAGCTAGACTTGCTGTTCCGTTTTCACTACTCACAACTTTTCTCAAAATTTTTCTTAATTTTTCACTTGTATGATTGGAAATTATTTTATTTGTTTCTTTTTTTTTTCTATTTTTTATAAGGCTTGGAGAAATTAAGTATCCTCCATTGCTCATGGAGGCATATAAAGTAGTTGCTTGTAAAGGTGTTGTTGTAATTCCATGACCAAATGAAATAGTTTCTAACTTACATCTATTCCAACTTAATTGGTGAGGTATCCCTACTTCTTCTAATTCAATATCAGGATTTTTAGTTAACTTTGTTTGATGAATAAAGTCTCTATATTTTTCCTCACCTATTTTTTTTGCCAAAATTACAGAACCTACATTAGATGATCTTACTAAAATATCCTCTACAGATAAGTTTTTTGGATGATCCTTCATATCGGTGATTTCATGCACAGAGCATCTAATTTTTCTTGGTATGTTTTGAACAACTGTATCTGTGTCCACAAGCTCATGCTCAAGAGCTAATGCTACCGTAAAAGTTTTAAATATTGAGCCGAGTTCGTAGACACCTTTTGTTATTTTATTAAGGTATTTTTTTTCTTTTATATCATTCCTATGGTTTATATTGAAATTTGGTAAAGAAACTAGGGAAAGTATTTCACCATTATTTACATTCATTAAAAGTGCGCCTGCGCCTGTCGCATTAAATGTTTTAATGGCATTATTCATTTCTTTGTTAATAATATATTGAATGTTGCTGTCTAATGTTAGTTTCAAAGGTTCATCTATTAAGTCTTTATCTTTGAGTTCCCTATCAAAATACTTTTCTATCCCTGAAATTCCATAATTGTCATAATCTACTTGACCAATAACATGACTGAATAAATTTCCATGGGTATACATTCTTGCTTGAAATGGCTCGAATTTGATTGCTTTTTCTCCAAGCGACCAAAATTTTTCTTTTTCTGCTTGATTAATTCTCTTCTTAATTCTGAAATATTTTTTTTTTTCTAATTTACTCTTTATATCTTCAATAGGAAGTTCTGGAAAATTTAATCGTAATTTTATTAAAAAACTTTTCTTATCTTTTATTAATCTAGGGTCAATGGATGCATGATAAGTATTTATGTTTCTTGAGATAATAACTCCGTTTCTATCGGTTATATCTCTCCGTAATAAAGAAAATTTAGTTGATTGTTTTTCTACGTTATAAATATTTTTTTTGTTAAGTGATATATTTATAATTTTGATAGAAAAAATTAGTATCAAAGAAAAAAAGAAAAAAAATAATAAATACATTCTATCTTGAAAATTATTTGTTTTTTTTAAAATTTTATTTTTTTTATTTGTTTCTAGATAATCTTCAAAATAAAAACTAGTTTGATTTTTATTCTTATTTTTTTTGAATTTCTTTTTCATTTAAATTTTGAATATTTGATATTTTGTTTTCAATATTGTTAAAATCTAAAATATCTAAATATATTTTTGAATAAGGAATTGGTTGATAGTTGTTAAATCCAAGTATTTTTAATTTTTTCTCAATAACTTTTGGTGAACTTAAATAGTGAAAATCTAGTTGTGCCTCGTTAATATTTTTTTCAATAATAAGTATTTTAGAGTTTAAATTGGAAATTTGTCTTTCAATAACTCTTGTCTTATTCTTAATAGATGATGTAATAATTAAAAAAGTAATAAATATAGTTACTGAAACTATATATTTTGTTTTAAACATTTATAGACTCCAAATCTAAATATTTTTTAAATTTTCTTAAAAGATCAGATGGATATTTAAATTTTTTTTTACTTCTTATTGCAAATCTTAACTTTGCAGATCTAGATCTGCTATTTTGTTTAATTTCTTCTTTAGATGGTTTTAGCACCTTATTTTTATAGTCTTCAAATAGAATATTTTCATCACTATTCTTTTCAGGTAAATATCTCGATGTTCTTGACTTATTTTTTGAAAAGTTAGAAAAAAAATATTTAATAATTTTATCCTCTAATGAATGAAAACTTATTACTAAAATTTTACCCCCAGGTTTTAACTTTTTTGAGGCGCTTATTACTCCATTAACTAATTCGGTGATTTCTTTATTTACAAAAATTCTTAAAGCTTGAAAAGTTTTAGTACAAGGATTAATTCTATTTGAATAATTTTTTCTTTTACTTTTTTCGATTATCTTTACAAGTTCTGAGGTATTAGTAATTTTTTTAATACCTCGTTGTTTAACAATGCTTTTAGCTATTTTAAATGCCTCTTTTTCTTCTCCAAAAATTTTTATTATAGATTTCAAGTCTTTCTCGCTTAAGTTATTTATTACTTCTAAAGCTGAGATTTTGTTTAATCCCATTGTCATGTCCAAAGTATTATTTGATTTGAAAGAAAAACCTCTTTCAAGATTGTCTAATTGAATAGAGGATAAACCTAAATCAAAAATTACTACATCTACATTTTCGTCAGAAGCAATGTCTAACTGACTAAATTTGGCTTGATAAAATTTAAATCTTTTAGGAAATTTACTCTCAAATTTTCTAGCTAAAGAGAGTACTTTTTTATCTCTATCAAAAGCTTGAACGTTTGTGTTTGGGAATTTCAATATCTCTTTGGAGTAACCGCCACCACCAAATGTACAATCAATAAAACTTCCACCAGAATAAGGTGACGATATTTTTAAAACTTCATCCAACATCACTGGAAAATGGTAAAATTCCAGTGATGAGGTTTGATTGTTCATTGATCCAAAATTGTGTCATTAAAATTTTTGTTTTCTTAAAAAAGCTGGAATTTCAAACTCTTCCTCTTCGCTAATATCTTGATCAAATAATTGATCGGATTCTCTGTTATCATGATCAATTTCATCATTTTCTTGATTGTCTTCAATTAGAGTGCTTTGCTCGTCTGAAAACAATTTAGGAGCATGCTCTTCTTCATTTTTTTCCTCTATTTCAAACGAGCTTTCATTTAAATCATTATTTTCAATATAAGAAGCGCTTTCAATTGAGACACCCGAAGGTATATTATTAATCCCTTTTTGAGGATCATTTAAAGATTCGATCGAATTGTTATCATCAAGACTATTGAGATTGTTGTTTAAAGAATTATTTTGCTCTTCATCTAATTCGTAACTTTCATCAAGCTTAAGAGCTGTAGCTCCATCAATAGAGTTGATAGTGTTATTGTCAACTCTTGGATTGTGAGAAAATAAATTTTCAGAATAACCAGTGTTTCTATTTTGTAAACGTGATTCCATATTAATTACTTTTTTATTTTCAGTTTTATGACCATCAAGAGCTGTAGCTACTATTGAAACTCTAATTTTTCCAGTAAGATTTGTGTCCTCAATAGCGCCAAAAATTAATTCTGCCTCAGGATCAACCTCTGCTCTAATTTTATTTACGGCTTCTTCAACTTCAAACAAAGTGAGGTCGTCGCCCCCAGTAATGTTTACTAATAATCCTTTTGCACCTTTTAATGAGTATTCATCTATAAGAGGATTATTTAATGCCATTTCGGTTGCCACTCTACCTCTATTTTCACCCTCGGCCTCTCCTGTACCCATCATCGCCTTACCCATTGAACTCATTACGGTTTCTACATCGGCAAAATCTAAATTAATCATACCTGGCCTGACCATTAAGTCTGTTATACTTTGAACACCGTGTTTCAGCACATTGTTAGAGAGTATAAATGCATTCTTAAAAGTTGTAGTTTCACTAGCGATTTTAAATAAATTTTGGTTTGGTACAACTATAACAGTATCTAAATGTTTTTTAAGTTCTTCTAATCCTTCGATAGCTCTTCTCATTCTTTTTGGACCTTCATATGAAAAAGGAAGTGTTGTTACGCCAACTGTTAAAATATTTAATTCTCGTGCAGCTCTCGCAATTACATGAGAAGCCCCTGTGCCTGTTCCTCCTCCCATACCTGATGTTATAAAAACCATATTTGCACCTTGTATGTAATTTGTAATTTCATTTAAAGATTCATCTGCAGCAGCCTGGCCAATATCATGTTTTGCTCCCGCTCCTAAACCTTTAGTTAAGCTCATCCCAATTTGAATTTTTGCATGAGCTTTACTCATTTTCAAATCTTGAGCGTCAGTATTAACTGCAACAAATTCTACTCCTTCCATGCCAGAGTCTATCATTGCATTAATAGCATTTCCGCCAGCTCCCCCAACGCCTAACACTAATATTCTTGGCTTCAACTGCTTTAATTCTCCTCCACCAATATTTATACTCATTACAATTCTCCCTTCTGTTTTGTTTCCCATTTTAAATTAGATCTATTTTGATAAGCCTTTTTTCTCGCAACAATTTTGAATTTTTCAAAATTTTTAGGTTCCCAAATTTGAAATGTTTTTCCAAGACCGACGAACAAAATATTATTTTTAATTTTTGCATGATTAAGTAATTTATCAGATAAAGAAACTCTACCTTCTGTATCAAATTGCAAATTCTCACTTTCAGACAAGATTGAAGTTGCAAAAAAATCTCTTTTTTCTTCAAACGGATTTAAAGAGTCTATAGTATTAGATAATTTTTCTATTCTATCTTGTGAACAAGCTTCTAAAGCAGAATGATTAAAAGAAGGGTAGCTTATAAAGCCATTATAACCCATGGAATTTAGATGTGATCTAAATGTTGCTGGCACTGAAACTCGTCCTTTCTTGTCTAATTTGTTCTCGAAACTTGATAAAAACATTTTTAGTTAAAAACCTACAATTTTTTCTATTTTTCAATGTACCCTCCATTATGGGATTATTTGGGATAGTATGGGTTTTTATAAATTAGTCAATAAGTTTAATTTAAGCTTAAAGCACAAAAGTAGAACATTATTTAGGGAGTAATATGCCAGATAATCTATAAGCCGGGTTCTGTCATTAAAGATGTCATTTCTCTAGGCTTAAATTCACACTCAAGCTCAAGCGGTTAACCCAGAAGACTAACTAAAGACTGTTTTTTGTGTTAAAAACACACTGTCTTCTCTATTTAACCTTGCTCCCAGTGGGGTTTGCCGTGCGTTTTTTGTTACCAAAAAACCGGTAAGCTCTTACCTCACCGTTTCACCCTTGCCTTGATAAGGCGGTTTATTTTCTGTGGCACTATCCCTGAAGTCACCTTCGCCAGTCATTAACTGGCACTGTGTCTTTATGGAGCCCGGACTTTCCTCTACTGATTTATCAATAGCGACAATCCAATTATCTGGCAAAAATCTTTTATTGGATAAATGGGCATTAATCAAGTTAATTTAAATTAGAGAGTTAAAAAATGGCTAATTTTGTATGTTTTTTCATCAATTTTTCCAGTTACATTATTTGGTAAATAGTGTTGCTGGAAACATTTAATAATTTTTTTGTCTTTGTTATTTTTTTTAAAAACATTGAAATAGTTATAACCAAGTTTACGTAAATTTTTAAAAAATAGTAATCTCATTTTTTTGTTATTTAAATCATGATTACTCCAATTTTTAGTCTTATACCATTTCCCAAGATTGTAGTTACTCAGTTTTTTCCAAGGAAATTTTTCTCCTGGATCAATTTTCCTTAAAGGTGCTACATCTGAATGACCTAAAAAATTTTCCTTTTTTATCGAATATTTCTTTTTTAAATTTTTACATAAAATAATTAAACTTTTTATTTGTTGTTCAGAAAAATTTTGATAACCAAATTGATGACCTTTATTAATCAGTTCAATGCCTATAGAATTGAAATTGAGATTTCTATATTTTTTCCAACTGGATTTTCCAGCATGCCATGCAATATTGTTGTCTCTAACCATTTGGGCAATTTTGCCTTTTCTATCTATAATATAGTGGCAACTTACATTAGACTTTGGATTCTTTAGTCTTTGTATTGATTCAATTTCTGATTGCATTCCAGTATAATGAATAATTACAAATTTTATATCTTTTCTAGATCTCTTTTTTTTTGAATAATTGGGAGAAAAATCAAATATTATCTTCATATTGAAAATTTAGGCATTTAACAGCATATTTTTGACAATTTTAAGCTAAATTTTGTATAGAATATAGGTTAAAATTATATATATAGCCATTATGAAAATTTTGAAAAATATTATTATATTTAAAATTCTGCTCTTCACTATTTTAGCATCTCCAAACGTCAAATCTGCAGAGGAGTGCTTTGAAAAAACGAGCAGAGCAATTTTTAAATTTAACATGGCTTTAGATAATATTGTTTTAGAGCCAATAGCTAAAGGCTATAACAAACTGCCGTCACCGGTTAGAACTGGTACTAAAAACTTTACTTCGAATATTTCAACATTATTGTCAATTCCTAACAACGTTTTACAAGGCAATTTCAAACAAGTTGGTCATTCAGTTGGTAGCTTTGCCGTGAATACAACAGTTGGAATTTTAGGAATTTTTAATCCAGCAGAAAAAATGGGACTAAAACCCCATAAAGAAGACACTGGACAAACTCTAGCTACTTACGGAATTGGACCTGGATGTTATTTTGTTCTTCCAATTTTAGGACCTACAACTGCTAGGGATTCTATCGGACTGTTAGCTGATACTTTTATAGATCCATTTGCACACGTAACTTTAAGAGAAAAAGAGCTTTTTGGTGCATCAGGTAGCTCTTTAGATTATTACACAATTAAAGCGACCGGAACTGTAGATTTTAGAGCAGAAAATGACCAAAATTTTGAAAGTTTAGAAAAAAACTCTATAGATTTATATTCATCACTTAAAAGTATCTATTTACAAGATAGAGAAAATAAAATCAAAAACTCTACTGATGACGTAGATGAGTGGGGAAACCTAGATAACTAAGTTATAAATGAAAAAAATAAGTGTTTATTTAGTTTCATTATTTTTCCTTTTTCAAAGCTCAGCACAAGCATATAGTTCCGATCCTAAGGAATTCGTCCATGAATTGGTCAATGAAGCAATAAGCAAATTATCAGATAAAAATTTAGATACTGAGCAAAAAAAAGAATTTATAAAGGAAGTAGCACTAAAGAACGTAGATATTAATGCTTTAAGTCTGTACACGTTAGGAGAGTTAAGAAAATCATCAGAAAAAGAGGATATTTTAAATTTTCAAAAAGTTTTTGAAAAATATTTTTTAAAAAGCCTCACTTCAAGATTAACGGATTACTCATCAAGTAAATTTGAAATTGTAGGAGAGGACAAAAAGAGTTCGAATTACACAATAGTAAGTTCAAAAGTAATACCTAAGAACGGTGGTCCAGAAATTAAAATTGACTGGAGAATTTTCACGAAAAATCCAGAAAAACCTTTAATAAGGGATTTAATAGTAGAGGGTTTGAGTTTAGCTAGAACCCAAAAAGAAGAGTTCGCTTCAATTTTAAGCTCAAACAATAATGATATTAAAATATTGATTAGTAAGTTAGAAGAATTTGTTAACAGGTAATTTGGTGGGCCCGCCAGGACTCGAACCTGGGACCAATACATTATGAGTGTACTGCTCTAACCAACTGAGCTACAGGCCCTAATATAATTCTTATATCACAAAAAATTATTTTTCTAAGAAACTTTTTAATTGTTTAGATCTACTTGGGTGTTTCAGCTTTCTTAGAGCTTTTGCTTCAATTTGCCTAATTCTTTCTCTCGTAACTGAAAATTGCAAGCCTACTTCCTCTAATGTGTGATCAGTATTCATTCCTATACCAAAACGCATTCTTAAAACTCTTTCCTCTCTTGGTGTAAGTGAAGCTAAAATTTTTGTAGTTGACTCGCTTAAATTAGACTGAATAGCTGTATCCAAAGGCTGCAAAGCATTTTTATCCTCAATAAAATCTCCTAAACTGCTATCCTCCTCATCACCAACAGGAGTTTCCAGAGATACAGGTTCCTTAGCAATTTTAAGAACTTTTCTTACTTTTTCTAATGGCATAGCTAATTTTTTTGCTAACTCTTCAGGAGTTGGTTCTCTTCCAAATTCGCTCATAATTTGCCTTTGAGTCCTAACAATTTTATTTATTGTCTCAATCATATGTACAGGTATTCTTATTGTGCGTGCTTGATCTGCAATTGATCTAGTTATTGCTTGTCTAATCCACCAAGTTGCATAAGTAGAAAATTTATAACCTCTTCTATATTCAAATTTATCTACTGCTTTCATTAAACCTATATTTCCCTCTTGAATTAAATCTAAAAATTGCAGTCCTCTGTTTGTGTATTTCTTAGCTATTGAAATTACCAATCTTAAATTAGCTTCAACCATTTCTTTTTTAGCAATTCTTGATTCTCTTTCTCCTTTTTGAATTCTGCTTACTAATTTTTTAAATTCACCAACCGATAAACCAATTTTTTTACTAAATTCTACCAAACGATCTTTTATTTCTGCAAAATCTTTTTTATATTTTTTAAAGAATGCTTTCCAAGTTGGATTTTCTTTTAAAAAAGACTCAAACTTTGGATTGATCTCGTTTCCAACATAATATTTTAAGAATTCTTCACGAGATATTTTATTATCCATTGCTAATCTTAAAAGAACACCTTCGAGAGAAACTATTTTTTTATTTTCTTTATAGTGGGATTGAACTAATTCCTCAACAACATGGGGGGCTAATTGTAAATTCTTAAAATTATCAACTAATATTTCCTGAATTTTTTTAAAGTTTTTGTTTTTAGATACAGATAACTCTTTAGAAGCTAAAAGACATTCAAGTTTTTCAATTTGATATTTTTGAAGTTTTGAGTAATTTTTGTTTAAAGAGTCTAAAATATTTATAATTTTAGGTTTTATTTCTTCCTCCATTTTTGCTAGAGAAACATTAAATTCATCATCCTCTGAAGACTCGTTTTCATCTCTTTTATCTGTTTCTTCAATTTTATCTTTTTCTTTATCTTTTTTTAGTTTAGCCTTTTTATTGATTTTTAAATCATCGTTGTCATCTAGGGCCTCAAAATCCTCATATGTGGAGTCTATGTCAATGATGTCTCTCACTAACATTTGTTGATTTTCGATTTGCTCTTTCCACTCAAATATTTTTTTTCCAACTATCGGGCTTTGAGTAAGCGCATTTATCATCACATCTTTTCCAGCTTCTATTCTTTTTGCAATTGCAATCTCACCTTCTCTTGATAGAAGTTCAACACCTCCCATTTCTCTGAGATACATTCTAATAGGATCATCGCTTTTATCTGAGGTTTTTTCTTCTGTTTGTGTTGTTTGCTCTTTTTTCCTGTTAGATTGGTATTGTGATTTCTTCTCTACTAGAGTTATTTTTTCATCGGCCAAAATTAAAAAGGCGCGCTCAATGTTTTCGTTAGTGCTATTTCTTTTACCTAAAGACTTTCCCAGCTCCTCGAAAGTGATAAAACCTCTGTGTTTTCCTTTTTCAAGAAGTCTCTCAAATGATTTTGTAATGAGTTTTTCTGCCATAATTGGATAGTGGAATATATATAATGACTAAGATCAAAAAATCTATACTTTTTTTATTCCCTATTTAGCTGACTTTTCAGCTTTATTAACTCAGAATAGGAGTTTTCATCTAGGTTATTAATTAGTTTTTGTTCAAGAGATTCTATTTTTCTTAAATTATTTTGCTCCTTATGATCTTGGGTTAACTCATTTAACAAATCTAAAATTTCTTGATCATTTTTATTTTTAATTATTAGTTGAATATTTGAATTTTCGGTAATTTCTTTAATAATTTTTTCATATCTTTTGTTAATTTCTAAAAAGATCTTCTCTTTATCTCCTCCTTCTGTAAGTAAAGTTATAATCTCATTTTTGAAACTCTCATTTTTTTCATTAAGAAACTCAATATCCGATAACTCTTCTATTTTTTTTGAGGCAATTTCCAAATAATTTAAAATAATAAACAAGACCGAGAATTCAATAATTTGGATTTTCGATAAGTCTTGTCTTTTTTGATGTAAAATTTTTGTTTCCTTAAGAATTTTATAATCTTTTTTCTTTTTATGTGATGCGTATTTATAATCTTTTCTTGAAGATTGAATAGGAGTTAATCTTTTAATTTTTTCAAGAAAATCCTCTAAAACATATTTTTTCAGAGTTTCATCTTGAATAGAATAGGACAAATTTTTAATTTCTTTTTCAAATTTTGAAATTTCATAAGGATTGTTTTGATCTATTTTACTTAGTTGGTAATTCCAAATAAATGATTGGATTATTTCTTTTTCTTTTAATAAATTTAATAATCCATCTTTACCTTTCTGTTTTATATAATCATCTGGATCAGTTCCATCAGGCAAAGTAGTAAAATAAATTTTATTTTTTTCATTTATTAATGGAAATAATTTTTCTGCAATTCTTAAAGCAGCTTTTTGCCCACTTTCATCGCCATCTAAACAAATAATAGGGTTTGAAAAAAATTTCCATATTAGACTTATTTGTCTTTCGGTAAGAGCGGTACCTGAGTTTGCAATCACGTTTTTAACTCCAGAAGAGTAAACGCTAACAACATCCATATAACCTTCTACAATCAAAACTTCGTCTGTTTCTGATCTTGTGTCTTTTGCTTTATCTAAATTAAAAATCATGTTTCCTTTTTTATAAAACTCAGTCTCAGGGGAATTTATATATTTAGCTAATTTACTCTCGCGTATAATTCTCCCCCCAAAGGCAATTGTATCACCAGTAATATTGTTAACAGGAAATATTATTCTTGAATTAAACCTGTCTATAAATTTGCCAGTTTTATCATTCTTATAATATAGGCCCGTTAAGTTTATTTCTTCTTCAGAATATTTTTTTAATAGTTCTTCATGAAAGTTATTTTGCCAAGGCACGTAACCTAATTGAAACTCTTCAATAATTTTTTTATCTAAACTTCTGTTTAAAAGGTATTCTCTTGCTTCTTCATTATCTGAATTAAATAATTTCTGGTGAAAATAATATGAATAATCTTTAAAAATACTTTTATAAGTTTGAAATCTTAAATCTTTTTTTTTATCAAAATTTGAAAACCTATAGGGTTGCATTCCTGCTTCAGCAGCTAAAGATCTTACGGCCTCTCCAAATCCAATTGATTTTGTTTTCATTAAAAAATCAAAAATGTTTCCATGTTCACCGCTGCTAAAACAATGATAAAATTCTTTTTCATCATTAACAGTAAATGAGGGACTTTTTTCATTTTTAAAAGGTGAAAGTCCAATAAATTCTTTTCCTCTCTTTTTTAATTGAACTGTTTTTCCTACAACTTGAGAAACTTTTAATCTTAGTTTTATTTCATCAAGATATTCTTTTGGATATTTCATTTAATTCAAAAGTTCTTTAATAATTGAGCTGACTTTTGAAAAATCAAGAATGTCCGCGTTTTTTGATTTTAAAATTCCCATGACTTTTCCCATGTCTTTCATGGAAGATGCTCCAGAAGATTTTATTGCTTCCTGACATAACTTTTTAGTCTCTTCTTCACTTAGTTGTTTAGGCAAAAAATTACTTATTACCTCAATTTCTTTTGTTTCGTTTTCTAGAAGCTCTTTACGACCTGCTTTTTTGTATACTTCACAAGACTCATTTCTCTGTTTAATCATTTTTTTTAAAATTGCCATTATATCGCTATCAGCCATTTCTTTTTGACCTTTGGTTCTAGCGGCAATCTCAGCATCTTTTATGGCTGACACTACAAGTCTTAGGGTTGGGTACGTGCTCTTGTCCTTTGCTTTCAATGCTTGATTAAGTTTTTCGTCAATTTGCTTTTTTAGAGACATGTTAAAATTATTTTAATCACAATTCTTATCTAAAATAAAAAGAACTTTCTTGACGATTTTATTACTATTTCATATGTTGCGCAAAATCATGTTTATAAGTATTTTACTTTAACTCATGAGTTGTATTTGAAACCTTCTATTCAAAATATAAACTCAATTAAAAATCTTAATAAGATCGATTCCACTGCTATTTTAATTCTTCAGAACGGTAAATTTTTTAGAGGCCTAGGATTAGGTTATCAAGGCACCGCAACAGGTGAAGTATGCTTTAATACCTCTATTACTGGATATCAAGAAATTATATCAGACCCATCTTACGCTGAACAAATTATAAATTTCACATTCCCACACGTTGGAAATGTGGGGACTAATCTGGAAGATCATGAGTCTGATAAAATCTGGACAAAGGGAGTTATTATAAACTCTCAGATAACAAGTCCTTCTAACTACAGGGCACTTAAACACCTAGATGATTGGTTAAAGAAAAATAAAATTGTGGGCATTACTGGCATTGACACAAGAAATCTTACAAATTTTATAAGAGATAAAGGAGCCCCTAAGGGAACCATATCATTCTCAAAAAATAATAAACTAAATATAAAAAAACTTCTAAGACAAACACAAAAATGGAGTGGACTTAAAAATTTAGATTTAGCCCAAAAAGTTTCTACGAAAAAAAATTATACTTGGAAAGGTTTTAAAACATGGAAAAAAGAAGCTGGTTTTGTAAAAAATAATAAAAAAAACTTCCACGTTGTTGCAATAGATTATGGAATAAAAAAAAATATTTTAAGATATTTTTCAGATTTTAATTGTAAAGTTACAGTGGTTTCATGCAAAACATTAGCTTCTGATATAATTAAATTAAAACCAAACGGAATTTTTCTATCTAATGGACCAGGTGATCCAGCTGCAACAGGTAAATATGCAATACCAATAATAAAAGAATTAATCAAAAAAAATTTGCCTATATTCGGTATTTGTCTAGGCCATCAAATTCTTGCTTTAGCTTTGGGTGCAAAAACAAAAAAAATGAGTCTTGGTCACAGAGGTGCAAATCATCCAGTCAAAAATTTAATTAATGGAAATGTAGAAATTACAAGTCAAAATCATGGGTTTGAAGTACTGAAAAGTAGTTTAAAAAAAAACATACAAATTACTCATCAATCTCTTTTTGATAACAGTATTGAGGGAATAAAATTAAAAAATAAACCTGTTTATTCTGTGCAATACCATCCTGAGTCTAACCCAGGCCCACAGGATAGTGTTTATTTATTTAAAGAATTTATAAATAGTATGAAAAAATATGCCAAAAAGAAAAGATATTAAAAAGATTTTAGTTGTTGGAGCAGGACCAATCATTATTGGGCAAGCTTGTGAATTTGATTACTCAGGAACTCAAGCGTGTAAAGCATTAAAAGATGAAGGATTCAAAGTAATTTTAGTTAACTCTAATCCAGCAACCATAATGACTGATCCAGATATTGCAGATAAAACTTACATCGAGCCTATTACGATAGAAGTACTAGAGAAAATTCTTATTAAAGAAAAACCCGATGCAATTTTACCAACCATGGGAGGTCAAACTGCATTAAATTTAGCAATGGAGGCTGAAAAAAAAGGATTACTTAAAAAATATAAAATTGAACTAATAGGAGCTAATTCAAAAGCAATATCTAATGCTGAGGATAGAAAAAAGTTTAGAAAAAACATGATTGAGATCGGCTTAGATCTTCCTAAATCAAAAATTGTAAATAATTTTAATCAGTCCACCCAAGCATTACAGCAGATTGGATTACCTGCAATCATTAGACCAGCTTTTACTCTTGGTGGGTTAGGCGGTGGTATTGCTAAAAATAAGAAAGAGTTTTTTAAAATAATAAAAAATGGACTACATGAGTCGCCTGTAAGTCAAGTTTTAGTAGAGGAGTGTTTAGAAGGTTGGAAGGAATTTGAGATGGAAGTAGTAAGAGATAAAAATGATAATTGCATTATTATCTGTTCAATTGAAAATGTAGACCCTATGGGCATACATACTGGTGACTCCATTACTATTGCACCTGCACTTACTTTAACCGACAAAGAGTACCAAGTAATGAGAAATGCTTCTATGGCTTGCTTAAGAAAAATTGGAGTAGAAACAGGTGGATCTAATGTTCAATTTGCGATCAATCCAAAAAATGGAAGGATGGTAATTATTGAGATGAACCCAAGAGTTTCAAGGTCATCTGCTTTAGCTTCTAAAGCAACTGGGTTTCCAATAGCAAAAGTAGCTGCAAAGCTAGCGGTTGGATATACTTTAGATGAATTAAAAAATGAAATCACAAAAGTAACTCCTGCCTCCTTTGAGCCTACAATAGATTATGTAGTGACAAAAATTCCAAGATTTACCTTTGAAAAATTCTCAACCTCAGCTGCAGTTTTGGGAACATCAATGAAATCTGTAGGTGAAGCTATGGCAATAGGCAGAAACTTTAAGGAGTCCTTGCAAAAAGCTTTAGTTTCTTTGGAGACAGGTTTCTCGGGTTTAGATCAAATATTTAATCTTAGTAAAGAAAAAATAGAAAAGAAGCTAAAAGAAAATATTCCCAATAAAATTTTACTCGTTGCAGAAGCTATTAGAAAAAAAATTAATTTTAATAAAATACATAATCTTTCAAAAATAGACCCTTGGTTTTTAAGTCAAATTAAAGAGATCATAGACAGTGAAATCAAAATAAAGAAAAAAGGTCTTCCAAAAACTTTCAATGAATTCAATTACATTAAATCAATAGGATTTTCTGATAAAAAATTATCGGAACTCACTAACACCTCGGAGTCATTAATTAGAAAAAAAAGAACTGCATTAAAAGTTTTGCCAGTTTATAAAAAAGTAGATACTTGTGCTGCAGAATTTAAATCTTTTACTCCATACATGTACTCAACTTATCAAAGACATTTCTCATCTTATGTAGAATGTGAGTCTGTGCCCTCTAGTAAAAATAAAATTATAATACTGGGTGGAGGTCCTAATAGAATTGGTCAAGGAATTGAGTTTGATTATTGCTGTTGCCAAGCTAGTTTTGCTCTAAAAGAGGCTAAGTATGAAACAATTATGGTCAATTGTAATCCAGAGACTGTATCAACAGATTACGATACAAGTGATAGATTATATTTTGAACCCTTAATTGATGAATATGTTTTTAACATTATAAAAAAAGAGAAATCAAAAGGTAATGTGAAAGGAGTAATTACACAATTTGGAGGTCAAACACCTATAAAACTTGCAAAATTTTTACATGAAAACAAACTTCCGATTTTAGGTACACAGTATACATCGATTGATCTTGCCGAAGATAGGGACAGATTTAGAAATCTTTTAAACAAGTTAAATTTAAATCAAGCTGAAAGCGGTATAGCAAAAACTTTTCCTCAAGCAATTAAGATTGCTGATAAAATAGGATTGCCCTTAATGGTAAGACCTTCATATGTGCTAGGAGGAAGAGCTATGGAAATAGTTCATGAAAAAAGCCAACTTAAGAACTTTGTAAAAGAGGCGTTTAAAGTAGCAGAAAAAAATCCAATCTTAATTGATAAGTTTATCGATAATGCAATGGAAGTTGATGTTGACGCTATATCAGATGGAAAAAATGTTTTCGTAGCTGGTATTATGCAGCATATAGAAGAAGCTGGAATTCACTCAGGTGACTCTGCTTGTAGTCTGCCGCCGGTATCAATTAAATCTTTTTTAATAAAAGAAATTGAAAATCAAACAAAAAAATTAGCTCTAGCACTTAAGGTTAAAGGTTTCATGAATGTTCAATATGCAATTAAAAATGATAAAATTTATGTGATCGAAGTAAATCCAAGAGCCAGTAGAACTGTTCCATTTGTTTCAAAAGCAAAAAATTTACCTCTTGCTAAGATAGCCTCAAGAGTAATGGCTGGAGAAAAATTAACTAAATTTAACTTAAAAAGTAAAACGAAAGACATGTTTGCAGTTAAAGAGGCAGTATTCCCATTCAATAAATTTCCAAATAGTGATCTTTTACTTGGGCCAGAAATGAAATCTACAGGTGAAGTGATGGGTTTTGATAAAAATTTTGGGATGGCTTTTGCTAAAAGTCAAATTGCAGCATCAAATTCTCTTCCTAAAAAGGGTTTAGCTTTTATTTCTTTAAAAAATAGTCATAAAGAAGAAGGAGTAAAATTAGCAAAACAATTAGTTAAATTAGATTTTAAACTTTGTGGAACCGGTGGTACAGCCGATTACATTAGCCAGCATGGTATAAAATGTAAAAAAATTAATAAAGTCAATCAGGGATCGCCACATATTGTTGATGTTCTTAATGCTAAAAAGATAGCTTTAGTCATTAATACTGGAGGTGGAAATAGTGAAACTCAGTTGAGTGATGCAGTGGCTTTGAGAAGAGCTACTTTAGCCAATAAAGTTCCGTATTGTACAAATATGTCAACGGCCAAGGTTTGTTTAGAAGGTATTAAATCTCTAAAATTGAGAAATATCAGTGTTACCTCCTTACAAGATATTTAACTTTTTACTTTCCAATCAGTTTCAAAAGTAACGTAGTTTATTTGAATACAACGCCTCTCTTTTTTAATTTCTTTTTTTTCCATACCATGCCAAGTGTTTGGTCCACTAGTAAAGAAGTATCCATAATTATGCTTATACGGAACAGTTTTAACTTTATTTAATTTTTCATCATAAAAATCAGTCCCTAAATTATCTGACTCGTTGTGTAGATTTACAAAAACTATTGAGGACATTAGTTTCTCTTTTATGTCACAATGTGGTTTAAGCCAAAAACCTTCTCTGTCACTAATTACCTCTAGTCTTACGTAGGAATTTCCCAAATCTTTTCCAATTAATGAACCTATCTTCTTATAAACTTCGGGTGATCTCAATTCTTCAATAAATTTTGTCAGGTTAGGAAATTGGTTTGAGTTTTCTTTAGTGACATAACATCTAAGTTTTTTTGCTTTTCCTCCATCTTTTATTCCTTCTCGAAAAGCACCTTCTCCGCCGTCTAAAGCTCTTGTTCCATCGTATTTTAAATTTTGTTTTCTGGGATCAACAATATCAGCATTACAAATCTCATCTATAGCTTTTTGTGTTAATGGCTCATTTATTTCAAAATGTTTAAAAGGATCGCTAAATAATTTTGTTCTAGTTTCTAAAGATTTAAATAATTCCATTTTTTTTCATTTTTGTTTTTACAATTGGAGCTATTCTGGTTACCTCACTTAATTTATTATAACTCCAACTTTCAACGCTATTTCCCAATTCTCTTGTTATACCTAAATCTCTTAATTGTGAATAAAATTTTTTAAATCTTCCTGTAGGCTTAAAGGACCTCATCATTGCAATGTAAACTGGCTTGCCGGTAATTGCGGCCTCTGAAATCATTGACGTAGAGTCACATGTAACAACAATGTAATTAGAAATTGCTAACGCAGAAAGATAAGCTTTTTTATCAATAGTTTTTACCACATAATGATCATCATTGAAGGTATTAAAGGCCATTTTTAAAATATTTTCAGGTGTTCTATAAGAAGGAATGACAATAATCTTGAATTTATCTGGAGTGAACAGGGTTTTTACTTTGTTAAATAGTTCATGAATTTGTTTTTCAGAATATTTGTAATATTTATTCGGTCCACCAATAATAAAGGCTACTAGTTCTTTTCTCTTGTCTTTTTCAATTGCTAAATATTGTGAGTTATCCATAATTTCTTTCTTAGTTAAATAATGAATAGCACCAGTAGTATTAATTATATTTTCACCCTTTAGGTTGTCGTGTTCTGGACTTACAATAAGATCAAAATGTTTGAACGATATTTTTGGATCTTGGATATGGATATTAAAAATTTCATTTCCAAGTCTTTTTTTTAATGCTATTGATGGTATTACACTTTTTCTTCCACAAGATATAATTACTTTACAATCACATACAAATTTATTTTTTACTAAATTTTCTGAAATTGGACTGATTCGCGGTGGTATAAGATTCCAAAAAGATTTTAATTCAATTTTTTGGTGTTTATAATTTAGACCCAAAGCCTTAGCTAATCCTTCAACTTGGCTTACCATTCCGTGCATACCTTGCGTTAAAAGAAGTGCTTTTAATTCTAACATTAGTTACTATATAACCTTTACATTATGAGTAATAAATCATCAAAGCATACAAAAGTGTTAATTCTTGGATCTGGTCCAGCTGGTTATACGGCGGCTATTTATGCGGCTAGAGCTATGCTTAAACCCATACTTGTTCATGGTTCTCAACCTGGAGGACAGTTAACAACTACTACAGATGTTGAAAATTATCCTGGGTACTCAAAAGTGATTCAAGGTCCATGGCTTATGGATGAAATGAAGGGTCAAGCTGAAGCTGTTGGCACTGAAATGATACAAGATCATATAAATAAAGTAGATTTATCTAAAAAACCTTTTAAGGCTGTTGGTGATAGTGGACAAATTTACACCGCTGATAGTTTTATTATTTCAACTGGTGCACAAGCGCGATGGTTAAATATAAAGTCTGAGCAAGAATTTAGAGGGTTTGGAGTTTCTGCATGTGCTACTTGTGATGGTTTTTTCTTTAAAGATAAAGAAGTAGCTGTTGTTGGCGGTGGAAATGCTGCGGTCGAAGAAGCAATGTTTTTAACAAAATTTGCTTCAAAAGTTAAACTTATCCATAGAAGAAACGAATTGAGAGCTGAAAAGATGCTTCAAGAAAAATTGAGAGCAAATAAAAAAATTGAAATCATTTGGGATAGTGTTGTTGATGAAGTTTTAGGAGATACTGAGCCTAAAGGAGTTAACGGAATAAAAATTAAAAATGTCAAAAATAATAAAATAACAGAACTTAAGGTTCATGGGTTATTTATTGCTATTGGTCATGATCCAGCAACTTCATTGTTTAAAGACCAACTAAAAATGGATAAAGAAGGATATCTAATTACTAAACCAGATTCCACTGAAACAAACATTCCAGGTGTATTTGCTGCTGGAGATGTTAAAGACAAAATATTTAGACAAGCTGTTACCGCAGCTGGAATGGGTTGTATGTCTGCTTTAGAAGCTGAGAAGTTTTTATCAAAAACTAATTAAGTCCTTCACAAAAATTCTTGATTCTATCCATGGCTTTTTTCAGATTTTCCATTGAAGTAGCATAAGAAATTCTAAAATAACCAGGCAGTCCAAATGCAGATCCTTGAACGACTGCAACGTTCGCTTGTTCAAGTAATTTTTGAACAAAATCAGTATCTGATTTAAGTTTAGTTTTTTTATTCAAAAGATTTTTACAGCTTGGAAAAACATAAAAAGCTCCCTCTGGCTTCAGACAACTTATACCTTTTATATTGTTTAAACTTTCAACAACAAAATCTCTTCTTTCTTTAAATGAATTTGCTCTCTTTGAGATAAAATCTTGTGTTCCATTCAAAGCCTCGACCGCTGCAGCTTGACTAATTGATGAAGGGTTGCTCGTAGATTGGGATTGAATTTTTGAAATAGCCTTAATAATTTCAACAGGACCGGCGGCGTATCCTATTCTCCAGCCTGTCATTGAATAGGACTTGCTCACTCCATTCATTGTAAGAGTTCTTCCTTTTAGCTCGTTGATTTCAGCGATTGTTGAAAATTTAAAATCATCATAAGTAATATGTTCATAGATATCATCACTTAGAATATATATTTTTTTATTTTTTTTTAAGACTTTAGCTAAATTTTTAATTTCTGTTTTTGTATAACTAGATCCTGTTGGATTTGATGGAGAATTTAAAATAATCCATTTAGTTTTTTTAGATATTGCTTTTTTAAGTTTTGAAGGAGTAAGTTTAAAATTTTCTTTTTCTTCACACTTAACGATCTTTGGATTTCCTCCAGCTAATAATATTATATCCGGGTAAGATACCCAATAAGGTGCGGGTATAATAACCTCGTCCCCTTTGTTTATCGTTGCCATAAATGCATTGTAAAGAACTTGTTTTCCTCCTGTTCCCACTGTTATTTGATTAAGATCATATGAAAGATTATTCTCTCTTTTGAATTTTGCTTGTATCGCTTTTTTTAAAGCTGGAGTTCCGTCTACCGCTGTATATTTGGTATCTCCTTTGTTTATAGCTTCTATCGCTGCCTCTTTAATATTGTCTGGAGTGTCAAAATCAGGTTCTCCAGCTCCTAAACCTATTACATCTTTACCAGCAGCCCGTAATTCTCTAGCTTTTGAAGTAACAGCTATTGTAGGCGACGGTTTTATACGTTTTAAAGTATTGGAAACTATGCTCATTGAAATTTATAATAATTTATAAATACTATTAACATATAATGCAAAATACTTATCAAGAAAAATTAGCTGACCTAGAGGTTAATAACTCTAAAAAAATTAGGAAGTTAGAGGGAGGTATTAACTTTAAAATCAAAAGCGATTTTCAACCTAGCGGTGACCAACCAGAGGCTATTAAACAAATTTTAAAAAATTTAAAAGACAATAAACAAGAGCAAGTACTTTTAGGGGTCACAGGTTCTGGTAAGACATTTACTATGGCAAAAGTTATTGAAAAAGCAAATAGGCCGGCCTTAATTCTGGCTCCTAATAAAACTTTGGCCGCTCAATTATATGGTGAGTTTAAAAGTTTTTTCCCAGACAACGCTGTTGAATATTTTGTTTCGTATTATGATTACTACACTCCAGAAGCATACGTGCCCAGATCAGATACTTATATAGAAAAAGAGGCTTCAATAAATGAACAAATAGATCGTATGAGGCACTCAGCGACTAGATCGTTGCTGGAAAGAGATGATGTAATTATTGTAGCAAGTGTATCATGTATTTATGGTCTAGGTTCTGTGGAAGCATACTCAAAAATGACTATTACTTTAAAAAAAAATTATGAGTATGAACGGGATGATTTAATCAGAGCTTTTATAAACTTACAGTACAAAAGAAATGATCAAAATTTCTTTAGAGGCACTTTTAGAGTAAGAGGAGAAAATTTAGAAATCTTTCCATCGCATTTGGAGGATAGAGCTTGGAGAATAAGTTTTAACTTTAATAAATTAGAAAAAATTGAGGAATTTGATCCACTTACTGGTGATAAAACAAATGATTACTCCATTATTAAAATTTACGCTAATAGCCACTACATAACTCCTAAACCAACTATCGATCAGGCTATAAGACAAATTAAATCTGAATTAGCTGAAACATTAAAAAAACACAGAGAGAATAATAAACTTTTAGAAGAACAGCGACTAAGGGAAAGAACTAAATTTGATTTAGAAATGATTGAAGCGACTGGAACTTGTGCAGGTATCGAAAATTATTCGAGATTTTTGTCTGGAAGAAAAGCTGGAGAACCTCCTCCTACTTTATTTGAATATTTTCCAGATAACGCAATTATATTTGTAGATGAAAGTCACGTAACTGTACCTCAGTTAAATGGAATGTATAAAGGTGACCGTACAAGAAAGAGCACATTAGCTGAATATGGATTTAGACTACCATCCTGTATGGATAATAGACCTTTAAAGTTTGAAGAGTGGGATTTAATGAGAACACAAACTATATTCGTATCAGCTACACCGGGGCCATGGGAACTGAAACAAACTAGTAATAAACATATTGACCAAATTATTAGACCAACAGGTTTAATTGATCCACCGGTAGAAATAAGGCCAGCTAAAACTCAGGTAGATGATCTTATGCATGAGGCAAAAGAAATTGTAAAAAAGGGTTATAGAATTCTTGCCACAACACTTACTAAAAAGATGGCAGAAGATCTTACTGAATACCTTCACGAAAATGGTCTTAAAGTGAGATACATGCACTCCGATATAGATACTCTAGAAAGAATTGAAATTATCAGAGATTTAAGAATGGGAGTATTTGATATTCTTGTTGGTATAAACTTATTAAGAGAGGGACTAGATATACCCGAGTGTGCTTTAGTAGCAATATTAGATGCAGATAAAGAGGGTTTTTTAAGATCTGAAACTTCTTTAATACAAACTATCGGAAGAGCCGCTCGTAACATAGATGGTAAAGTAATTTTATATGCTGATAAAGTCACAAAAAGTATTGATAAAGCAATAAAGGAAACTGAAAGAAGAAGAAATAAACAATTAGAATTTAATAAAAAAAATGGAATAACTGCAGAGTCGGTAAAGAAAGGGATAAGCGATATATTAGAATCAGTTTACGAAAAAGATTACGTAAAAATTAGTGAAGGTTCAAATGTAGGTGGAAACTTAAAGAAGCATTTAAAAGCATTAAATAGAAAGATGAAAGAAGCTGCATCTAACTTGGAGTTTGAGGAAGCCGCAAAATTGAGGGATGAAATGAGAAAGTTAGAAGCAAGTGAACTTGAAATAACTTTGAATCCAAAAATTTCTCAATATAATTTAAAAAGTAAGGTTTACCCTAAAGGGAGGTCTACAATGGGTATGCCAGGAACAAAACCTAAAAAAGCAATTAAAAAATGGAAGCCAAAAAAATAATCATTACTGGTGGAGCTACAAGGATAGGTGCTGCAATTGCAAAAAGTTTAGTAAGTTTTGACACCAAAATAGTTATTCATTTCAACAAATCTAAAAGTAATGCCTTAAAATTAAAAAAAGAACTTGAGAGACTTGGCGCTCAGGCTTATTTGCTAAAAGCAGATTTAAATAATTTTAAGCAAACTAATAATTTGATAAAAGCCTCATATAAAAAGATGAGAGGTTTGGATTGTTTAATTAATAATGCTTCTATTTTCGAGAATGATAATCTTGAAAATTTTTCTGAGAAATTATTTACAAAACATATGAATATTAATTTAAAAGCACCTGCTATTTTAACTCAAAACTTCGGTAAATTGATAAAAGATAAAGGGGGTTGTATTATCAATATTATCGATCAAAGAGTTGAAAAATTAACCCCCTTTTTTTTCTCATATACTTTAAGTAAATCCTCTTTGGCAACTTTAACAAAAACCTCTGCTATGAAACTAGCCCCTAATATAAGGGTGAATGGTATCTCGCCCGGCCCTACTTTAAAAAACAAAAGACAATCTGAGAAACATTTTAAAAAACAGTGGAAATCTATTTTATTAGAAAAAAAAGTGGATTTAGAAAATATCTGCAATGGGGTAAAGTTTCTTATCGAAAATAAAAGTATCACCGGAGAAATAATTAATATTGATGGTGGTCAAAGACTTGCATGGAAAACACCTGATATAATTAATACAAAAGAATGAAAATAATTAAATTTAAAAACAAAGAAAAATTTAAGTACAAAAGGAAAGTAATTATCAAAGATCTTACTTTAAATATCTTAGTTGGAATACATAACTTTGAGAAGAAAAAAAAGCAAAGGGTAAAATTTAATATTGAAATTTTAATAGATCCTTACGTATATCCAAATAATGAAGATTTAAATTCAATTTTGAACTATGAGGAGGTTGTAATGAAAATTGAAAAACTCACAGATAATAAACATCACAAATTACTAGAAGATCTAGCAGAAAATATTTTCAATTTGATATTTAAAAATAAACTTGTAAAAAAAATCAATTTAAAATTGGAAAAATTAGATATTCTTAAAAAAACTAAATCTGTTGGTATTGAAGTATCAAAGGTAA
>CACJAU010000009.1 GCA_902591415.1 uncultured Pelagibacteraceae bacterium
TAATAAGAGCAAAAGATTTTGATGAGGCATTGCAGTTAGTTAATGATCATGAATTTGGAAATGGTGTAAGTATTTTTACTAGAGACGGAGACTCGGGAAGAACATTCTCAAGTAAGGCTAAAATTGGAATGGTTGGAATAAATATTCCAATACCTGTACCGATGGCATTTCATAGTTTTGGTGGCTGGAAAAGATCTTTATTTGGAGATCAACACATGCATGGTCCAGAGGGTGTTAGATTTTACACAAAACTAAAAACAATAACTTCAAGATGGCCATCCGGGCTAAGATCTGACCCTGAGTTTGTGATGCCAACTATGAAATAATAATAGAAAAATAATGAAAAAAAAAATTACCTTGATAGGAGCTGGACAAATAGGAGGAACATTGGCTCATTTAATAGCTCTAAAAAATTTAGCTGATGTAGTCTTATTCGATGTAGCTGCTGGTATTGCCAAAGGTAAAGCTTTAGACATAGCACAATCTTCGCCAGTAAACGGATTCAACATTAATTTATCTGGAACCGATAATTACGAAGATACAAAAAATTCTGACGTAATAATTATTACAGCTGGTGTCCCTAGAAAACCAGGCATGACAAGAGATGATTTGCTAGGAATAAATTTAAAAATTATAAAACAAGTAGCTGAAGGAATAAAAAAAACTTCACCAAACGCTTTTGTAATTTGTATTACAAATCCATTGGATGTTATTGTTATGGCTTTACAAAAGTATTCTGGATTACCAAAAAATAAAGTAGTTGGGATGGCAGGTATTTTAGACTCATCTAGATTCATTTATTTTTTGTCAAAAGAGCTAAAAGTTCCATCGGAGAAGATTAAATCATTTGTTTTGGGTGGTCATGGAGATAGTATGGTTGCAATGTTAGGATCAACAGAAGTTGAGGGAAAAAAAATCACGGATTTAATTAAAGAAGGAAAAATTTCGAAAGAAAAATTAAATGAAATTATTGATAGAACCAAAAAAGGTGGCGCTGAGATAGTTAAATATTTAGAAAAAGGTTCTGCGTTTTACGCTCCTGCAGCTTCTGGAGTTGAGATGGCTGAAAGTTATCTTAAAGATTTAAAAAAACAATTACCTTGTGCGGTGCATTTAAATGGTGAGTATGGAGCAAAAAATATTTATGCCGGAGTACCAGTGATTATTGGATCAGACGGGGTAGAAAAAATTATCGAACTAGAATTGACAAAAGAGGAAAAAATAAGTTTTGAAAAGTCCATCAACTCAGTAAAAGATTTATTTGCTGCGGCTAAAAAAATAGATCCTTCAATTTAATTTATTTTTTTTAATACAATTCTTCTTCCCATACAAAAAATATTTGGAAAAAGTTTTACAAGTATTTTGTCAATGAAGTGAAGAATATTTAACAAAAATCTATTCATAGGCACACACTTGGTTTTTGAAGTTACTCCACCAGAGTTTAAAAAAATTAAACATTCTGTTAATTTTTCATATTCTAAATTAAATAATTCTCCTAAATTTTTTTTAAATCTCTCTTTATCATCAAAAATCAAATGTGGAACCGCAATATTCCCATGCCAAGCATTGTTTTCATCGCTTTTAGCGATTTTTTCGTCCCAAACATTCAATGTAAAATCAAAACCTTCGTGTTTCATTATCATAGTTACTAATTGAAAAGTTATAGAGCAGTAAGATTCAAATATAATTAATTTTCCATTTTTTTTTAAAATTTTATTCATTTCCTTAAAAAATTTAATTGGAAAAGGAATATGATGAATCATATTTGATGCAATTACATAATCAAAGCTTTCTGCTTCAAATCCTGTATTCTGAGCATCGATATTTTTAAAATCTAAATGATCATCATTTCCTAAATCAGTTAATTTAAAATTTTTATTTTTGATAAAGTCTTTTGTAAAACCCGCTCCTGAACCTACTTCAATACCTTTGTCACCGTCTTTAATAAAGTTATTCATCCAGGAAAATCTCTTTTCCAACAAAAATTTAACATTTGAGCTCTTTGCGGAATAATATAAATCTCTAGCAATTTTAGTATTTGCTATAGAATTCATCTTATTTTCTCTAGCAGAAAATTGAATTTTTTTTGAAATTTTTAACATTAGATTAGTTATATAAATTTAAAATAATAAATGCTAAGTTTATATTATTAATTTCCATCTCAAAACATGTTTTTAAAAAAGGAAAAAAAATTATCTACTAGCCTCCCAATTATAACGGGAATTGCAATCTATGCATATTTTGTAAATTGGTATAGTGGCAACATAGGAGTAATACCTATAGATTCTTTTGGATTTCTTGACTCGGGTTTTAGTATTTTGAATGGGCATTTGCCTATAAGAGATTTTTGGATTTTTACTGGCCTATTGGTAGATTATATGGAGGCTTTTTTTCTCCTTATTTTCGGAAATAATTGGAATAGTCATCTAGCTCATAGTTCTACGATGAATATAATTGGTTCGCTCGGTTTATTTTATTTTCTAAAAAATTTTAATTTAAAAACTTCTCATGTAATATTTTACAGCTTGAGTTTCGCAACTCTTTGTTATCCAGTTAGTGGCACACCTTTTGCATATATACACGCGTATATCTTTTCAATTCTATCAATTTTTAATTTGATACTTGCAATTAAAAAAAGAAATAAGATTTTATGGTTTACGTTTCCTTTTCTTTGCTCATTTGCTTTTCTTTCAATGCAAACTCCAACATCTTATATTCTATTAATTTTACTAATCTCATTAATTATTTATTTTTTGAAGATAAAAGATTTTACAAATTTAAAATTTTTTTTAATTGGAAGCTCTTTATGTATTTTAATTTTTTTTCTGTTTATTTATTTCACCAAAACTCCTTTTGAGAACTTTATTTATCAGTATATTTTATTTCCTCTTACTATTGGAGAAGGCAGAATTACAAGTAAAGATATTGCTTATGTAGGATTAATTGACCAACTCAATTTCAAAAGGTTGATAGGAGAGTTTAAATTTATTCATATTTTTTTTATACCATTATTTTTTTTATCAATTAAAGAATTTAAAAAAAATTCATTTGAAAAAAATAATTTAAATTTTATTATTATTCTTTCAGTTCTAGCATTTATTTTTAATCAGATTATCACAGCAAATCAAATATATGTTTTTAGTTTGATACCTATACTTGCCGCTATACTTCAAATAAATTTAGAAAATTTAAGAATAAGTTCTAAATTTATATATATTTTGTTTTTTATTACTTTATTTGCAACTACAAAATATCATTTTAGATATAATATAGATAAAAAATTTCATGATTTAGAAAATATTGACAAAAATCAGGCAATAAATGCAAATATAATTCACAAAAATTTTAATAATTTAAAATGGATAAGTAAAAATGGAGATCCTGAAGAAGAAATCAATATTATCAAAAATGTGATAGAAACTTTAGAGAGTGACAGAAGAAAAAAAACTTTAATTACTCATTATCAATTTATATCAACAGTTCTCGATAAAAATCTCAACATATTGAATAGATGGTATTTATGGGATAACAATACTCATCCAACAGAAAATCATAGATATTTTGAAGTTTATAAATCATTGATAAATAATAATATAAAAAAGAATGAGGTAAAAGTGATTTATCTTTTTGGTGAGGAAAAAGAGATTGAATTTAAAAATATTAAAAATTACTTTACCGACACGTGCTTTGAAAGTAAAACTATAATACAAAACAGATTTACCTCACACAAATTGATTAAATGTAAAAAATGAATATTCACGAACATCAGGCTAAAGAAATTTTAAAAGAGTTTGGGGCACCCGTTTCTAATGGTGTAGTAGTTTTTTCGATTGATGAGATAAAAGAAAAAATTTCAAAATTAAATGGTAAAGAGTTTGTTCTAAAAGCTCAAATTCATGCAGGAGGTAGAGGAAAAGCAGGAGGAGTAAAACTAATAAAAAACATATCAGATTTAGAAAGTGAAGCAAAACAAATGATGGGTAAAGTGCTTATAACACATCAAACAGGACCTGAGGGAAAACAGGTTAAAAGATTGTATATTGAAGAAGCATCGGACATTTTAAAAGAGTTTTATTTATCCTGTTTGATAGATAGAGAAACTTCTAAAATAGCTTTTATAAGCAGTACTGAAGGCGGAATGGATATTGAAAAAGTTGCTGCAGAAAATCCGGAAAAGATTATTACTAATAAAATAGATTTGAAAAAAGATGGGCCAAATGACTCAGAAATTGAAAAGATAATTTCAACTTTTCAACTTAATAACAATCAGAAAAAAAAAGCTGCGAAAATTATTAAATCACTTTTTGAAATAATAATAAAAAAAGATGCAAGTTTGATCGAAATTAATCCTTTAATTGTTACAAAGAAAAATGAATTAATTTGTCTTGATGCAAAGATGAATTTTGACGACAACGCGATATTTCGGAGACCAGAAATATTATCCTTAAGAGATTTAAATGAAGAAGATCCCGCTGAAATTGAAGCTAGTAAACACGATTTAGCTTATATTAAATTAAACGGTTCAATTGGGTGCATGGTTAACGGGGCTGGTTTAGCCATGGCTACAATGGATATTATTAAACTCTATGGAAAAGAGCCAGCAAATTTTTTAGATGTAGGCGGCGGGGCTTCTAAAGAAAAAGTAGCAGCAGCTTTCAAACTAATTCTTTCTGATAAGAATGTAAAAGGAATTTTAATTAATATTTTTGGAGGGATAATGCGGTGTGATGTTCTTGCACAAGGAGTGGTTGATGCAGCAAAAGAGATCAATTTGTCAGTTCCACTTGTAGTAAGGCTAGCAGGTACAAATTTTAAAGAAGGAAAACAAATTTTAGATAAATCTAACTTAAAAATATTATCCGCCTCAGATTTAAATGATGCAGCTAAAAAAATTGTAGAGGCAATTAAATAATGTCAGTTTTAGTAGATAAAAATACAAAAGTAATTTGTCAAGGATTTACCGGCACTCACGGAACTTTTCACTCGGAGCAAGCCTTAAAATACGGAACAAAATTAGTTGGAGGGGTTACACCTAAAAAAGGAGGACAAACTCATTTAAATCTTCCAGTCTTTAATACTGTTCAAGAAGCAAAAGATAAAACATTTGCAGATGCAACAATGATTTATGTTCCACCAAAGTTTGCTGGTGCAGCGATCATAGAGGCTATCGAGGCAAAAATTAAATTAATTGTTTGTATAACCGAAGGAATTCCTGTTTTGGATATGCTCAAAGTAAAACAAGTTTTAAAAAAAAGTTCATCGAGATTAATAGGGCCCAATTGCCCAGGTATTATCACTCCTGACGAATGTAAAATTGGAATTATGCCTGGAAACATTCATAAAAAGGGAACAGTCGGAATTGTCTCAAGATCAGGAACATTAACGTATGAAGCTGTAGCCCAAACCTCAGCAAATGGAATGGGACAATCCACATGTATAGGCATTGGAGGTGACCCAATTAATGGGACAAACTTTATTGATTGTTTAGAGCTTTTCCTCAAAGATGATGAAACCAAATCAATAGTCATGATAGGAGAAATAGGAGGTTCAGCAGAGGAGGAGGCTTCAGATTTCTTAAAAAGAGAAAAAATAAAAAAACCAATGGTTGGTTTTATTGCCGGTTTAACAGCCCCTCCAGGAAGAAGAATGGGTCACGCAGGGGCTATCATTTCTGGAGGTAAAGGAGGTGCAGGGGATAAAATAGAAACAATGAAATCCGCAGGCATCACCATTTCAAAATCACCAGCTGATATAGGCAAAACTCTTTATCAAAAACTTAATGGTTGATTTCTATAAATTTATGTTAGTATAAATTTTTAATGTCATCTTCTGATAACAATACAATTTATAAAAAAACATCTTTCCTAGCAGGAAATAATTCAGAATTTATTAATGAATTTTATGCTGACTATATTGCAGACCCGAAATCTTTACCGGAAAGTTGGAAAAAATTTTTCGATGGATTAAGAGATGATGAAAAACTGGTTTATGAGGATTTAGCAGGTCCTAGTTGGTCTAGAGAAAAAAAATTAAAGAAGCCATTAATTAAAAATAAAGAAGAAATAGAGAATGATGAAAAATCGTCGGGTTCAAACCTACAATCAATAAAACAAGCTTCAAAAGACTCTGTAAGAGCCATTATGCTTATAAGAGCATATAGAATTAGAGGACACCTAATTGCAAATTTAGATCCGTTGTCAATTCAAAAAAAAGAGGAGCACTTAGAATTAAAACCTGAGAGTTATGGATTTTCTAAAAATGACTATGACAGGGAAATTTTTTTAGATGGTGTGTTAGGCCTTCAGTACGCGAACTTAAATCAAATTTTGGATATTCTTAAAAGAACTTATTGTTCAAACATTGGGTATGAGTTTATGCATATGGGTGATCCAGATGAAAAAGCTTGGATAAGAGATAGAATTGAAGGACCAGAAAAAGACATTACTTTTACAAATAATGGAAAAAAAGCAATTTTAAATAAAATTATTCAAGCAGAAGGTTTTGAAAAATATTTACATGTTAAATTTGTAGGGACTAAAAGATTCGGACTTGATGGAGGGGAGTCTTTAATACCAGCGTTAGAACAAATAATCAAAAGGGGTGGAAATTTAGGAGCGAAAGAAATAAAAATTGGAATGCCTCATAGAGGCAGGCTTAATGTTTTAGCCAATGTAATGGGAAAACCATTTAAAGCTATTTTCAGTGAGTTTTTTGGAAAGTCAGTAAAAGCAAGTAAGGATTTTGAGGGAGATGTAAAATATCATTTAGGTGCTTCATCTAACAGAGAGTTTGATGGAAATTCAGTGCACATAAGCTTAACAGATAATCCTTCACATTTAGAAGCTGTAAATCCAGTTGTTTTAGGACAAGTTCGTGCTAAACAATTTTTTCATAAAGATAAAGAAAGAAAAAAAGTTATTCCGGTTTTAATGCATGGTGATGCCGCCTTTGCTGGCCAAGGTATTGTTGCAGAATGTTTTGCTATGTCTGGTCTACCAGGACATAATATTGGTGGAACAATACATATAATTGTGAATAATCAAATAGGTTTCACAACAGCACCTAGGTTTGCCAGATCTTCGCCATATCCATCCGATGTAGCTAAGATTGCTCAAGCCCCTATATTCCATGTTAATGGTGATGATCCAGAAGCAGTAGTACATTGTGCTAAAATTGCTACTGAGTATAGGCAAAAATTTAATAGGGATGTAGTCATTGATATGGTTTGTTACAGAAGATTCGGTCACAATGAAGGAGACGAACCTTCATTCACACAACCAATCATGTATAAAAAAATTAAGTCACACCCGACTACTCTAAATTTATATGGAAAAAAATTAAGTGAAGAGGGCTTAACCACAGATAACGATTTGCAAAAAGAAAAAATTAAATTTAAAAATTTTTTGGAACAAGAGTATGAATCTTCAAAAAATTATAAATCAGAATTAAAATGGTTTGATGGAGCTTGGTCAAGATTTAAACCAGGTCTTGGAAAGGATAAAAGAGGAGTAAGTGGTGTTGATAAGAGAAAATTAGTTGAGATTGGTAAAAAAATCTCAAATGTTCCAGAAAACTTTAATGTTCACAAAACTCTGAAGAAGATTTTTGAATTAAGAATGAAAGCTATAACCAACGGAAAATTGATTGATTGGTCAACAGCTGAAAGTTTAGCTTTTGGCACGCTGTTAACAGAAGGCTTTTCTGTAAGATTATCAGGTCAAGATTCTGGCAGAGGCACCTTCAGCCAAAGACATGCAGTTCTTAGAAATCAAGAAAATCATCAAAGATACGTTCCATTGAATAATATATCAGATAATCAAAAAAATTTTGAAATAATAGACAGTCTTCTCTCGGAGTTAGCAGTTTTGGGTTTTGAATTTGGATATTCTTTATCTGAACCCGAAACATTAGTTTTATGGGAAGCACAGTTTGGTGATTTTGCTAATGGTGCACAAATTATTATAGATCAATTTATTTCATCTGGAGAGTCTAAATGGGGTAGAGCTAGCGGATTGGTAATGTTATTACCTCATGGTTATGAGGGGCAAGGACCAGAACATTCATCTGCTAGATTAGAAAGATTTTTACAATTATGCGCAGGAGAAAATATACAAGTTGTCAATTGTACAACTCCGTCTAATTATTTTCATGTGTTAAGACGTCAAATGCACAGAGAGTTTAGAAAACCATTAATAGTTATGACGCCAAAATCTTTACTAAGACATAAGAGATGCGTCTCAAATATTTCAGAATTTAGCAAAAAAAGTACTTTTCATAGAGTATTAGAAGATGATGCTTATAATGAAGTTAATAACTTATTAGAGCTTAAAAAAAAAGACGACAAAATAAAAAAAGTAGTGATGTGTTCAGGAAAAATCTACTATGACTTAATTGAAGCTAGAGAAAAATTTAAAAATGATAAAGTTACTTTTGTAAGGATAGAACAACTTTACCCATTTCCAGTAAAAACATTAGCAAGTATTTTAAAAAGGTATACAAAGGCAAAATTTATTTGGTGTCAGGAAGAACCACAAAATATGGGTGCTTGGAATACTGTCAGAAATTATATAGATCGAACATTAGAAATGTTAAATTTTGGTGATAAATCTGTTAAATATATTGGCAGAAAGGCATCTTCTACTACTGCGACTGGAAACCTTAACAAACACCTTGCACAACAAAAAGAAATATTAGAAAAGATACTTAAAGACTAAATGGCAGAAAAAATTACAGTTCCAACATTGGGTGAGTCAGTTACTGAAGCTACAGTTTCTAAGTGGTTAAAATCACAAGGAGAAAAGGTTTCAATGGATGAACCACTTGTAGAACTCGAAACTGATAAAGTTAATGTTGAAGTACCCTCTCCAACTAATGGAGTTCTAGGAAGTATTGCAGTAAAAGAGGGGGAAACTGTGAATGTGGGCACGTTGTTAGGCACGGTAGAAAACTCCTCAACTGGCGCAGAAAATAAAGTTAAAGAAGTAAGTGATTATAAACCACCACAAAAAGAAAAAAAGGAAAGCATACCAAAAGTTTTTGACGAGGAAAAAGTTTCAAAAAAAATAAAAAAAGAACAACCAATTCTCAAATTAGAAGAAGAAGAACCTCTAATTTTAAATCAAATTCATGAGGAAAATTTACTTAAAAGTCAAAAAAGAGTTTCACCTGCTGCAAGAAAAATGGCTAATGAGGCCAAAGTCGATCTGAGTAGTATAGAGGGATCTGGAAAAAACGGTGTAATTTTAAAAGAGGATATAATGAGTTTAATGGGCTCTAAACCAGCACCCTCGGAAAGAAAAGTTGAACATGGGCCAGAAGAAAGAGTTAAGATGACTCGATTAAGATTAACAATTGCAAAAAGGTTAAAAGAGGCACAAGAAAATGCTGCAATGCTTACAACTTTTAATGAAGTTGATATGAGTGAAGTAATTATGATGCGTAATCAATATAAAGATGAATTTCATAAAAAATACGGGGTAAAGCTTGGTTTTATGTCATTTTTTGTTAAAGCTTGTGTTATTGGTTTAAAAAACTATCCAGCGATAAATGCTGAAATTCAAAATGATGAAATTGTTTACAAGAATTATTACAATATAAGTATCGCAGTCGGAACAGATAGAGGTTTAGTAGTACCTGTTTTAAGAGAAACAGACGAAATGTCATTTGCAGATATTGAAAAAAATATTGGTAAATTAGGCCAAAAAGCTAGAGACGGAAAAATCACCATTGAGGATTTACAAGGAGGAACTTTTACAATCACAAATGGTGGAATTTATGGATCAATGCTTTCGACGCCGATATTAAACCCTCCTCAATCAGCAGTTTTAGGAATGCATAATATTATTCAAAGACCTGTTGTTATAGACGGTAAAGTAGAGATAAGACCAGTTATGTACCTTGCCCTCTCATACGATCACAGAATAATTGACGGTAAAGAAGCTGTATCTTTTTTAAAAATTGTAAAAGAGTCTTTGGAGCAGCCAAAAAGACTATTTTTAAACATTTAGAGATGGAAAATAATTTTGATTTAGTTGTTATCGGTGGAGGTCCTGGAGGTTACGTTTGTGCAATAAGAGCTGCACAATTAGGGTTAAAGGCAGCATGCGTAGAGTCCAGAGGTTCGCTTGGAGGTACATGTTTAAATGTGGGATGTATACCATCAAAAAGCTTATTAAATCTGTCTGAAAACTTCCATAAAGCACAAAAAGATTTTAATAAACAAGGTATAGAAATAGATGGCATTAAATTGAATATTGAAAAAATGATGTCTAATAAAAATAAGTCTATTCAAGTTTTGACGAAAGGGGTTGAGTTTTTATTTAAAAAAAATAAAGTTACTTATTTCAAAGGTAAAGGAGTGCTTTTTTCCAAAAATGATATTGTTGTTTATGAAAATGATAAAAAAAGAATAAACGTTAGATCTAAATATATTGTAATTGCAACCGGCTCAGAGGTTGCATCTTTACCTGGTGTTAATATTGATGAAAAAAATATTGTTTCTTCTACCGGAGCTTTATCTTTTGATAAAGTTCCAAAAAAATTAGCTATTATTGGGGGTGGTTATATAGGTTTAGAAATGGGTTCTGTTTGGTCAAGACTTGGTTCTGATGTAATGGTTATGGAGTATTTAGATCATATCACACCAGGTATGGATAGAGAAATCTCCAATGAATTTCAGAAAATATTAACAAAGCAAGGAATAAAATTTAAATTGAAATCAAGAGTTGACTCTGTATCTAATAAAGGAAATTTAGTCTCGATAAAATATACAGACTTAAAAAACTCTAAAGCTGAAAATGTTGAAGTTGATAAAGTTTTAGTTTCAGTAGGAAGAAAACCTTACACAGAGGGGTTAAATTTAACAAAAGTGGGCGTCAAAAAAGATAATAAAGGTCGAATAGAAGTAAATAATAAACTACAAACTTCAATTAATAATATTTACGCAATAGGTGATGTTATTAAAGGCCCGATGCTAGCACATAAAGCAGAAGAAGAGGGTATAGCTGTTGCAGAAATACTAGCAGGTCAAGCAGGGCATGTTAATTATGACGTAATTCCTGGAGTTATCTACACATCTCCAGAAGTTGCTACAGTTGGAAAAACTGAAGAACAATTAAAGGAACAAAAAAAATCTTACAAGGTTGGAAAATTTCCATTTCTTGCGAATTCAAGAGCAAAAGTAAACAATGAAACAGATGGTTTCGTTAAAATATTAGCTGATAGTAAAACAGATAAAGTTTTAGGTGTTCACATTATTGGACCACATTGCGGAGATATGATTGCTGAAATGGCTTTAGCAATGGAATTTGGAGCTAGTTCAGAGGATATTGCTAGAACTTGCCATGCCCATCCTACACATACAGAAGCCATTAAAGAAGCAGCTTTAGCTGTTGATAAAAGACCAATTCATTTTTAAAAAAAAAAAATTCAACTACTATTAAAATATGAAAGCGCAAGTATTGCTGCCTAAAATATTTAATTTTTCATTTACATACAAAACCAAAAAAGAAAAATTAACCCCAGGCGATATTGTTGAAGTTCCTTTTGGGAAAGAAAAGGCGATTGGTGTTGTGTGGCCAAGTGAAAGTTTTGCGCTAAAAGATATAAAAATTAAAAATATTCACAAAAAAATCGGGAAAATTTCTTTAAATAAAAATTTCATTAATTTTATAAAATGGTTTGCAATGTACAACGTAACACCCATAGGGCTCGTTCTTAAAATGGTTATTGGAGGTAATAAAAATTTATTTATTAAAGATGATAAAAATTTTGACCTGAGAGCAATCAAAGCAAAAAAATTTAACTTAAATCAAGAGCAAAATAATGCTTTAAAATTTTTGAATTCAAAAAATAATATATTTGATGTTTCTGTTCTTCAAGGAACAACTGGTTCAGGTAAAACACTTGTATATTTCGAGAGAATAAAAAAAATTATTGCTGAAAATAAACAAGCTTTAGTTTTACTTCCTGAAATTTTTTTAACCAATGAATTTAAGACAAGGTTCTATGATTTCTTTGGTTTCGAACCCGCAATTTGGCATTCAAAAATAACGCCAAAAAATAAAAGAATTATTTGGAATGGTATAATTAATAATAATATTAAATTAGTCGTTGGAGCAAGATCCTCTTTACTTTTACCTTTTAAAAAACTTGGAATTATAATTGTTGATGAAGAACATGACACTTCTTACAAGCAAGATGAAGGTGTAATATATCATGCAAGAGATATGGCAATAGCAAGAGCTTCTTTTGAAAAAATACCAATTCATTTAGTCAGCGCCATACCATCACTAGAAACTTTTAATAATATTCAAAATAAAAAATTTAGACATTTTAAAATTAATAAGAGATATGCCGACTATCCTTTACCAAAAACAAAAATTGTCAATTTAAATTTAAAAAAAATAAAAAATAGTTTTGTTTCTAATGAAAGCATTGAAATTGTTAAAAAATTTCTTGAGAAAGGGGAGCAAGTTTTATTTTTTTTAAATAGAAGAGGTTATGCTCCATATTTAATTTGTAAAAATTGTGGATATAAACAGATCTGTAATAATTGCTCGATGTATTTAACATTTCACAAAAGTAAAAACAAAGCTGTCTGTCATCATTGTTCTTCCGAAAAAAAAATATTTAATAAATGTAAAGATGAAAAAAATTGTGATTTTATAATGTACGGACCGGGTGTTGAAAAAATTTATGAGGAAGTAAGTAAATTATTTCCAACTAACAAAATAGAAATTTTTTCAAGCGATTATATGAAAAAAAAGGATCACACGAATTCTTTGTTTAACAGAATCAGAAATAATCAGGTAGACATTTTAGTTGGAACTCAGATGATTTCGAAAGGTTTTAATTTTCCTAAACTAAATTGTATAGTTGTAATTGATGCAGATTTTTCGGGAAGAGGTTACGACTTAAGAACTACTGAAAAAAATATTCAATTGTATAATCAATTAAGCGGAAGAGCTGGTAGATTTAGCCCTGAGTCTTTAATTGTTTATCAAACATTATCTCCTGAGAACATTACTTTAAATGAGTTGATAAAAAATAATCCTGATGAAATTTTAAAAAAAGAGCTTATTTCAAGAAAAGAAAATTCCCTACCTCCTTTTTGTAGACTTATCGCAATAATCATATCAGCTAATAATCAATCTTTAAGTATTGAAGGAGCTAGAGAAATTAAAACACGTCTTAGTAAGATTAATGGTTTAGAAATTATGGGCCCTGTAGACTCGCCTTTTCTAAGGATAAAAAAAAAGTTTAGATCAAGATTATTAATTAGATTTAATGAGAAAAGTTTAAAGCAAAAAATGGTTTCCAACCTCCTAAATTCATTGAAAATCTCAAGTAAAATTAAACTTACGGTTGATGTCGATCCCGTAAATTTTGGTTAATCGATTATTTGGAAACTTGATCAAGGTAAACTCTTATGATACGACACGCTCATTATTTCAGAATAATTTCAATAAAATAAAAAATGAGTGCAAATAAATCTTTCTCAACAGAAACTTCAGAAAGATACTCTCGCGCACTTTTTGAAGTAGCGCAAGAAGCTAGTGAATTAGAGAAAATAGAAAATGACATCAAGAACTTTGCCTCTCTATTGATCAATAGCCTAGAGTTAAAAAATTTCATACACAATCCAACAAAAAGTAGAGATAATCAAAACAAAGTATTAAACCTATTAGCTGAAAAACTTAACTTTTCAAAAAATTTAAAAAACTTTATATTTTTATTAATTGAAAAAAGAAGAATATTTTTTGTTGAAAAAATTATTGATAGTTTTTTAAAATTATGTGCACAAAAAAGAGGAGAAGTTAAAGCTTCTTTAATATCTTCTAAAGAATTATCAGAAACTGAACTTGAGAACATTAGTAAAGAACTATCTTCTTCAACAAGCTCAACTATAAAATTTAACTACAAGGTTGATAAAGAACTTATTGGAGGATTAAAACTTCAACTTGGAAGCTTTATGATTGATACCTCGATTAAAAATAAATTAAATAAATACAAACAAGCAATGTTAGAAAGTTAAAATGTCTATAAATCCTTCAGAAATTACAAAATTACTTAAAGATCAAATTAAAAATTTTGGTGAAAAAGCTGAAGTTTCAGAAATTGGAAAAGTTTTATCAGTTGGTGATGGAATTGCACGTGTCTACGGTTTGGACAATGTTCAGGCTGGAGAAATGGTTGAGTTTGAAGATGGCTCAAAAGGTATGGCATTAAACTTAGAAAATGACAATGTTGGAGTTGTAATTTTTGGAGATGATAGAAAAATTAAAGAGGGCGATACAATTAAAAGAACCAATGCTATTGTTGATGTTCCAGTTGGAAAACAATTATTAGGAAGAGTTGTTGACGGTTTAGGAAATCCAATAGATGGAAAAGGAGCTATCTCTTCTAAAGAAAGAAAAAGAGTTGAAGTAAAAGCCCCAGGTATAATTCCAAGACAATCTGTTAGTGAACCAATGCAGACAGGTTTAAAATCTATCGACTCTCTTATACCTGTAGGCAGAGGCCAAAGGGAATTAATAATTGGTGACAGACAAACAGGTAAAACCGCAGTTGCAATTGATGCAATCATAAACCAAAAAAAAATAAACGAGTCATCTGATGAGAAGAAAAAACTTTATTGTGTTTATGTGGCAATTGGACAAAAACGTTCAACTGTAGCTCAAATAACGAAAACTTTAGAAGAAGCAGGCGCACTTAAATACACAACAATAGTTGCTGCAACAGCATCAGACTCTGCACCACTTCAGTTTTTAGCTCCTTATACTGGTTGCACAATAGGTGAATATTTTAGAGACAATGGAATGCATGCTTTAATAGTTTACGACGATTTGTCAAAACAAGCAGTAGCATACAGACAAATGTCACTTTTACTTAGACGACCTCCAGGAAGAGAAGCTTACCCTGGTGATGTTTTCTATCTTCACAGCAGACTTTTAGAAAGATCTGCAAAATTAAGTGACGCTAATGGAGGTGGATCATTAACAGCACTGCCAATTATTGAGACACAAGCAGGTGACGTTTCTGCTTATATTCCTACAAATGTAATTTCTATTACTGATGGACAAATATTTTTAGAAACTGAATTATTTAACCAAGGAATTAGACCTGCTGTTAACGTTGGTTTATCAGTATCGCGAGTAGGATCTGCAGCACAAACTAAAGCAATGAAAAAGGTAGCTGGCTCAATTAAATTAGAACTTGCTCAATATAGAGAGATGGCAGCTTTCGCTCAATTTGGTTCAGACTTAGATGCTTCTACTCAACAATTATTAAATCGAGGAGCAAAATTAACAGAATTATTAAAGCAAGACCAATATTCTCCAATGACTGTTGCAGAACAAGTAATTTCAGTTTTTGCTGGAGTAAAAGGATACTTGGATGATGTTGATCTGGGAAAAATTAAAGGATTTGAGAAAGATATAATCGAAAAAATTAAAAATGATAAACCAGAAATTATTGAAGCTATTCAATCATCAGGAAAATTAGATGAAGATACAGAAAATCAATTAAAACAAGTTATAGAGGAATATAAGAAAAATAATGCCTAGTTTAGACGATCTAAAAAAAAGAATAAAAAGTGTCAAATCAACACAAAAGATTACCAAAGCTATGAAAATGGTAGCTGCAGCAAAACTAAGAAAAGCCCAAGAAAGCGCAGAGAAAGGCAGGCCTTACAGTCAAAAAATGCAAAACATAATATTAAATTTGACTAAATCCATTAATGATCCTCAAAATGCGCCAAAACTACTTGTTGGAACAGGAGAAGATAAAAAGTATTTGTGTGTAGTGTTAACCGCTGACAGAGGTCTTTGTGGGGGATTTAATTCAAATATTTGTAAGTTAGCTAAGACTAATTTTAAAAAAATTCTAGGTGAAGGAAAAGAACTTAATATTATTACCGTTGGATCTAAAGGACATGATCAAATTAAAAGAGAGTATGGAAAATATTTGATTAAAAAATTCAGTTTTAAAGATAAAAAAAATATAAGTTTTAATGAAGCGGACGAAGTAGGAAAAGAGATAATATCCTTATTCAATCAAAACAAATTTGACAAATGTATTATATTTTACAATAATTTTAAAAATGTAATTACGCAGATACCACAGGCTCAACAAATAATCCCAGCAGAGACAAAAAATTTAAAAGAAAGCAATGACGAAAATTTTTCATATGAATTTGAACCAGAGGAAGATGAAATTTTAGAAGACTTGTTACCAAAAAATATTTCAACTCAAGTTTTCAAAGCTCTACTTGAGAATGCAGCAAGTGAACAAGGATCAAGAATGACGGCAATGGATAACGCAACAAGAAATGCAGGAGATTTAGTCGACAAACTTACAATCGATTATAATAGAAGCAGACAAGCATCTATTACAAAAGAATTAATAGAAATCATATCAGGAGCAGAAAGTTTATAATTATGAGCAAAAAAGGAAAAATAACGCAAATCATTGGTGCAGTAGTTGACGTAAATTTTGAGTCTGACTTACCGGAGATTTATACAGCACTAGAAGTAACCAATTCAGGAAATAAATTGATCTTAGAAGTTGCTCAGCACTTAGGGGAAAACGATGTTAGAACAATTGCGATGGACGCAACAGAGGGTCTTAAAAGAGGTGATGAGGTTATAAATACTGGAGCACCAATAAGTGTGCCAGTTGGCCCTGAAACACTAGGAAGAATTATAAATGTTGTTGGTGAGTCTATTGATGAAAAAGGAGAAGTTAAGACAAAAGAAAAATGGCCAATACACAGAGAAGCTCCAAAATTCACAGATCAAGCAACCGAAACTGAACAATTAGTTACAGGTATAAAAGTTATCGATCTTTTAGCACCATATGCGAAGGGTGGAAAAATTGGATTATTTGGCGGAGCTGGAGTTGGAAAAACAGTAACAATAATGGAATTAATTAATAACATTGCAAAAGCACATGGAGGATTTTCAGTTTTTGCTGGTGTCGGTGAAAGAACTAGAGAAGGAAATGATTTGTATCATGAAATGATTGAGTCAGGAGTAATTAAAACTGATGGAAAAGGATCAAAAGCAGCACTTGTTTATGGACAGATGAATGAACCTCCAGGAGCAAGAGCAAGAGTTGCTTTAACCGGTCTAACAGTTGCCGAATATTTTAGAGATAAAGAGGGTCAGGACGTTTTATTCTTCGTCGACAATATATTTAGATTCACTCAAGCTGGATCAGAAGTATCAGCTCTATTAGGCAGAATTCCTTCAGCCGTTGGATATCAGCCGACTCTTGCTACAGACATGGGTAACTTGCAGGAAAGAATTACTTCTACAGACAAAGGTTCTATTACATCAGTTCAAGCTATTTACGTTCCAGCCGATGACTTAACTGATCCAGCACCGGCTACATCTTTCTCACACTTAGATGCAACAACAGTTTTATCAAGACAGATAGCAGAAATAGGAATTTATCCTGCAGTTGATCCTTTAGACTCAACTTCAAGAATTTTAGATCCAAGAGTAGTTGGTGAAGAGCATTATAGAGTAGCTAGAGATGTGCAAAAAATTTTACAAGCGTATAAATCTCTTCAAGACATCATTGCTATCCTAGGAATGGATGAACTCTCAGAGGAGGATAAATTAACTGTTGCTAGAGCAAGAAAAATACAAAGATTTCTATCTCAACCATTTTTTGTGGCTGAAGTATTTACAGGTTCTCCTGGAAAACTAGTTGACTTAAACGATACGATAAAAGGTTTCGACGCTATATGTAAGGGAGAATACGATCATTTGCCTGAAGCAGCATTTTATATGGTGGGCGGTATAGAGGAAGCAATTGAGAAAGCAGAAAAATTATCAAAAGACAGTAAATAATGTCAGATAAGTTCACAGTTGAAATAATAAGTCCGGATCAAACGATTTCAAAACAAGAAGCGAACGAAGTAATAATTCCCTCTTATGAAGGTCAAATGGGAATTTTAAATAACCATATCCCTCTAATTACATTTTTAAGACCTGGGGTTATTACAATAAAGGCTGAAGGTGAAAAAAAATATTATGTAGAAGAAGGAACAGTTGAGTTTTCTAATAATAATTTATTAATTTTAACTTCAACTGCGAGAGATCTAGCTAATTTAGATAATAGCAAAATTAAAGAACTTCTCCAAAAAGCAGAAGCAAACTTAAAGACTCAGTCTACTGATAAAGAGAAATACATAGCATCTTACAAATTAGAAACTTTAAAAGAAATTAGCCAATAACAAGATTAATTTCTTTTAGGAGATTTAGATATAAATCTTTTTTAAAATTAACTATTATTTCGGGTAACAATTTAGGTTCGATCCATTTCCAATCTATAAATTCTGCGTGTTTTGTATTTAAATTTATCTCTTTTTCCTCACCTAAGAATCTTGTAATAAACCATTTTTGTTTTTGTCCTCTGTATTTACCTTTCCAAATTATACCAATTAAATTTTCAGGTAATTCATATTGATAAATTTTGTCAATTTCTTTGATAATTTCAATATTTTGAATACTAGTTTCTTCTAACAATTCTCTTTTCATTGCAGTGATATAGTCTTCTCCTTCATCTACACCACCTTGTGGCATTTGCCATTTGTCTCCAGGATTATCTTTTCTTTTACCTACAAATATTTTATTTTGTTTATTTAAAACTATTATGCCAACTCCTATTCTTAATGGGAGTCTTTGTTCTATCATTTTAAGAATTGAACAGTTTAATAGCGTAATTTAATTGGTTATCTTTTTCTGATTTAATTTTAAAATCAGCACCTATTTCTTCTACCAAGATATCAGGTGTGACTCCCACTTCAGAAATAGATTTACCAGATGGAAGATAGTATTTTGAAATTGTCAATCTAATACCACCACCATTTTTTAATGGTATTATAGATTGAACCGATCCCTTACCATAAGAGCTTTCACCTAAAATTATTGCTCTTTTGTGATCTTTTAATGCACCAGCGAATATTTCAGCCGCAGATGCAGAACCATTATTTATTAGTACTACAATTGGTTTTCCCTTAACTTCATCACCCTTTCTAGCAAAAAATTTTCTTGTTTCAGAAACATTTCTCCCTTTTGTTGAAACTATTTCACCATCGTCTAAGAAAAAATCAGTTATGTTAATTGCTTGTGTTAGTAGTCCTCCAGGATTATTCCTTAAATCGAGAACATAACCCTTAATTTTTTTATTTTTCTTAAAATTTTTAATCGATTTTAAGAACTGTTTATCACTATTTTCATTAAAAGATTTTAATCTTATGTACCCAATATTTTTTTCTTTACTTATAATTTCAGAATTAACAGATCTAACTTCTATTATTCTTCTAGTTATTTTAAATTCTAGAGGTTTTTTAACATTTTTTCTTCTAACTGTAAGATCAATCGAAGTTCCAACTGGTCCACGCATTAATTTTACAGCTTCCATTAAAGATTTACCTTGAACCTGTTCTTTGCCAATTTTTACAATGTAATCTCCAGCTTTTATGCCCGCCTCAGCAGCCGGTGTATCATCAATGGGTGAAATAACTTTTACTACTCCAGCTTCCATTCCAATTTCTATTCCAAGACCACCAAACTCACCTTTTGTATCAGTTTGCATTTCTTTAAAAAGCTCAGGAGGCATGTAAGCAGAATAAGGATCTAAAGATTGCAAAACACCATTAATTGCTGAGTCCATCATTTCAGCTTGATCTACTTCATTTACATAATCTTTTTTAATATTTTCTATGACTTCACCAAATAAATCAATTTTTTCATAGAGATCATTTTTGGAAAATGCAGTTGTGTTTAAATTTAATATAAATATTAAAAAGAATAAAAATTTTCTCATAATGTAGCTCTCTCTTTAGGTATTTCTTCAGACCACATTTTTTCAAGATCATAAAACTCTCTTTTTTCAGGATGAAAAATGTGAACTATTACATCATGAGCATCAACTAATTTCCAATCATTACTATCTTTTCCTTCTATTCTACAATTTTCAATTCCTTCTTTTTTAAGCTCATTAACAAGAATTTCAGAAAGTGATTGAAGATGTCTTGAAGATGTGCCTGATGCAATTATCATGTAATCTGCTATATAGGATTTGTTCTTAAGATTTATTGAAGTGATGTTTTGAGCTTTATTATCATCCAATATTTTTTCAATATTTTTTTTAATTTTAGTAATTTCCATTAATTATTTAATCTTTTTTTGTTTTTTAACTGTGTAGAAGAAATTGAAATATGTTTGTTTTTGATGAATATGATTTTATTTTTAAAATTTTTAACCACAATTGATTTCACTCCCTTTCTATCATATCCCCTCCTAGAAAAAACTATTAATTTCACTAATTTTACAATTTTTTTCCAGTTTTTCCACTTGTGAAATCTAATTAAATTATCAGAACCTATTATTAAATATATATTCTTAATATTTTTTTTTCTTATAAAGAAATTAATCATATCAATAGTTCTAGGGGATTTGACGATATTTTCTATATATATTGTTTGAATTTTTTTTTGTGTTCTAGATATTTTTTTTGCATACTTAATTCTTTCATCTAAAGTATAAAAGGTTTCATTCTTAAAGGGGTTTTTTTTGGTTATAACCCAATAAATCTTTTTTAATCTTAATTTTTTAATAGCAATTTTTGATATGCCTAAGTGTCCTTTATGTGCAGGATCAAAACTACCCCCCAATATTCCGATATTTTTTTTTTGGATACTCGCCATTACTTATGGTCTAATAATTCCCTTTCCAGATACAAGATACTTATATGAGGTTAATTGATTAATTCCTACAGGACCTCTAGGTGGAAGTTTGTTAGTGGAGATACCAATTTCTCCACCGAAACCGAATTCACCACCATCAGCAAATTGAGTTGAAACATTATGCATAGCTATTGAGCTGTTTACTCCATTTAAAAAAATTTTGGCATTTTGTTTGCTGTTAGTAATAATACTATCAGTATGCATTGTACCGTATTTTAAAATATGTTCGACAGCGCCCTTTACATTTTTAACTGTTTTAACTGAAATAATTGCATCTAGGTATTCTGTTTTCCAATCTCTCTCAGTAGTTTTTTTTAATTTTCCTTTAAAAATTTTGTTAATTTTTTTATCAGCTCTAACTTCGCAACCTGAGTTTAAAAGAGCGTTTATTATTTCTTTAGCATGTGAGCCTAAAGCTTTTTCTTCGATTAGAAGAGTTTCAACTGCACCACAAATACTTGTCCTTCTCATTTTTGCATTAATAATTAAATCCCTTGCCATTTTAATATTTGCAGTTTTATCAACATAAATGTGGCACAATCCTTCAAGATGACCAATTACATGTACGTTAGAAAATTTTTGTACTTTTGCCACAAGTCCTTTTCCTCCTCTTGGCACAATCACATCAATGTAAGAACTCATTTTCGATAATAATTGATCTACTATTTTTCTATTTTTATTTTCAATAAATTGAACACAGTTTTGATTGATATTATTTTTTCGTAAATTATCTCTGAACAAATTAGCTAATAATCTGTTTGAATTAAAAGCTTCAGATCCACCTCTTAAAATAGAACAGTTTCCTGATTTTAAACATAATGCCGCAACATCAGCAGTTACATTAGGTCTGCTTTCATATATTACGCCTATGACCCCAATCGGGGTTGTAACTCTTTTAATAGTTAAATTATTTGGTCTACGCCATGTTTCTAAAACTCTTCCAACCGGGTCTTTAAACTTTGCTATTTCATTTATTGAGTGTCTAATGCCTTCTATTCTCTTTTTATTTAAAATAAGTCTGTCAACTAAATGTCTTCTTTTCACATTTTTTACATCTTTTAAATTTTCTCTGATTATCTTATTTGAATTTTTTAGAAGAGATTGATTGTAATTTTCTAAAACTTTTTTTATTTTTTTATGTTTAACATTCTTTAAATTCTCAAAAGCTTTTTTCGCATTTCTTCCAACTGTTTCTAAATAATTCATTTATAATAATACCATATCATCTTTATGAATGACCTCAGTTTTACTTAAATAACCAAGAATCGTTTCAATCTCTTTACTTTGTTTGCCTTTAATTTTGTCTATTTCCTCAGAGCTAAATGATGCTAGTCCCCGAGCAAGCTGATTATTATTCTGATCTAAGATTATTACATTTTCTCCTTTTTTGAAATTTCCACTAATCTTAGTTATACCAGCTGCGAGTAAGCTTTTACCATTTGATAAAGCTTTAGCTGCTCCATTATCAATATAAATAGTTCCATTGTAATTAAGTGAACCTATAATCCATTTTTTTTTAGCATCTAATGTAGAAATTTTTGGTAAGAAATGAGTATATTTTTTATTTTTAATCATATTTGAAATTGGATTATTTACCTTACCATTAGCAATAAACATATGACTTCCTGAATTCATACAAATCTTTGCAGCATCTAGCTTTGTAGCAATACCCCCCGAACCAAATTTGTTTTTCTTCTTATCTATCATAGACATTATTTTCTCATTAATTGAAGTTACTTCACCTACAATTTTTTTTCTTTTCGACTTATCGTATAGTCCATCAACATCAGAAAACAAAATTAGCATATCTGCACCGATAATTTGAGCTACCCTTGCAGCCAATCTATCATTATCTCCATACTTTATTTCACTAGTTGCCGTTGAATCGTTTTCATTTACTACAGGGATAGCTTTAAGTTTAAACAAATTATCAAATGTCCTTCTTACATTAATAGCTCTTCTTCTTTGCTCGGTATCATCTGGGCTAATTAAAATTTGACCAGTTTTAATTTTATACTTATCAAATAGTTTTTGAAATTCACCTGCTAGATGAATTTGGCCAACTGCTGCAATAGCTTGGCTCATTTCTAATTTAATTTTTCCTTTTTTAATCTTTAGATATTTTTGGCCAAGAGCGATTGCACCTGATGAGACAATTACAAAGTTTTTTCCTTTTCCGTATTTTTTAATATCTTTAATAAGAGATGTTACCCACTTTTTTTTGAAAAAACCTTTACTGTCAATTACGGTCGCGGATCCAAGTTTTAAAACTATTTTATTTGCGTTTTTAATTAGCATATTTAATCAATAATTTTTTTACTTTTTGAATATCTTTGTTAGAATAAACAGATATAACTTCATATTTAGTTTTAATTTTCTTTCTAAATTCTTTTAATTTTTTATCAATCTCATTATCTTCTAATAAATCCGATTTATTAAAAAAAATGATTTCTTTCTTTTTTATTAAATCTTTATCATAATTAGATAATTCTGATTTAATTTTCTTATAAGAATTTAATAAATCGTCTTCTGATAAATCTATTAAGTAAAGTAAAATTTTACATCTTTCTATATGTCTTAAAAATTTATCTCCAAGACCAACACCTTTATGCGCACCTTCCACTAAACCAGGGATATCAGCTAAAGTAATTTCTTTACCTCCATAGTAAGACACTCCTAAATTTGGACTTATTGTTGTAAAAGGATAGTTTGCTATTTTTGGCTTAGCTCTTGTTAATGCTGCGAGCAAGCTAGATTTACCTGCATTTGGCTTGCCAATAATTCCAATGTCAGCAATTACTTTTAATTGAAACCATATCCAAAATTCTTCACCTAATTTTCCATTAGTTTTTTTTCTTGGCGCTCTATTTGTTGAACTTTTAAATCTTACGTTTCCAAGTCCACCCTTACCTCCCGATGCCACAAGATATTTTTCTTTATTCTTCGTAAAGTCATAAATTAACGTATTATTGTCTTCTTCAAATACTTGGGTCCCTAATGGAACTTTTAAAATTAAATCTTCCCCATTAGCTCCAGTTTTATTTCTTTTACTTCCAGGTTCTCCATGTTGAGCTTTAAAATGCTGTGCATATCTGAAATCAATTAATGTATTAAGATTTCTATCTGATTGAACAATTATAGATCCACCATCTCCGCCATCCCCGCCATCTGGCCCTCCATACTCTATAAATTTTTCTCTTCTAAAACTTGCTGAACCTGAACCGCCGTTACCAGCTTTGATATATATTTTTGCTTGATCTAAAAATTTCATTGTAGGTATATTATAAATAACTTAAGTTATTTATAGATTTAATTGGGGATAACAGAAACAAAAGTTCTGTTTAATTTTGATTTTTTGAACTTTACTTTTCCTTTGACTAAAGAAAATATAGAGTGATCTTTTCCCATACCAACGTTATCACCTGGGTGAACCTTTGTTCCTCTTTGTCTTACAATTATATTTCCAGGAATTACTAGTTGGTCACCGTATTTTTTTACTCCAAGACGTCTGCCTTTACTATCTCGGCCGTTTTTTGATGATCCACCTGCTTTTTTTGTTGCCATTTTTTATTCCTATTTTTTAACTACTTTCTTCGTTGTAACAGATTCTTTAGTAGCTGTCTTCTTTGGTGATATTTTTTTTGAAGTAGCTTTCTTTGCAACAGCAGCTTCAGCCTCATCAATTACTTTGCCATCTTTAGATAAAATTTTTGTAATTTGTATTTTTGAATGTCGTTGTCTGTGTCCATTCTTTTTTCTTGAATGCTTTCTTCTTCTTTTGTGAAAAACTAAAACCGTTCTGTCTTTTACGTTATCGAGCAATTTAGCCTCAACTGTTGCTCCACTAATACTTGGACTTCCGATTTCAGTAGTTTTATCATCATTCAAAAGTAATACGTTTTTAAATTTAACTGTTTCGCCTACCTTTGCGTTCAGTTTTTCTATCTCTAATATCTTGCTTGCAGATACTTTGTATTGTTTTCCACCAGTTTCAATAATTGCAAATGACATAAATTCTCGTTTTTAAGTTTCAGGGCAATATAGCTCGCAATACTATCAAGTCAAGATTATAGAGCTTAAAAATTGTCTTTAAGATCACGTAATTTAGTAAATATTTCCAGATCTGAGGCATTTTTTAAATTTAATGCATCTTTAACATCTACATCGTTATATCTTAGGAATATATTTGTTTGAATTTCTTCTTTTATCGTAGATGGTATCGTAGGCTTCCCTTCTTTTATTTTTGCCTCTAGCATCTTTTCTTTATCTTTTAAGTATTTATTATTAGGGTTGAATTTAATACAAAATCCCAAGTTGTTTTTTGTATATTCATGACCACAATAAATTTTTGTATCAGCAGGAAGTCTTTTAATTTTATTCAAAGACTCAAACATTTGTTGGTAAGTTCCTTCAAATACTCTACCACATCCTAATGAAAATAAAGTATCACCAGTAAATACTACTTTTTCCTTTTCAAAGTAAAATGCAACATGACCTGAAGTATGACCTGGAATAAATATAGTTTTAACATTTAGATTACCAATTTTAAATTCTTGGCCGTCTTTTAACAAAGTATCTATTTCTGGAATCCTTTTTTTATCATTCTCAAAACCCAATATTTTTGCACCATATTTTTTTTTAAGCTCAACATTACCTCCGACATGGTCAAAATGATGATGAGTGTTAAGAATGAGGTCCAGTTTTTTATATTTTTGATTTATTTTTTTATCACATGGTCCAAATTCAGAAGGATCAATAATTGCCACTGTATCGGTTTGATTGTCTTTTAATAAATAACTGTAGTTATCATTAAGACAAGGTATTATTTCTATATCCATTTTATCCTATTAAAAATATTCCTAGTTTAGAAAATAAATTTTTTATTTCTAAATTACTTCTTTTTATAGATGAAGTATTACTTTCATTAACACCAATTACTTTTTTAATATTTATATTTTGATCTTCACAATAATTATATAGATCTTTTATTGTGCACATATGCAGATTAGGAGTATTAAACCACGTGTTCGGTAATGTTTTTGTTATAGGCATCTTTCCAAACAATAATAAACTTGTCCGAACTTTCCAATATCCAAAATTTGGAATAGAAACTATTACAGATTTCCCAATACGTAATAATTCATTTAAAACTTTATCAGGTTTATAAAATGCTTGAAGAGTTTGACTGAGAACAACATAATCAAATGACTGATCAGGAAATTGATATAGTTCAGTTTCTGCATTACCTTGAATAACAGTTAATCCTTTATAAATACATTCCTGGACATTATTTTGATCAAGCTCTAGTCCTCTAGTTTCAATATTTTTCTCTTTAACAAGAAAGTTCATTAAAGATCCATCACCGCAACCTACGTCAAGTACTCTTGTATTATCCGGTAGTAAATTTGCAATTACTTTAAATTCCTGTTTCATTTTTTAAATTTCTCATACATAGAGTCTATAAAACCTTTCAATGTTTTTAAAAACTCTGGTTCATTTAGTAAAAAAGAGTCATGTCCCTTATCTGTTACTATTTCAGAGTAAGAAACATCAGCTCCAGAGGCATTTAAGGCAATTACTATATCTTTATTCTCTTTAGTCGTATAAAGCCAATCTGAAGAAAATGAAATTACCAAAAATTTTGTCGATTGATTTTTAAAGGCTTCTACCAAACCGCCTTTGTATTGCTTAGTTAAATCAAAATAGTCCATTGCCCTTGTAATATATAGAACTGAATTTGCATCAAACCTTTCAACGAAAGAACTTCCCTGATGTCTTAAATAACTTTCAACTTGAAAATCCGCATTAAAACTAAATTCGTAATCTGCTTTTTCTTGAAGTTTCCTACCAAATTTTTCTTGCATACCCTGCTCCGATAGATAACTAATGTGACCAACCATTCTTGCAACAGCTAAACCATTTTTAGGTTGCGTATTTTTTAAAAAATATTTTCCATTATCCCAAACTGGATCAGCCATTATTGCCTGTCTTGCTAACTCATTTAGAGCAATATTTTGAGCACTATGACTTGAGCTACATGCTATAGGGATCGCAGAGAAAGTTTTTTCGGGAAAAGTTGCACAAAATTGTAAGAGCTGCATTCCTCCCATTGAACCACCAGTTGCGCATAAAAGTTTCTTGATGCCAAGATGATCAAGAAGAGGTTCTTGCGCTCTAACAATATCTTTAATTGTTATCACAGGGAAATCTAATCCATAAGGTTGATTGGTTTCTTTATTAATATCACTTGGTCCTAATGATCCCATACAGCCACCAATAACATTCGCACAAATTACAAAATATTTATTTGTATCAATAGCTTTATTCGGTCCAACTGCAGTAACCCACCAGCCATCTTTCTTTGTTACAGGATTTGTGCCGGCTACAAACTGATCACCTGTTAATGCGTGGAATACTAAAATTGCATTATCTTTGTTCTCATTAAGTTTTCCGTAAGTCTCATACGCTAGTGGAAAATCTTTAATAGTTTTACCACAGTCAAGTTTCAGTGGTTTATTAACAGTAATTTTATTTATATTCTCAATTTTTCTATTCATCCAAAAAAAAAGCCCAGCTAAACTGGGCATCTCCCTTTTTAGCTAAATTTATTATGCGCTTGCAATATGGTTAAATCAGCGCGATATCTATTTACTAGATCATCACAAACTTGTCAATTTTATATAAGATAAAGACGTCTAGAAAAACTCTAACAATTTGGATATTACATTAATAAATGAGGTTACCTAAACCAAATAATATACAAGCCGAAAAATACGTTGCAGGAATGAGCGTATTTAAAAAAAGAAAAGCTAAGATAAAATTATCAGCTAATGAGTCTGCCTTGGGGCCTAGTCCAAAAGCAAAAAAGGAATATATAAAAGTATCAAAAAGTTTTGCAAGATATCCCGATCCAAATGGAATCTTCTTAAGAGAAACCTTATCAAAAAAATTTAGACTTGATAAAAACAGAGTTATTTTGGGATCAGGGTCTGATCAAATTTTCGAATTAATCTGTAAAGCGTATCTAAAAAAAGGAGACGAAGTAATTGTGCCCAAGTACAGTTTTATAATTTACAGAATTTACAGTAAAATGAATGGAGCAAAGGTCGTTTACTCAAAAGAAAATAACTTTACTGTTTCTGTAAAAGATATTTTAAAAAAAGTTACTAGAAAAACAAAAGTTGTTTTTTTAGCTAACCCTAATAATCCAACAGGAACTTATATTGCAAAAAAAGACTTATTATTTTTAAGAAAAAAATTAAGAAGTAATATTTTACTAGTTGTTGATGATGCTTATTTTGAATATGTAAAACAAAATGACTACGCCTCAGCTTTAAAATTATTTTCAAATTTTAAAAATGTGGTGATAACAAGAACTTTTTCAAAAATTTACGGTTTAGCTGGGCTACGTGTAGGGTGGGGATATGCATCAAAAGAAATTATTGAAACGCTGAATAAGATTAAGCCACCATTCAATGTAAATAGAGCAGCTTTGTTTGCTGCGTCAGCCGCAGTTAAAGATAGTTCTTGGTTAAGTAAAGAAATCAAGCACGTTAATAACTGGAATGAAAAAATGTTTATTGAGTTTAAAAAAATGAAAATTAATACCAATAGAAGCTCTAGTAATTTTTTACTAGTTAATTTTAACAAAGTGAAAATTAAATC
>CACJAU010000010.1 GCA_902591415.1 uncultured Pelagibacteraceae bacterium
TGTTTGAATTAATTTTATCAAATTTAATTATTTTTAAATTATTTACTTTAACAGTTTCACTAAAAGATTGACCATCTAATACATTGTTTTCAATAACATCTAGTTGTTTAAAAAAATTTTCATCGAATTCTTTGCTCACACCGATTAATTCTGGTTTAATTTCTGCATATCTTATTGATTTAAACTCAACAAAGAAAATGTCTTTATTTTTTTCATAAAGCTCCTTTATGCTTTCAGGAGAAGGTTTAATTTTTGTGTGATATTTTTCTAAATCTATATATTGAATAGTTTTTATTTGATTTTCTTTTTGAAATTCCTTTATAATTAAAATTTCTGGTACAACTATTCCACCTGCCAGTGAACTTAAAAACTGTCTTCTTTTTTCTTGTTCTATAATGTTTTCTTCAAACTGTGAGTGAGTTAAACCACTTTGTATTATAAACTTTTCATATTTTGTTCTTGAAAATTTTTCATCTTTAAAAAAAGACTTATCATTTTTGATCATATACCTTAGGGAATTATCATTTATCACAATACCAAGTTTTTCAATTTCAAATGCCATTACTTTTTTTCCAATATAGTCTGATAAAATTTGCTCTAATAAATCTGTTTTAGATAAATTTTTAATTTGTGTCTCATTTAGGTTCAATCTATTAATATAATTTAAGAACTCTTGAGTGCTCACCTTTTTAGAGTCAATTGTTGCTATTACGTTTTGATTTCCACCTCTAAAAACATCTCCCATACCCCAAAAAACAAATGGAAGGATAATGATCCCCACAAGTAGTTTAACAAAAAAAGACTTTGAAAATTTACCTATTGATGTTGCCATAATATTAATCTATTAAGTTCAAAATTATACACCTATAGATTAAATTTTAAATTAAGGCAAATTATGAGATATTTTATTGGTAATTGGAAAATGTTTGGTGTGCCAAAATCCATAAATATACTAAATAAAATTAATTCATATTACTCTAGAGATAAGAATCGAAACAAATATAGAGTAATTATCACTCCTCCTTATACTTTAATTGAAAGTTACTCTAAAAATTTTAAAAATAAGAGGATTTCTATAGGCTCTCAGAATTGTTATCAAAAAGAGAAATTTTCCTCAAATACTGCTGCAATAAGTCCCTATATGTTAAAAAATGTAGGTGCAAAGTATACCTTAGTAGGTCACTCAGATAACAGGAGCGAAGGAGATACAGACGTGATGCTTAAGAATAAAGTTAAATATGCTCTAAAAAATAATCTTAAAGTAGTATTTTGCATAGGCGAAAATAAAAAAGAAAAAAAGAACAAAAGAACATTGGTAGTTTTAAAAAAACAATTAACAAGAGTCCTTGAAAGAAAATTTAATAAAAATAACGTTATTGTTGCTTACGAACCTATTTGGTCAATAGGAACTGGTAAAATTCCAACTGCGAGTGAGTTAAAAAAAACAACAATTTATATTAAAAAAATTTTAAAAAGTATATTTAAACATAGTAGCCCAGCAGTGCTATACGGGGGCTCAGTAGACGGGGACAATGTAGAGATATTTAAAGAAATTAAAGAAATCGATGGTTTTTTAATTGGAGGAGCATCAAAATCCCATAAAAAATTTATTGATATAATAAAGAATTACTATAGATAATCCTCATGGAGAATTTACTTATCTTTGTAAATATTGTTCTGGCAATAATTCTAGTTATTGTAATATTGCTGCAAAGATCAGAAGGCGGAGCTTTGGGTTTAGGTGTTTCACAAGATAATTTCACGTCAACAAGATCAGTAGGAACATTTTTAACAAAGTTTACTTCTATTGTAGCTACTTTATTTATTATTTGTAGCATTGCCATTGTTGCAATCTCAAGAGATGAATTTCGTGAAACACAGTCTGTTCTTGAAAAAGAAGAAGAGGAAAATTCAAATCTTCCACAAATTCCTAAATCTAAGTAATTAAGACTTTGTAATTCACCAAATATGAAGTATAACATACTTCCATGGCGCGATATATATTCGTAACCGGCGGCGTGGTTTCATCTTTAGGCAAAGGATTATCATCAGCTTCACTAGCATACTTGCTTCAGTCCAGAGGATATAAAGTAAGAATAAGAAAATTAGATCCTTATTTAAATATAGATCCAGGAACAATGAGTCCCTTCCAGCATGGAGAGGTTTTTGTAACTGATGATGGGGCAGAAACAGATTTAGATTTAGGACATTATGAGAGATTTTCAGGAATTTCAGCCAAAAAATCAGACAATATAACTACAGGAAAAATTTATAGCGATGTTTTAAAAAAAGAACGTCAAGGCAAATATTTAGGTAAAACAGTTCAGGTTATTCCACACATTACAAACAGAATTAAAGAGTTTATAAAACACGATGTTTCAAAAGAGGATTTTGTGATTTGTGAAATAGGAGGAACGGTTGGTGATATAGAAAGCTTACCTTTTTTAGAGGCTATAAGGCAGTTTTCTAACGATAGAGGAAGAAAAAATACTTTATTTATCCATCTAACTTTAGTCCCATATATGAAAGCATCTGATGAAATAAAGACAAAACCCACTCAACATTCTGTAAAAGAATTAAGAAGTATTGGTATTCAACCAGATATTATTATTTGCAGATCAGAAAGGTCAATACCTTTGGACCAAAGAAAGAAAATTTCATTATTTTGTAATGTTTCTATTGACGACGTAATTGAAACAGTTGATGTAAAAACTATTTATGAGGCACCGATAAGCTTTAACAAAGAAAAATTAGATGAAAGAGTTTTGAAATTTTTCAAAATAAAATCAAGAAAAAAAGTAAACTTAGCTCCATGGAAAAAAATTACTCATTCAGTATTAAACAATAAAAATAAGGTAAATATCGCCATAATTGGAAAATATGTCGAGTTAAAAGATGCCTATAAATCGTTAGATGAAGCTTTAACACATGGAGGGTTGGCAAATAATTTAAAAGTAAATTTGGTAAGAATTGAGTCTGATTATTTAAAACCAAAAGATATAAAAGATGAACTTAAAGAAGTTTCTGGAATTTTAATACCTGGAGGATTTGGCAAAAGAGGCACTGAAGGAAAAATTGCAGCTATAACTTATGCAAGAAAGAATAATATACCATTTTTAGGGATTTGTTTTGGAATGCAGATGGCCGTAATAGAGTTTGCAAGAAATAAATTAAATATTAAAAAAGCAACATCCAGCGAATTTGGACCCTCAAAAGCTTCTGTAGTTGGGCTTATGAATGAATGGCTTAAAGGTGGAAAAAAAATTAAAGGCACTGACAAAAATCTAGGTGGCACCATGAGATTAGGCAGTTATGAGGCCAGACTTAAAAAAGGAACATTAATAAGCAATATTTACAATTCCATTAAGATAAATGAAAGACACCGTCACAGATATGAGGTTAATATAAATTTTAAAGAAGAATTTGAAAAAAATGGTATGATATTTTCAGGTTTATCTCCCGATTCAAAATTACCTGAAATAATAGAACTTAAAAATCACCCTTGGTTTATTGGAGTTCAATTCCATCCAGAATTTAAATCTAGACCTTTAGCTCCACATCCTTTATTCTCTTCATTTATAAAAGCCGCAAAATCAAATCGAGTAAATAATGACAAACCATAAAGTTAAATGTTCTAATTTCGAAATAGCTAACGATAATCCCTTCACTTTGATCGCAGGGCCTTGTCAGTTAGAAAATGAAGATCATGCATTAAAAATTTCATCAGAACTTAAAAAAATTACAAGCGATCTTGGAATAAATTTAATTTATAAAACTTCGTTTGATAAGGCTAATAGAACAAGTCTCAAAGGGAAAAGAGGTATGGGTCTTGAAAAATCGCTACCTATTTTTGATAAAATAAGAAAAGAAGTTGGGTTGCCTGTATTAACCGATGTTCATACTGCAGAGCAATGTTCAATAGTTGCAAATCACGTTGATGTTTTACAAATCCCAGCATTTCTTTGTCGTCAAACAGATTTATTGATTGCCGCAGCTAAAACTGGAAAAATAATTAATGTAAAAAAAGGACAATTTTTAGCGCCATGGGATATGGCAAATGTAATTAAAAAAATTGAAGACTCTGGAAATAAAAACATCTTAATCACAGAAAGGGGCGCAAGTTTTGGTTATAACACGCTTGTTTCAGACATGAGAGCTTTACCAATAATGTCAAGATTTGGGTTTCCTATAGTTTTTGATGCTACTCACTCAGTGCAACAACCAGGCGGAATGGGTGAAAAAAGTGGAGGTCAAAGAGAGTTTGTTCCTTACTTAGCGAGAGCAGCAATAGCTGTAGGAGTAGGAGCAATTTTTATGGAAACTCATGAAGATCCAGATAATGCGCCATCAGATGGTCCAAATATGGTGCCATTAAATGAAGTAAAAGCATTATTAAAAAAATTAACTGAAATAGATAAGTTAGTTAAATAATAAAATGGTAAAAATCAAAAGTGTTAAAGGAAGACAAGTTTTTGATAGCAGGGGAAATCCTACAGTTGAAGCTGAGATTTTTTTAGATGATGGTTCTTCAGCTTCAGCAATATCTCCGTCAGGCGCATCAACAGGAGCTTTTGAAGCTCATGAATTACGAGATAAAGATAAAAAAAAATTTTTGGGTAAAAGCGTTAATAATGCAGTTCAAAATATAAATACTAAAATTTCAAATAAATTAAAAAACTTAGACTTTAATCAGCAAGAAAAAATCGACAAAATTTTAATAGAGTTAGATGGCAGTGAAAATAAGACCATCCTAGGCGCAAATGCAACATTAGCAGTTTCATTAGCTTATGCAAAGTGTACAGCGATCTCAAATAAACAATCACTTTATAAAAGTTTAGGCAAATCTTACTCTCTACCAATTCCATTGATGAATATTATTAATGGCGGTGCACATGCTGATAATGATTTAAATATTCAAGAATTTATGATTAGACCCGACTCTGCAAAAAATTTTACAGATGCGATAGAAAAATGCTTTCTTGTAATACAAAATTTAAAAAAACTATTACAATCTAAAAAGATGTTAACGAATGTTGGAGATGAAGGTGGATTTGCTCCATCAATCAATTCAAATGAAGAAGCTTTAGACCTAATAGTTCTAGCTATTGAAAAATCAAAATTAAAACCAGGCACTGATGTTGTAATTTGTTTAGATGTTGCTGCAAATGAACTTATGAATGAAAAAGGAGAATATTCAGTTCAATCATCTAATTTTCTTTCTGTAGATGATGTTGTAAACTATTACAAAAAGTTAACATCCAGCTACCCGATCAAATCTATTGAAGATCCATTTTCAGAGGAAGATTGGCAATCATGGAAAAAAATTACATCTGCAATAGGGAATAATGTCCAAATTGTTGGAGATGATTTATTTGTAACAAATTCTAAAAGATTAGAAAAAGGTATAAAAGAAAAATCTGCTAATAGTATTTTAGTAAAACCTAATCAAATTGGAACATTGACTGAAACTCTAGAGGTAATTTCAATAGCAAAAAAAGCAAATTTAAGCACTATCATTTCACACCGATCTGGAGACACAGAGGACACGTTTATAGCTGATTTAGCGGTGGCCACTATGTCTTCTCAAATTAAAACAGGTTCATTAGCAAGATCCGAAAGAGTGGCTAAATACAATAGATTATTACGCGTCGAAGAAGAACTTGGCAATCAAGCAAAAATGACTAGAATCTAGTCAATGAAATTGATTGAAAGTTTGAAAAGAAAGAAATTTCTTTTATTTAATATTTTTTTTACGCTTTATATAGGCATCAATCTAATTGGAGGAGAAAGAGGATTGATCTCTTATTTTGATAAAAAAAATACTTATGAAAATTTGATTCAAGAGGAAAAAATTTTGACAGCAAAATTAAAAGATTTAGATCATAAAATTTCATTGATTAACAAACATGATCCAGATTATTTAGATGTGCTATATAGGCAAAAATTTAACTATGTGACTGAAGATGAAATAATAATAAAATTAAAATGAGTGAAAAACCAAGACATCCAGAAAAAGTAAACAAACCGATTAATCCAATTAAGAAAAAACCTGATTGGATAAGATCTAAAATTATAGACTCTCAAGTATTTTTTCAAACCAAAAAAGTTGTAAACCAAAACAGTCTTGTAACAGTTTGCCAGGAAGCTAATTGCCCAAATATTACTGAATGTTGGAGTAAAAAACATGCAACTTTTATGATTATGGGAGATACGTGCACAAGAGCTTGCGCTTTTTGTGATGTTAAGACAGGTAAACCAACTGATCTTGATATTTTTGAGCCATTAAAAATTTCTAACGCAGTAAAAGATCTTAATTTAAAACATGTAGTAATTACATCTGTTGATAGAGACGATCTTGAAGATGGAGGGTCAGAACATTTTTATAAAGTTGTAAAAGCTACAAGAGAAAAAAATCCTGAGACTTCTATTGAAGTTTTAACGCCTGATTTTTTAAGAAAAGGTGATGCATATAAAAAAGTTTTGGAAGCAGATTTAGATGTTTTTAATCATAACATAGAAACTGTACCAAGACTTTATACGAAAGTAAGGCCCGGAGCACGTTATTTTGCTTCATTGGAATTACTTAAAAATGCAAAGTCATTTAATAAAAAAGTTTTTACTAAGTCAGGTATCATGGTTGGTTTAGGAGAAACAAGAGAAGAAGTAATACAAGTGATGGATGATTTGAGATCAGCAGAAGTTGATTTCATTACAATAGGTCAGTATCTCCAACCGTCAGCAAAACATCATCCTTTGGATCGATATTATCATCCGGATGAATTTAAGGAATTTGAGAGTATTGCAAAAACTAAAGGCTTCTTACTTGTTTCTTCGTCACCATTAACCAGATCATCATATCACGCTGATGAGGACTTTAGGAGATTACAAGATGCAAGAAATAAAAAGCTTGAATGTCATCTGCAAAACTAAAAAAAATTATTCCCTGTAAAAAAAATCAACTCGTTGAAATGGTTCTTGATATTGAAAAATATCCTGAATTTGTTCCTTGGTGCATTGAAGGTAAGATTTTTGATAAGAATGAAAGTTCAGACTTAATTACTTTTAATGGAGATTTAAAAGTTGGTAAAAGTATTTTAAATGAAACCTTTTCAAGCTATGTTTCTTATCACAAGGAAACTGATAAAATTATTGTTACGAATTTAGATGGTCCTTTAAAACACTTAAAAAATGAATGGTATTTCAAAGAAATAAATAACAATACTCAATTAGAATTTTTTATTGATTTTGAATTAAAAAATCCAATATTAAATGGTATTATGAAAAAATCTTTTGAGCTTGGTTTAAATAAAATTGCAAAAGCTTTTGAAGAAAGGGCGGTTCAGTTATATAAATAATGTTGGTTATTTCAGTCTTATTAGTAGTTTTTATTTTTACATTTAAAAGTCTAGCCTCATATATTAAAAGAATTAGAACAGGAGATCCTAATGAAAGCGATATTACTTATTGGATGTTTTCTTATGATTTTAAGTCTCCAAATAAAGATTGGGTGCCTGAAAATAAAAATCTTTTAGCTAAAAAAAGGGCAAGAAATTTCTTAGTTTTTGTTCTTTATCTTAATGCTTTTGGAATATTTTTATTATTGAATAGTTTTACGGCTCATTTGCTGAATTTTATTGTCAACCCGGAATTTAGTTATCCTATTTAATTAATCTCAATAACAGATTAAAAGATTTTTTCACCGTTTGTTTTTGAATATAAGCCCTGCCTTTATTCATAAAATTACATTTATTAACAATAACCTTCTTTCCAACTCTAATTCCAATGTAAACCAAACCAACTGGTTTTTGTTTGGAGCCCCCATTGGGACCAGCTATTCCTGTAATTGAAATGCAGACTTTAGACTTACTAATTTTACTTAGGTTGTTCACCATAGCCATGCAACATTGAACACTAACAGCACCATATTTTTTTATTAATTTTTGAGGAATTTTTAATATGCCTATTTTAGCCTGATTTGAGTAAGTGACCAATCCCATCGAAAATACTTTTGACGATCCGCTCACAGAGGTAATAGCGCTAGATAGCATTCCCCCAGTACAAGACTCCGCAATCGCAAGTTTCATCTTTTTTCTTTTGATTAATGAAATTATTTTTTTATTTAAACTCATTAGAAAAATTTTGATTTAATTACCATAAAAATTATCAATGTCAGAACTACATATAAACCGGCAATTATATCATCCATTATTACTCCAAAACTATTTTTAAATTTCTTATCGATGAAACTGACTGGAAAAGGTTTTTTGATATCAAAATATCGAAACAGAATAAAAATATATAAATAAAATAGAGCTGCTTCATTTGAGTCTTTCACATTTCCATGAGCGATTTCGTATAGATAAATTGGAACAGACTGCCCGATAAACTCATCTACAACAACTTCTTTAGGATCTTTGTTTTCATTATATTTAATATATTCAGACACTGCATAGAAAGAATAAATAAAAACTATTAATAAAATTACTAAAATAGTGATATTAGATAAATTGATTATATGAAATAAGCTGTATAGAAAAACAGTTGTTATAAGAGATGTTATTGTTCCTGGAGCAAATCTAATTGATCCAATTCCGAAACATGTTACAAATAAATAATTTAAAGTTTTAATCATATTTTATAACTGAACATATAACTTCGCATGCTATTGCCTTTTCTTTACCTATTACACCAAGTTTTTCAGTAGTTTTCCCTTTAATATTTATTTGGTCTTTCGAAATTTCACAAAGCTTAGCAATATTATTTATCATTTTGTTTTTAGAATTTTTGATTTTAGGTGTTTGAGTAATAATATTAATATCAATATTATTAATGAAATAACCTTTAAATTTAATTTGTTCTACTACTCTTTGAAGTAAAATCGTGGATCTTATATTTTTAAATTTTTTATTTTTATCAGAAAACATTTGGCCAATATCACCCATTTTACAAGCACCTAAAATTGCATCAGTCACAGCATGAAGAACTGGATCACCGTCTGAATGGCCAAGTGTGCCAAGTTTTGATTTAATTTTTAAACCACCCAAATATAGTTTTCTTTTAGGAGTCAATTTGTGAACATCAAATCCTATCCCAACACTTTGTTTAGATTTAAAAATATTTTTTAAATTTTCAAAATCTGAAATATCTGTAATTTTGAAATTACTTTTTTCACCCTCGATAAACTTTACGTTATTAAGATCCATATAGAGCGAAATATCGTCATCTTTGTATTTACTAAAGTTTGTCTTATGTAATTGATATATTTGATTCAAATAAAAAGCTTGAGGTGTTTGAGTTAAAAATAAATCGTCTCTTTTTTTTCCAACCATGTATTCTTCTTTACTGGAGTCTATAATTTGTTTGATCGCATCTTGTACTTTTATTTTAGGCACAACTGCTCTAGCGTTTCTCATATTTCTTATTATTGAGCTCAAAAGTTTTGTTGAAAAATTAGGTCTTGCAGCATCATGAATCAAAACTTTAGATACTCTTTTTTGACTAATTAAATACTTAAGAGCATTAAACGTAGATTGTTGTCTATTTTTTCCGCCAATTATTAATTTAACATTTTGAAGCTTAAGTAATCTGACTCGTTTTGTGTCTTTTTTATTATAGACTAGTATAATCTTTTTAATTTCTTTAAATTTACGGGCCTTATCAACGTTTATTTCGATTAATGATTTGCCTGCAATTTTTTGATATGGTTTGCCAATATTAGACCTAAATCTATGGCTACTACCTCCTGCAAGAATTATAAAACAAAAACTCATGGTATTTACTTACATTATATTTATATAGATATTTAGTGGTAATTTTAGATGTTTAAGATAATTAAAAATTTCAATTGGATTATTTTATCCTCATTTTTATGTATTTTTATGGGGATAGTCACTTTTTTGACGTTTATAAATGAAGGATTTATTCCCCTAACAGACGAAAATTTACAAACACTATTGATAGTAGACATTTTTTTATTATTACTTTTTTTTTCTTTAATATTTAAAAATTTTTATAGATTTTATTATACTGGAAAAAAAAATAAAAAAGGTTCTCAGACAAATTTAAAATATATTTCTGTTTTTTCGTTATTTACAGTTATACCTTCTTTAGTTGTAGCGATTTTTTCTTTATTTATTTTCAATTTTGGAATTCAGAATTATTTTGATAAACAAATAACTAAAGCAGTAAACAATTCATTTGATGTTGCTAAAAATTACTTAGAAGAGAGTAAAGAAAATGTGTTATCTGACGTTATTCTTATGAGTGTAGGATTAAACCGTGCATCAGGATATTACTATTCTAATCTTAATCGTTTTAAAAATATTATGAAATCAGAAAAAATCTTAAGAAGAATTGATGACGTTTATTTGATAGATAGTTTAGGAAATATTTTACTTTCTGACGTTAGAGATATAACTGAGGAATTTATTGTTCCAGCTGATGAAGATTACGATTTAGCCTTAGAAGGAAAACCAGTATTTATAACTGATAGTTTACAAAATAAAACAACAGTAATGACAAAGCTAACATCTTTGGTTGATACATATTTATATATCTCTAGAAATATTGATCCAGAAATTTTAAGATATTTGAATGAAACTGAACAAGCCGTTAGTTTTTACTATTCTGTTGAGAACAGCCAGACTGGTATAAAAGTTACATTCGCGATAATATATATAATAGTTGTCACTTTACTACTTTTTCTATCTACCGCTATAGCAATTACTTTTGCTTCAAGATTAACTAAACCGATAATAAATCTTATTAGTGCTTCTGACTCAATTAGTAAAGGAGCTTTAGATGTAAAAGTACCAGAGGTAGAAACAGATGAAGAATTTAAACAACTCAACCAAAATTTTAATAAAATGATTGAGAGACTTAAAGAACAACAAGATAAACTTTTAATTAATGAAAGATATGAAGCATGGGAAAGTGTTGCTAGAAAACTAGCGCATGAAATCAAAAATCCGTTAACACCAATTCAATTATCTATAGATAATCTTAGAGAAAAATATAAAAAAAAATTGTCAAATGACAGTAAGGATTTTGAGAAATATTTAGAGACTATTAATAGACAAATAAAAGATATAGAGAAGCTTGCAAATGAATTTTCAAACTTTGCTAGGATGCCTAGACCAATACTTAAAAAAATTGATATTGTTCAACTTGTAAATAAGTCTCTACAGTTAATTAAATTAACTTCTAAAAATTCTATTAATTTTAACAACAGATCAAAAAATAAAATTATTTTTGGTGATGAAGATCAATTAAACAGGGTTATTATTAACTTAATTAAAAATTCAGAAGAGGCTATTTTAGAACAATCACAAAAAAAGGCTAATTTTAAGGGAAATATTGACATAGAAATCAATGACAATAATGACTATATAGTCATTAGAATAACAGACAATGGCACAGGTATTACAGATGCTAAAAAAGCAATGACGCCTTATTTTACCACAAAAAAAACTGGAACAGGTTTAGGCTTACCAATTGTAACAAAAATTATAAATGAACATTCTGGTAAATTTATAATAAAAAATAAAAAAGAAAAAGATGGTACAATAATTTCTATCTCATTACCAAAACATGCTTAAAGAAATTTTAGTAATTGATGATAATCCAGATATTCGATTTTTGATTTGTAATATTTTGGAAGAACAAAACTTTAAAGTTCGTTCAGCAGCAAATTTTGATCAAGCTGTTTTAGAAATCAATAAACGCTTACCAGATCTTGCAATTATAGATATTAAATTAGATAAGCCCGATAAAGATGGAATTGATCTTTTAAAATTAGTAAACAAAAAAAACAAATTTACCCCTGTTATCATGATTTCTGGTCATGCTACTGTACAGATAGCAGTTGAGGCGATTAGATTAGGCGCTTATGAATTTATTGAAAAACCTTTTTCTAAAGAAAAAATAATTAATTATGTCAATAGAGGATTAGAATCTGCTTCTCTTAAGAAAGAAAAAGATATAATTGAAAATAAATTGTTTCATTCGTTTGATCTAGTTGGGGAAAGCGCTGCAATAATTAAAGTAAAAAAAATTATTGATAAACTTTCTTCTTCTGAAAGTAGAGTACTAATTTTTGGTCCAACTGGTTCTGGAAAAGAACTTGTAGCAAGAAAAATTCATAAAAATTCTTCCAGATCAAAAGAGCCATTCGTTATAATTAACGCTGCTTTACTAAAAGAAAAAACATATGAGAAAGAATTGTTCGGAGAAGAATTTGAAGATGGAAATATTTCTTTTGGTGCTCTTGAAAGAGCAAATAAAGGAACATTATTAATTGATGAAGTTTCCGAAATACCTTACGAAACTCAAGCAAATGTTCTAAGAGTGTTAATTGATCAAAAATTTAAAAGATTAAACGGTTCAAAGGACATAAATGTAAATATAAGACTTGTTTCTTCAACTTCAAAAAACTTGAGTCAATTAGTTAAAGAGAATAAATTTAGAGAAGATCTTTATCATCGATTAAACGTAATGCCGATAGAACTTTCTTCTTTGTCATCAAGAACAGAGGATATACCTTTACTTATCGATTATTTTAAGACCAAACTTTCCGAAATTAATGGGGTACAAAAACCAGACATAGATATTAAAAACGACAGTTTATACACTTATAATTGGCCAGGGAATGTAAGAGAATTAAGAAATTTAGTTGAGAGGATCACAATTCTTTCATCAAATGAAAGCAAACAAAAGATTAATAAAGTAATAGATGATATCTTAAACCCCACTTCAAAAATTGAAGACGATAAAAATATTTTAGAGCAGTCATTTCAGTCCCCTTTAAAGGAGGCAAGAGAACATTTTGAAAAGGAATACTTAATTACACAATTAAAAAAACATCACGGCAATATATCTAAAACTGCAGATTTTATTGGCATGGAAAGATCCGCTCTTCACAGAAAACTAAAATCTTTAGGAATTAAGGGAATAAATTAATAAATGAATATAATTATATGTGGGGCCGGTAAAGTAGGCTTTTCAATCAGCAAACAATTATCTGCACAAGGTCATTCAGTGACTGTTATAGATCAATCATCAGATGACATAAAAAAAATTAATGATACTCAAGATGTTAAAGGCATAGTTGGAAGAGCAACATTACCATCAGTGTTAGAAAATGCTGGTGCTGAAAAAGCTGATATGATTATTGCAGTTACAAGAAATGATGAAACAAATATGATTGTGTGTCAGTTGGCGAGCTCATTATTCAATGTATCAAAAAAAATAGCACGAATTAGAACAAAAGATTTTTTAGAGGGAAAGTGGGGAAAGCTTTATAACAAATCAAATATTCCAATTGATGTTATTATCTCTCCTGAGCGAGAAGTGGCAAAATCTTTGTATAGAAGGTTAGAGGCACCAGGCGCGTTGGACAATGTACCTTTTGGTAAAAATAAAGTGAAAATGTTAGAGATTTCAATTGAAAAAAATTGTCCAATTAAAAATATTCCTTTAAAAAAATTAACAGAGAAATTTCCAGATTTTAAAGCAAATATATTAGGAGCTTTGAGAAAAGAAAAATTTATTTATTTAAAAAAAAATGATCAAATGCTGGAAGATGATAATGTTTATGTTGTAGTCAGCAGTGATCAATTAAATCCTATACTTAAAGCCTTTGGACATGAAGAAAAAATTGCAAAAAATGTCTTAATTATAGGGGGCGGTAATATTGGTTTACAACTTGCTAAGATGCTTGAAGAAAATTTTGAAGACGTGAGAGTAAAGATAATTGAAAAAAATAAACAAAGAGCTGAAGAAATCGCAAATGAATTGTCTTCATCTATTGTTATAAATGGAGATGCGTTGGACGAAGAAATATTGAAAGAAGCCAATCTAGAGGGATCAGAAACTGTTTTAGCTTTAACTAATGATGACGAAAATAATATGATGGCTTGCGTGTTGGCGGAAAAAACAGGCTTAAAAAAAAGAACAATCGCAATAGTTAATAAAACCAATTATAATCTTTTGCAAGACTCACTTAATATAGATGATTTGGTAGATCCAAGAATGACCACAGTATCAAGAATAATGGAACATGTACACAGAGGTAGTATCGGAACAGTTTACTCTTTGTTGGATGGCGAATATGAATTTATAGAAGCAAAAATCTCAGAAAAATCTGAATTAGTGAATAAAAAAATCAGAGACTCAAATTTACCGGAGGATATAAGAATTGGTGCAATTATCAGAAATGAAAAGGTTATAATTCCTAGATCAAATTTTATTTTTGAAAAAAATGATCTTGTTGTATTTCTTGCCAAGAGGGAAGAGCTGAAAGCTGTCGAAAGTATTTTTAGCCTTGGCACAATTTAATATTAATGAACTATAAGAGGATTAGTTTTTATCTAAGCTTATTTTGTTTTCCTATAAGTTTCCTTTCATTCATAAATATCTTATATGCTTCTTATTTTGATTATTTCTTGAGCATTGATACTTATTTTATAACTTTGGCTGTTTCTCTTTTAATTGGTTTTGGCTTGCTGTATTATGGAAAAAAAAGTCCAAAAAATGTAAATTTTATTGAACAATTAATTTTAATAATTTTTGCATATATTTTAACCTCTATTTTAATATCTATTCCTTTTTATTTAAGTAATTATCAAGTTACATTTTTGAATTCTTTATTTGAGTCAATTTCAGGATTAACAGGTACAGGATTTTCAATTTTTAAAGATATAAAATATCTTGACCCAACTTTAATTCTTTGGAGGTCTTCTTCACAATGGATAGGAGGATTATTTTTTTTATTTTTTTTGATAATAATATTTTCAAATAAGTCATTTAACTATAAGATGACTAATCTTACTTACTCCGGTGATAATAATTTTAATTCTGAAAATAATATTAAAGATAATTTATTAAGAATTTTTATAATTTATTCTTTACTCAGTATTTTCATTTTAAGTTTATTAAACTTATCAGGTGTACGATTATTTAATTCACTAAATTTGAGTATGACATTAATTTCTGGTGGGGGTTTTTTGCCAACAGAAAGTGTTAATAAAATTATTTCCACAAATTTTCAAAAAATAATTTTGATTTTTTCTTTTATGGTTTCCCTGTTAAATTTTTATTTACTTTTTAATCTTTTTAACAAAAACACTTTAATTAAAGACCATAAAGAAGATCTATATCTAGTAGTAATATCCATTATATTTTGTTTTTTGATATATTTTAATAATTACGATGGTTTAGACATAATTATTAGCGTGACCAGTAGCTTAGCTAATTCTGGATTAACACTATTGAAACCAGATAACAATCTAAGTTTATATTTCTTATTAATTACAATTATAGGAGGATCAATAATTTCTAATACATCGGGAATTAAGCTGACTAGATTTTATATTTTATTAAAAATTACTTCTTCGGAAATCATTAAACTAATAAGCCCTAACAGTATAATCAATAAAACAATTTTTGGATCTGACAAGAAGATATCAGATGATCATGTAAAAATTTCTTTTTTAATATTTATTTCTTTTTTTTTAAGTCTATTTATCTTATCAAGTCTTTTAGTCGTTGATAATATTGGATTTGAAAAATCATTTAAATTGTCGATATTAACTTTAACAAATACTGTTAATTCAGAAATGTTTAATATGCATAATATAAATTTTTCTAATCTATTAACATCCTCAAAAATAAGTTTAATTTTATTTATGATTATAGGAAAAATTGAGCTAATATCTTTTTTTTTAATTTTCAAAAAAATATTATTTAAAGATTAATGTCAAAAATTGTTATTATAGGTGCAGGTGCTATGGGTTCAGCTTTTGCTTTGCCTTGCCTTGATAATAATCATGATATCAATATTATAGGAACTCACTTAGAGAATGATTTTATAGATAATTTGCAGAAAAATAAAAATTTTCACCCTGGATTAAATACTAAAATTCCAAACCAAATAAAAATATTTAAATTTGAAAAATTTAATGAGCTTTTAAGATCTAATGTTGAATTAATTGTTTTAGGAATTAGTTCAAAAGGAATAGAGTGGGTGGCAGATCAATTAAGTAGACTTTATAAAGACAATAATATTCCAAAATTATTAATGCTTACAAAGGGTTTAAGTATTCACAACAATCAATATGAGTTATTAGTAGATAAGCTTAAGAGATTATTATCAGATAGAGGAATAAAAAAAACTGACATTTCAGCAGTAGGTGGCCCTTGTTTGGCTGCCGGATTAGCGAATAGAGTTCACAGTAGTGTTGTAATTGCAAATAAAGATATTCAAACTGCAAAAAAAATTGCAGATATGTTTAACACAAATTACTATCACACCTCACATTCAGATGATTTAAATGGAGTTGAAGTTTCCGCAGCAATAAAAAATATTTTTTCGATGGCTGTTGGAGCAGCAAAAGGATTATGTAGTCAAAATACTTCTAATGAAGTTAAAGAAAAAAATTACTTAAATACAGCATCAGCTTTAATCAAACAATCAATTCATGAAATGGAAATCTTTGTAGAACATTTAAAAGGAAAAAAAGAAACAGTTAAAGGTTTAGCTGGTCTGGGCGATCTCTATGTAAGTTCTGGTGGAGGAAGAAATGCAAAGATGGGATCTTATATTGGTGAAGGATTAACTTTTTCAGAAGCTAAAAAAACGAAGATGGATAAAGTAACTGTAGAGGGGGCAGACCTAGCAAAAGAAATTGCAAAAAAAGTAAATGAAGATTTTGATAAAAAAAAATTACCTTTAATGCTAGGTATGATAAATGCTATTGTAGATGATACAAAGCTTGAATTAGATTGGGAGTTATTTAGATGAAGAAATTTATAATTTCTATTGATGCCGGAACTACTTCAAATAGATCAATATTATTCGATTTGAAAGGTAAGCCAGTTTTTTCTTCGCAAAAAGAATTTACACAGTATTTCCCTAAAAGCGGTTGGGTTGAGCATAATCCAGAGGAAATTTGGAGAACAACTTTAAAAACTTTAAAAGATGTAATTCAAAAAGCAAAAAGACTAAGAGGTGAAATTTTAAGTATAGGCATTACAAATCAAAGAGAAACAACTGTATTGTGGGACAAAAAAACAGGTAAGACGGTTTACAATGCAATTGTTTGGCAAGATCGTAGACAAGAAGAGTTTTGTAAAAAATTAAGAAAACAAAACAAAGACACTATGATCTTCAACAAAACAGGTCTTTTAATTGACTCTTACTTTTCAGGAACAAAAATTAAATGGATATTAGATAATGTTTCTAAAGCTAAACAACTAATGAATAAAAAGCAATTATTGTTTGGAACAATTGATAGCTTTTTAATTTGGAGATTAACTCGTGGAAAAATACACGCAACCGATGCTACAAATGCAAGTAGGACAATGATTTATAATATTAGTTCAAATAAATGGGATGATACGATTTTGAATTTATTAAAGATCAAAAAACATATTCTTCCTGAGGTAAAAGATTGTGCAGATGATTACGGTCAAACTCATTCATCTATAACAGGAAAATCTATACCAATAAATGGCGTAGTAGGGGATCAGCAATCAGCTACTATTGGTCAATGTTGTTTTGAACCAGGGTCTTTAAAAAGTACGTATGGCACGGGAGCATTTGTTTTACTTAATACAGGCAGTAAAAAGATTTATTCAAAAAATAGATTGTTAACTACAATTGCATATAGAATTAATGGTAAGACAACATACGCTATGGAGGGATCAATTTTTATAGCAGGTGCAGGTGTTCAATGGCTCAGAGACAGAATGAAATTTTTTAAAAAAGCTCCGGAAACAGAAAAAATTGTGAAATCTTTAAAAGATAATAATAATATTTATCTAGTACCAGCTTTTACAGGACTAGGTGCTCCTTACTGGGATGCAAACGCTAGAGGAGTTTTAAGTGGAATTACTAGAGATACAAGTCCAAAAGAAATAGTGAGAGCTACAATCGAAGCAGTTGCCTATCAAACATATGATTTATTCGAAGCTATGAAACATGATGGTTTAAGGCCTAAAATTGTAAAAGTTGACGGTGGTATGGTTATGAATAATTGGTTTTCACAATTTTTATCTGACATAGTTAATGTAAAAGTTTTAAGACCAAAAGTTCAAGAAACTACGGCATTAGGTGCAGCTTTCATGGCAGGTTTACAAATTGGAGTTTATAAATCTTTAAAAGATATTTCCAAAAACTGGCATCTAGATAAAAAATTTTCACCGAAAATGAAAAATCCTCTAAGAAATAAACTTTTAAAAGGCTGGTCAGCAGCAATTAAAAAAACATTAAGCAATTAACACACCTTCAAGTTGCATAATTAACTAATAAACCGCTGTACACTTTAGGTTAATTTTGGTTCAATAATACTTCATTAAAAACAACAATGGGGGAAATAACAATGTTAAAAACATTAAAAACTTTCTTAGCTGTTGCTGTGTCATTTTCAATCGTAACTATTTCTAGTGCATTTGCAGACGGTCATATGGCTGCAATCAAGAAATGGTCTAATGGAGAATTTAGTCTTTCAACTTTATCTGCAAAAGAGAGAGAGAAAGAACTAGAGTGGTTCCACAATGCTGCAAAGCCATTCAAAGGAATGTCTATCAAAGTATTGTCTGAAACTATTCCAACGCACGAGTATGAGTCAAAAGTTTTAACTAAAGCTTTTGAGGAAATTACTGGGATTAAAGTTAATCACCAGTTACTTGGTGAAGGTGATGTTGTAATGGCTGTGCAAACACAAATGCAAACTAACGTAAGTATTTACGATGCGTACATCAATGACTCTGATTTGATTGGTACTCACGCTAGAATGCAACAAGCAGTTAATTTAACAAAATGGATGGCTGGAGAAGGTAAAGATGTAACTTTACCAACTTTAGATATAAATGATTTCATCGGTAAACAATTTACAACTGGACCTGATGGTGATTTGTATCAATTACCTGACCAACAATTTGCTAACCTTTACTGGTTTAGAAAAGATTGGTTCGACAGACCTGAAATTAAAAAAGGTTTTAAAGCGAAATACGGATACGATTTAGGTGTTCCTTTGAACTGGTCTGCTTATGAAGACATTGCAAAGTATTTTACTAATGATGTAAAAAATATTGACGGTGTAAGAATATACGGTCACATGGACTACGGTAAGAGAGCTCCTGATTTAGGTTGGAGAATGACTGACGCGTGGTTATCAATGGCTGGAGCAGGTGACGTAGGAAAACCTAACGGAATACCAGTGGACGAGTGGGGAATAAGAATGGAAAAAGGTTCTTGCAACCCTGTTGGAGCTTCTGTAACTAGAGGTGGAGCTGCTAACGGTCCAGCTGCAGTATACGCAATCAGAAAATGGGATGAGTGGTTAAGAAACTATGCGCCTCCAGGTGCAGCGGCTATGGACTTTTATCAGTCTTTACCGTCTCTATCTTCTGGAAACGTTGCTCAGCAAATTTTCTGGTACACAGCGTTCACAGCATCTTTAGTAGGAAAAAATCCTAACAATAAAGTTGTTGATAGTAACGGTAAGCCGTTATGGAGAATGGGTCCATCACCAAAAGGACCTTATTGGGAAGAAGGCATGAAGCTTGGATATCAAGATGCTGGGTCATGGACTTTATTCAAGTCTACACCAGTTAAAAATAGAAAAGCTGCATGGTTGTATGCTCAATTCGTTGTATCAAAAACTGTAGACCTTAAGAAAAGTCACGTTGGTTTAACTATCATTAGAGATAGTTCAATCGATCACAAATCTTTCACAGAAAGAGCTGATGCATTAGGTGGACTTGTAGAATTCTACAGATCTGACAACAGAAACATTTGGTCACCAACAGGTATTAACGTTCCGGATTATCCGAAGTTAGCACAAATCTGGTGGCAACAAATTGGAGATGTAAACTCAGGTGCGTTTACTCCACAACAAGCTATGGATCGTCTTGCAGAAGAGATGGACTTAGTTATGTCTCGTATGGAAGCTGCTGACAAAGGTAGCAACGCATACGGTGGATGTGGACCTAGACTAAATAAACCAAGAGAGGCTTCTTATTGGTTAAATAAAAAAGGTTCACCAAAAGCAAAACGTAACGAAAAACCTCAAGGAAAAACTGTTCCATACGCGAAAGCTTGGAAATAGTAAGAGGTTAATCTAAATTTAAAAGGGGGCACTTGCTGCCCCCTTTTTTTAAAACTAAATTACAAATTATGAGCCTAGAATTAAAAAACGTAGAAAAAAAAGTTGGAATAGAAACTCATATTTATCCTACAACTATCAAATTAGAAAAAAATACCATCAACGTACTACTTGGATCAACGTTAGCTGGAAAAACAACTTTAATGCAAATTATGGCAGGGTTAGACAAACCAACAAATGGTGAGATTTGGTTCAATGGGGAAAACGTAACCGGCAAACAAGTACAGAAAAGAAATGTATCTATGGTTTATCAACAATTTATTAATTACCCAAGTTTTACAGTTTTTGAAAATATAGCTTCACCTTTGAAAATAACAGGTGTTAATTCAGATGAAATAAAAGAAAGAGTAGGAAAGGTTGCAGAATTATTGAAATTATCCGCAATGCTTAATAAAAAACCTGACGAATTATCAGGAGGACAACAACAAAGAACAGCTTTAGCAAGAGCATTAGTAAAAGACTCAGATTTAATTTTATTAGATGAGCCATTAGCTAATTTAGATTTTAAACTTCGAGAAGAATTAAGAGAGGAACTTCCAAAATTATTTGAAGATAGAGAATGTATTGTTGTTTACGCAACAACAGAACCATCAGATGCTCTTATGATTGGTGGAAATACGGCTACTATTCTAGAAGGAAAAATTATTCAATACGGAAAGACTTTAGATGTTTATAATAAACCTGAAAATTTAACTTCAGCAAAAGTTTTCAGTGATCCACCAATGAATATTGCAGAAATTTCAAAAAGCGGAGATATCTGCAAGTTAACTGACAACAATGTTCAGTGGAAATCTAATGTAAAAATTAAAGATGGAAATTATAAAATAGGCATCAGACCTCATAACATTACAACTTACAAAGAGGGAAATAATACGGTTGAAATTAATGGAAAAGTTTTAATTTCTGAGCTTAGTGGCTCAGAAAGTTTAATACATTTTACAAACGGCAACTTAAATTGGGTCTCATTATCCAATGGTATTCAGCAAAAAAATATTGGTGAAAATACAAAATTATTTATGAATGTAGATGAATTTTTATATTTTGATGAAAATAACATATTGGTAAACCATGGCTAAAATTACATTAAACAATTTAAGTCATAGTTATGTTTCTGATTATACAGATGCAGATTTAGTATTAAGAGACATTAACATTGATTGGAAAGATGGAGGAGCTTACGCTTTATTAGGCCCCTCAGGATGTGGGAAGACAACACTTTTAAATATTATTTCAGGATTAATTAAACCGTCTAAAGGGGATATTTTATTTGATGATAAAAATGTAACGTCTTTAAATCCAGTTGAGAGAGATATAGCTCAAATATTTCAATTTCCTGTCATCTATGACACAATGACAGTTTATGATAATTTAGCTTTTCCTTTAAAAAATAGAAATCTTTCTGATACAGAAATTGACTCTAAAGTTAGAGAAATAGCAGAAATGTTAGAATTAACATCAACATTAAACAATAGAGCCTCCGGTTTGACAGCAGACGGTAAACAAAAAATTTCGTTAGGCAGAGGATTAGTTAGATCAGATGTTAATGTAATTATGTTTGATGAACCTTTAACTGTAATTGATCCACATTTGAAATGGATCTTAAGATCTAAACTAAAAGAGTTACATCAAAAAATTAATAGAACAATGATTTACGTTACACACGACCAAACGGAAGCCCTAACCTTTGCAGATCAAGTTGTTGTTATGCACGAAGGGCAAATAGTTCAAACTGGAACTCCTGTAGAATTATTTGAGAAGCCTAAACATACTTTTGTTGGTCACTTTATTGGCTCTCCAGGTATGAACATTTTACCTTGCCAAATAAAAAATGGTCAAATTAATTTTGCTGGACAGGAAGTACAAAGTAATTCAAATATTAAAAAAAATAATTATAAAACAACGCAATTAGGGATAAGACCTGAATTTATTAATTTTTCTGACAAAGGTATTCCCGTCAAGGTAAAAAGAGTTAGTAATACTGGAAGACACAAAATAATTGATACAGAGTGTAGTGGAGGAACAATCAAAGTTTTATCTAACGCCTCTACAGAGATTCCTAGCGGGAGTGCTTATATTAACTTTGATCAAAAATATACTTACGTTTATGGAGATAACTGGATAATTGAATAATGAATAAAACTATTAATCAAAAAGCTTGGTTCTTTGTTGTTCCCGTCTTTGTCCTTGTAGCGTTTAATGCAGCTATTCCATTAATGACTGTTGTAAATTACTCTTTCCAAGAGACATTTGGTAACAACGTATTTGCTTGGGAGGGAACAAGATGGTTCAAACAAATTTTGTTATCTGAAAGATTTCATGATGCTTTAGGAAGACAAATAGCTTTCACATTTATAATTTTATTAATACAAATACCACTCGGTATTGGTATAGCTTTAACAATGCCAAAAAAAGGCTGGGGCGTTCCAGTCTGTTTAATTCTAATGTCGATGCCTCTTTTAATTCCATGGAATGTTGTAGGCGCAATGTGGAATATATTTGCGTTACCTGACATAGGTTTTCTTGGTTACTCTTTAAATGCCATTGGATTTGATTTTAATTTCACACAACAACCTGGTGATGCTTGGTTTACTACAATCCTGATGGACGTTTGGCATTGGACTTCACTTGTAGTCCTTTTATCTTATGCTGGATTAAATTCAATTCAACCAGCTTATTATCAAGCTGCAGAAATAGATGGCGCAAGTCGTTGGTCTACTTTCAGATACATTGAACTGCCAAAAATGAAAAAAGTTTTAACATTAGCAATTCTTTTAAGATTTATGGATAGTTTTATGATTTACACTGAACCATTCGTGTTAACTGGTGGTGGACCAGGAAATGCAACAGCATTTTTATCAATAGATTTAGTTAAGATGGCTTTAGGTCAATTTGATTTAGGCCCAGCAGCAGCAATGTCATTAATATATTTCTTTATAGTGCTATTAGTTTGTTGGGTATTTTATAGCTTAATGATGAAAAATGAGGTGAAGTCATGAAGAAATATAAGTGGTTAGTACCTACGCTTTATATAATCTTTTTAATGCTACCAATTTATTGGTTAATCAACATGTCTTTTAAAACAACAACCGAGATTATAAATACTTACTCTTTATGGCCACGAGAATTTACGACCGAGAACTATGTAAAGATTTTTACAGATAATACTTGGTATATGGGTTACGTAAATTCAATTACGTATACGGTATTTAATACTCTTATATCAGTTGCAGCTGCTTTACCTGCTGCTTATGCTTTTTCTAGATACAAATTTTTAGGTGACAAACATTTATTTTTTTGGCTTTTAACTAATCGAATGGCACCGCCAGCTGTTTTCGCATTACCATTCTTTCAATTTTATTCATCAGTAAATTTATTTGATACGCATATCGCTGTAGCTTTATCGCATTGTTTGTTTAATATACCTTTAGCTGTTTGGATTTTAGAGGGCTTTATGTCTGCAGTCCCTAAAGAATTAGATGAAACAGCCTATGTAGATGGTTATTCTTTTAATAGATTTTTCTTTAAGATATTTATCCCTACAATTGCTGCAGGAATAGGCATTACTATGTTTTTCTGTTTTATGTTTTCCTGGGTTGAATTGTTATTAGCTAAAACATTAACAGCTACAGCGGCTAAACCAATAGCAGCGACGATGACAAGAACCGCTAGTACATCTGGATATGAACTTGGTTTGCTAGCAGCGGCGGGAAGTTTAACTATAATTCCGGGAGCAATAGTTATTTATTTCGTAAGAAATTATATTGCTAAGGGGTTTGCGATGGGAAGAGTATGATTTTTAATAAATTATATGCGGCTACTTGGGGAGATGTTGGAAAAGCAAAAGAAAAAGGTTTTTTTGATTTTGATTTGTTTTCCTGGATGGCGTGGACATGGCAAACAGCATCATTTTTTATCTTCATAGCTCTTTGCATAACGGTAATGCTAATTTGGGAAAAATATTCCCCAGGAGGCAATCCTAGAAAAGGAATTTTAGGATTAGACACTACAAGAGGAGACCGGCTATTTGTTTCTTTATTAGGAAGTGCATTTATACATTTGGCGTGGCTTGGTCTAGTAGGCAGTATGTTGTGGATAGCAACGATTATTTGTGTTGCATATTTTGTGATTGTATTTAAATACGTATAAAAATTATGGTTAAAGTTGGTATAAACGGGTTTGGAAGAATAGGAAGATTAATTCTAAGAGCTCTTCTAGAAAATTATAAAGGTAAAATTCAAGTTGTAGGTATTAATGATCTTGGCTCAATCGAAGCTAATGCACATTTAATAAAATTCGACAGCACACATGGAACTTTAACTCAGGAAGTTAAAACTTCATCTGAGGGATTTCAAATAGGAGATCAAAACATAAAAGTTTTTGCTGAAAGAGATCCTGCTAAACTTCCATGGGGTAAAATTGGGGCCGATGTTGTTTTAGAGTGTACAGGTTTCTTTTTAGATAAAGCTTCAGCTGGAAAACACATTCAAGCTGGGGCTAAAAAAGTAATCATTTCTGCACCAGCAAAAGAAGTGGATTTTACTGTTGTTCAAGGAGTTAATAGTAAAGAGTTAAAAAAAGAACATAATATTATCTCAAATGGATCGTGTACAACCAACTGTCTAGCTCCAGTAGCCATGGTTTTAGAAAATAGTTTTGGAATTGAGTATGGTTACATGACTACTATTCATAGTTACACTGGTGATCAAAAATTATTAGATACACTCCATAAAGACCTAAGAAGAGCTAGAGCTTCAGGAGATGCAATGATACCAACTTCAACTGGTGCAGCAAAAGCAATGAGCTTAGTTTTACCAAGTTTAAAAGGAAAATTAGACGGAACTGCAATAAGAGTTCCAACACCAAATGTATCTTTAATTGATCTTACTTTTGTGCCAAATAAAGAAGTAACAGCTGAAAGTATAAATGATGCAATGAGCAAAGCTGCAAAAGGTTCCCTAAAAGGTATTTTAGCAACAAATTCAGCTCCGTTAGTTTCTAAAGACTTCAATCACAATCCTCATAGCTCAATTTTTGATTTAACTCAGACTCAAGTTATTAAAGGGAAATTCAGCAGAGTACTTTCTTGGTATGATAATGAGTGGGGATTCTCAAACAGAATGTGTGATACAGCTATTCAGATCTCTGGCTTAATTTAATTTTTATTTTTTTCAGCTTCCTCAATTAGTTTCAAAGTATCTTTTGGAATAATTGAACTATCAGTCTTAGTCGTATTTTTAACTAGAATTATTTTTTTTTCTTTCTTAATTTTTTGAAGATCGTCAATAGCACCCAGAATTTCCTCTACGCTGTAGTTATTTTCCATTAAGTTCCTACTTTATAAAGTCTTACCATATTTGTCATGCCTGCTTTTCCAAAGGGTAAACCAGCTGTAATCACAACAAAATCATTTTTCTTAATAAATTTAAGTTTTTTTACAATTTCTTTTGAAATTGACATCATGTCTTTCCATCCGTTCGCATCACGGCTATTAATTGATTGAACACCCCAAAGTAACGAAACTTGTCTGGATACATTTATGTTTGGTGAGATTGTTACAATTTTAGCAGCAGGTCTCATTGCAGATACGAGCTTTGCAGATTTACCAGAATTAGAAAAAACAATAATTGCTTTTACATCTGGATTATAGGCAATATCTTTTACAGAAAGTAAAATAGATTTTACAGGATCTTTATTTGAAATTATTGAATTTTTAAAATCCTCAATATGTTGTCTTTTGTATTTTTCAGTTGATAGAATGGTTTGTGTCATTGTTGAAACAGCTTGTGTTGGAAATTTACCAATAGCTGCTTCAGCTGATAACATTACCGTATCAGCACCTTGAAAAATTGCCGTAGCAATATCATTAATTTCAGCTCTAGTAGCAGTGTTATTTTCAATCATACTTTCAAGCATTTGAGTGGCAACGATTACAGATTTTGAAAACTGTGAACATTTTTTTATTAAACTTAGTTGTACTTTTGGCACTTCGCTATGCCCAATATCGATTGCTAAATCTCCACGAGCTATCATTATAGAGTCCGATGCTTTAATAATTTTAATTATATTTTTTAATGCGTGTTTATTTTCAATTTTAGAAATAATCCCCATGTCTTTTTTAATAAATTTTCTAGCTTCAAGAATTAGTTTCTCATTTTGAATGTAGGAGAGTGCTACCCAGTTGCAACCAAGTTTTTTTGCAGTGTTAATATCTTTTTTATCTTTCATAGTTAATTTGTTAAAAGCTATATCAAAGTTTTGAATATGAACACTCTTATTATTCTTCATGTAACAATTTTGACTTTTACAGACGGTCTTAACTGCTAAACCTTTTTTACTTATAACTACAAAAGTAAATTTACCATCATCAATTAAAATTTTGTTTCCTTTTTTTAACTTTTTTAAAATTTTTGGATAAGGAAAATTTATTCTTGTATTATTACCTAGTGATTTATTATTATCAAAAGTAAATTTTTGGTTATATTTAATTTTTTGCTTATCATTTTTAATTTTCCCAACACGAAGTTTGACACCTTGTAAGTCAGCTATTAAAGATAAATTTTTTTTCGAAGACTTTTCAATTTTTCTTATTCTCGAGACAATTTTTTGAATTCCAATTGTATTATGGCTAAAATTTATTCTGAACGCATCTACGCCAAGATTTACCAATTGTTTGAGTTTAGACTCGCTATAAATAGCTGGTCCGAGAGTTGCAATAATTTTGGCTTTTTTTTCCATTAAGAGATTTTTATGTTATAACATCTCTCGCCTCAAAAAAAAGTATTTAAGAAAAATTAAATGAGCAATAAAAGAATTGGAATTTTAACAAGCGGTGGTGATTGCGGAGGTTTAAACGCAGCGATACGGTCTATATTTTATAGAGCTAAAAATAAGTATAATATGGAAGTTTTTGGTATAAAAGATGGAACAGCAGGATTGATGCAAAGACCTGTTTCAGCGATCCAATTAAATCATAAAACATTTTCTGGATATTTGTTAAGACAAGGTGGAACTTTTTTAGGCTCAACAAATAAAGGTAATCCTTTTAAAATTCCAACAAAAGACGGCAAAATTATTGACAGATCAAAAGAAATTATTGAAGGTTATCATCAAATGAAATTAGATGGTTTAATAATAATAGGCGGAGATGGGAGCATGCAAATTTTAAAAAAACTTGCAAAAGAAGGGGAAATGAAAATAGTTGCAATACCAAAGACAATAGATAATGATGTAGGCGCCACTGAGAGTTCAATTGGTTTTCATACAGCTGTAGATGTAGCAACACAAGCTTTAGATAATCTACAATCAACCGCAGCAAGTCATAGACGGTCAATGATACTTGAGGTAATGGGAAGGGATGCCGGCCATATAGCTCTTAATGCTGGTATTGCTGGGGGTGCAGATGTTATCTTAATTCCAGAAATAAAATATTCTATAGATGGAATAATACAAAAACTTAATTCTATGAAAAAACACGACATTCAACATTCATTAATTGTCGTCGCAGAAGCTGTAAAAAAAGAAGATGGTAAGACAGTATTACATAAATATATGGATGGTGAACAAAGATTAGGAGGAATAGGTGACTATATTTCACAAGAACTTATGAAGAAAACTGATGTTGAATGTAGAGTAACCTCTTTGGGTCATGTACAACGTGGAGCTCCCCCTACAGCGAGCGATAGAATTTTAGCGAGCGCTTTTGGAGTATACGCAGTTGATCTATTGAATCAAAAAAAATTTGATAGAATGGTTGCATGGAAAAATAGAAAAGTTATTGATGTACCCATCGATGAAGGAATTA
>CACJAU010000011.1 GCA_902591415.1 uncultured Pelagibacteraceae bacterium
TGCACTGATGAAAGCCAGAAGAAATAAATTTTTTTTGTTAAAACCTTTATTTAAAACCTGCAAAAATAAGTTAAAAAATAGAAGATAAAAAAAGAGTTGTAAACAAGCAGATGAAATTAGTCCATTACTAAAAATTATAAGAGGAAAAATTGAAAATATTAATGCTCCAAAAAGTGAGATATTTTCGTTAAAAAAATTTTTACAGATTTTGTAAAATAAAAATACAGTAAAAGATGATATTAATACTTGATTAAAATAAATTAAGTATAAAAAATTAATTTTATCAAAGCTAAGTATCTTATTAAGATATATAAATATAAAGTATAGCGGAGGCATATAAGAACTAGGCATATCCTGTCCATTAAAAATATAATAACTATAAGATCTAAAATTTTGGAAATTTTCCATAAGAACAGCCCATTCATCAGTTAGTGACTTTTCATGATAAATAACAACAAATAATAATTTTATAATGAATGAAAAAAGGATTATTTTATTTATTTTTTTATTTAATATAATCATTGTTATGGTGCGCCTGCTAGGATTTGAACCCAGAACCTCCTGGTCCGTAGCCAAGCGCTCTATCCAGTTGAGCTACAGGCGCAATAATTAAATTGTATACTTAAAAATGCTAATTTAATAGATTTCATGCTATAGATAAATATCACAATTTCTTAAAAAAAATGAACTTATTTTCAAAGCTTAAAATTTCAAAAATAAATTATTTAAGCTTCTTAGTAGCAACGTTTCCCTTCAGTTTTGTAATTGGCAATATGGCTATAAATATTAATATTTTAATTCTTATCTTTTCGTGTCTTCTTTTTTATAGATTTCAAACTTTCAAACTTAATTATTTTTTCATTGACAAAATTGTTTTAATCTTTTTTTTATTTATTGTTATCACTGGTATATATAATGACTTTAAACTTTATATCAATCATAATGAATTTTATACTTACCGCGGAAATCCATTAACTACGATCAAGTCAATTCTGTTTCTCAAATATTTATTTTTTTATATCGTTTTAAGATTTTTAATCGAAAAAAAAGATTTAAATATAGATCTATTCTTAATTACTTGTATGGCTTCTACATTATTTGTGTGCTTTGATATTATACTTCAGTATTTTTATGGAAAAGATCTTTTTGGTTTTGAACCGCAACAATTTGGAAGAAGATTTAGTGGGCCTTTTGGTAATGAGCTGATAGCCGGAGGATATATTCAAAGATTTTCAATATTTTCTTTTTTTGCGATTGTTTTAATCGGGGAAAAAAAGTCAAATAAATTTATAAAATATTTATTGCCTATATTTTTTTTAATTTTTAGCTTCGCAATTATTCTTTCTGGAAACAGAATGCCAATGCTTATTTTTTTAATGGCTATAATTCTTATATTTATTTTTACAAAACAAATAAGAGTTTATTTCATTCCAACTGTAGTTCTATTTTTACTAATTTTTTTTACTCTTTTCAAATCTAACGATCAAATAAAAACACATTTTTTGGATTTCGAAGATAAAATTAGTAAAACAGTAGTAGCGGTAATCAACAAAGATTTTAAAAATAAAGATAGTTCTCAGTATCAATATTTAAAAGAATTTTTAACTTTCTACGATACTTGGTTAATGAATAAATACATGGGTGGAGGAATTAAAAATTTTAGATTTTATTGTCATGAAAGACCAAATATAGACTTGGAAGATGAATTTGTGTGTAATATGCACCCTCATAATTACTATCTTGAAATAATGACTGAAACAGGTTTGATAGGTTTAGCAATTACTATGACATTATTTTTAGTCATCATTTACACAACTTTTATAAGAAAATATTTTCTAAATACAAATTTAAATAATAATTTTTTAATTACACCCTTTATTTTTTTATTCATTGCTGAAATATTCCCAATTAAAAGTACAGGTAGTTTTTATACTACTGGAAATACCACCTATTTATTTTTGATTATTGGAATTATGGTCGGTTTACTTCAAAAAAATAATTTAATTGAAAATAAATATTAAAAATATAAATTAAAATTAATGAAAGATGTTTGTATTACCTCTGCTTTGAGAACCGCCGTAGGTTCACAAGGTAAATCATTAAAAAATATAAGTGCGGAAGATCTAGGTTCTGCTGTGGTTTCAAGTGTTGTTAAATACTCAAATTTGACAGGCGATGAGGTTGATGAAGTAATATTAGGACAAGTTCTTACTGGAGGATCAGGCCAAAATCCAGCGAGGCAGGCTGCTATCAAGTCTGGAATTCCAAAAGAAAAACCTGCATACATAGTCAATCAAGTTTGTGGTTCAGGGATAAGATCTGTCGCCTCAGGTTTTCAAAGTATTAAATCTGGAGACTCAAAAATAGTTATTGCTGGAGGACAGGAAAATATGTCTTTAGCACCTCATGCAATACATTTAAGGGATGGAAAAAAACTTGGTGACGCAAAATTAATTGACACAATGATAAAAGATGGATTGTGGGATGCTTTTCATGAATATCACATGGGGGTTACAGCTGAAAATGTTGCAGAAAAATTTCAAATCACAAGAGAGGAACAAGATAAATTTGCTTTAAAATCTCAAGAGAAAGCCTTAAAAGCACAAAAACAAAATAAATTTAAGGAAGAAATAGTAAATTACAAAATTAAATCAAAAAAGGCTGAAACTAACTTTAACAAAGATGAACATCCACGAGAAGGAATTAATCTAGATGCTTTATCAAGATTAAAACCTGTATTCAAAAAGGATGGCACTGTAACTGCTGGAAATGCTTCTGGAATCAATGATGGTGCTGCAGCTGTAATGTTGATGACAAGTGAAGAAGCTGAAAAGAGAAACATTGAAAGATTAGTTTCTATAAAATCTTGGGTAAGCTGTGGGGTTGATCCAGCTTTAATGGGCACAGGTCCGATACCTTCTTCAAAAAAAGCTTTAGAGTTGGCAGGGTGGGATATTAAAGATGTAGATCTATTTGAAATCAATGAGGCATTTGCTGCTCAAAGTCTTGCCGTTTTAAAGACGCTATCAATTCCAGAAGAAAAGGTTAATGTTAATGGAGGAGCAATTGCTTTAGGACATCCTATAGGAGCGTCAGGAACTCGAATACTTGTTACTCTCATACATGAAATGATTAAGCGTGATGTTAAAAAAGGTTTAGCAACTCTTTGTATCGGTGGTGGTATGGGTATTGCAATGTGTGTTGAAAGATAAATTGTTTTTCAATGAAACTTCCTGTTGTCAATCATCCTGATTACGTAGCAAAAATTAACGAAGACAACAAATTTCCTATACAAAAGTTTGGTGCTCTAGCTGACCATTTAATTAAAGAGGGTGTAGTAAAGAAATTTTATATTCCTCAAGAATGCTCTATAGAAACAATGAAAACATCACATTCATTAAATTATATAAATCATATTAGAAATAAGACTTTAGATATGAAACTTCAAAAAAAAATTGGATTTCCAATTAATGATAGCGTTGTGAGGAGATCTTTTGTTGCAACTGGTGGAACTGTTCTTGCTAGTAAACTAGCTTTAGACTCAAAGCTAGCATGTAATACTGCAGGTGGTAGTCATCATGCTACGTTCGATTGTGGTGCAGGTTATTGTGTATTTAATGACGTGGCTGTAGCAGCAAATTATTTGAAAAATAAGAGTTATTCTAAAAAAATACTTATAGTTGATTTAGATGTTCACCAAGGAAATGGTAATTCAGAAATATTTAAAAATGATCCTAACACTCTGACATTTAGTATGCATTGCGCTTCCAATTACCCAGCAAAAAAATCAAAGAGCGATATTGATATTGAACTTAAAGATCACATGGAAGACGAAGAATACCTAAATATTCTTTATAAGAATTTAAAAGAACTTAATAAAAATAAGTATGACTTTGTATTTTATGTGGCCGGAGTAGATATCCATCATGAAGATAGATTAGGAAAACTCAATATTTCTGATGATGGAATAAATAAAAGAGATAGGATTGTTATTGAAAATTTTTATTCTAAAAACATTCCATTATGTGGAGTTTTAGGCGGAGGGTACAATAAAAGTTTTGAAAAATTAATAGAACTTCATTCTATGCTTCACAAAAATTGCGCTGAAATTATTTGAGACTCAGCCCCAACTACCTTATTATAGGAGTTCCAGGGTTAGGGCCAAGCTTGATAATAATTTAACGTAAATATTGATGAAATTTAATGTCAGAAAATGACGCGCTACAATTTTAGCAGAGCTTATTTGAATTTTCTAAACTTTAAGTTGTGGTAAATTTTCATAAAACTTTAAAGCTTCAGGATTTGCAATAGCTTCTTTATTATTGATCTTCTCTCCATTTACTACCTGTCTAACTGCTAGCTCCACGATCTTCCCGCTTTTGGTTCTTGGAATCTCTGGAACTTTAATGATTATTGAAGGAACATGTTTTGGGGAACAGTTTTTTCTTATTCTTGATTTAATTGATTTTATTTTTTCATCATTTAATTCCTCATCATTTTTTGTTGTTACAAATAGAATTACCCTTACATCATCATTGTAATCTTGTCCGATAACCAGCCCCTCAGTAATAAAATCAATATTCTCTACTTGCTGATAAATTTCTGCTGTTCCTATTCTTACGCCCCCAGGATTAAGAGTGGCATCAGACCTTCCACGCATTATAAATCCATTATTATTAGTCCGCTCAATGAAATCACCATGATGCCAAATATTTTCAAATCGAGTAAAATAAGCTTTGTGATATTTTTGTCCGTCATTATCACCCCAAAATTTTACTGGCATGGATGGAAAAGGGTTTTTAACTACTAGTTCGCCCTTCTCTCCGTCTTTTACGCTTTTTCCCTTTTCCGTAAAAACATCAACATCAATACCCAGGCTCTGGCCTTGAATTTCTCCCATGTAAACATTTGAGTAAAGGTTTCCTAAAACTAAGCAACCAACTAAATCTGTTCCTCCGGCAATAGATGCGAGATGAACATCTTTTTTTATATTGTCGTATACATACTTAAAACTTTCTTCAGCCAAAGGAGAACCTGTTGAAGTTATTATTTTTATTGAACTTAAATCTAGATTTTTACTATTATATTTTTCATTTTTTAAATGATCGATGTATTTAGCGCTTACTCCAAAAAGATTAATTTTCTTGTTTTGACAATATTCTAAAAGAACATCTATTTTTGGATAAACAGGTGCCCCATCGAACAAAAATATGGAAGAGCCTGTAGCTAATCCTCCAACCAACCAATTCCACATCATCCAGCCGGTAGTAGTATAGTAAAATAATTTTTCATTATCTCTGATATCACAATGAAGCATAAATTCTTTATTATGCTCAATCAAAACGTTTCCGGCTCCATGTGTTATACATTTAGGTTTTCCTGTAGTGCCACTTGAATAGAGAACATAGATAGGATGATTAAATTCAAACCGTTCGAAGCTTTCATCTGCTTCTGTCTGATCTAAAACTTCATCAAAGTTTATATAATTTTGAATACTCATCTCTTCTTTTTTATTATACGGAAATACTAAAGTTTTTTTTATTGAAGGAATTTCCTTTAAGATATCCTCAATTTTTTCAAGAATATTTATTCTCTTACCATTATAAAAATAATGATCGCTAGTAATTAAAATACTTGGTTCGATTTGTTTGAATCTATCTATAACACCCTGCGTTCCAAAATCCGGAGAGCATGATGACCATATGACTCCGTTTTTTGCACAAGCTAAAAAACTTATAATAGACTCAATTTTATTAGGAACATAAGCTGCAACACGGTCTCCTTTTTTTAAACCTATAGATTTTAGGTAATTTGAAAACTTACAAACTTTATTATAAAGTTGCTCCCAAGAAATCTCTTCTTCGAATCCTTTCTCTGATAAAAAACTTATTGCAAGATCTGACGACTTTTTTTTTAAAATATTTTCGGTATAATTTAATTTTGAGTCTTGAAAAAATTTAGTTTCGTTAAATATTTTATTAAATTTAATTGTTTCTTTTCCTTTATCTCCTATAATCTTTGAATAATCCCAAAACTTTGACCAAAATTCATCAGGATGATCTACCGACCATTTCCACAAATTTTTAAAATTGTAGTTTGATTTAAAATTTATAAATTTTGAGAAATCTTCAAGAAGAGACTTTTCTTTCCTGCTCCTAGGGGGTTCCCACAAAATTTTTTGCATAAAAGCTAGCTTAGCTTTTATTTTTTTATCTTAATAGGTATTTTTTAAGAATAATTTTCTGAACTAAAACTGCCCTATTCGTTTTAATCTCTCTTTTTTTAAATAAAAAATTTATTAACCAGCGCATGTCACATATGAATAAAACTAATTGACTAAAAAAAGCAGAAAATGTGACAAAAATTGATCAAATCCGACTATTTGCCCTATTCTTTAATGTTTATAAATTATTTATTTTTTATTATGTTGCACCCGGTTTATAATAGCTAATTATGGCTCAGAATATTTCAGTTCCAGATATAGGTGATTTTAAAGACGTTGAAGTCATAGAAGTTTTAGTCAAACCTGGGGACCAAATAAACAAGAATGATCCCATCGTTACAATCGAGAGCGATAAGTCAAGCGTGGAAATACCTTCTCCTGCTGCTGGAGAAATTAAAGATTTAAAAGTTAAGATTGGAGATAAAGTTTCAGAGGGTAGTGTATTAGCAACAATAGAAAATGGTCAAACTGCCTCGGCTCCAAAAGAAAAAAAAATAATTAAAGAAGTTCAGACTCAAGAAAAACCAAAAACTAATGGCGAAGTAAATCAGGTTAGACAAGTTAAGAAGGTCTTTGCTGAACCAGCTTCAAAAGATGATATTGATCCTATTGAAACAAATGAATGGATAGATTCTCTAAATTCAGTCATTGAAAATGATGGATCTTCAAGAGCAAGTTACTTATTAAACAAAGTAATCGATCAAGCTTATAAATCTGGTCTTGTTCTTCCAGATACTAGAACAACTCCTTACATTAATACTATACCTCCAGAGGCTGAAATTAAGTCACCCGGTGATCAAAATATTGAAAAAAAAATACGGGCCTATGTAAGGTGGAATGCGGCAGCTATGGTTGTGAAGGCTAATAAAAAAAGTCCTGAGTTAGGTGGTCACATCGGTACTTTTGCATCTGCAGCTACACTTTATGATGTGGGAATGAATCATTTTTGGAGAGCAAAGAATAATAAATTTGGTGGAGATCTAATTTATTTTCAAGGACACTCGGCTCCAGGAATGTATGCAAGAGCTTTCTTAGAAGGAAGACTTACCACGAAACAGCTAGATGGTTTTAGACAAGAGGTGAATAAAGAAGGTTTATCCTCATACCCTCACCCTTGGTTAATGCCGAAATTTTGGCAGTTTCCAACTGTCTCAATGGGACTTGGACCTATCATGGCTATTTATCAAGCCAGATTTTTAAAATACCTAATTAACAGAGGATTAATAAAAGACGAAGGTAGAAAGATTTGGGTATTTCTTGGTGATGGTGAAATGGACGAACCAGAGTCACTTGGAGCAATTGGTTTAGCTGCTCGTGAAAAATTAGATAATTTAGTTTTTGTAGTAAATTGTAATTTACAAAGATTAGATGGACCCGTTCGAGGAAATAGTAAAATTATTCAAGAATTAGAGGGAAGCTTTAGAGGTTCGGGTTGGAATGTAATAAAAGTTATTTGGGGATCATATTGGGATCAACTTTTGGCTAAAGATAAAACAGGACTTCTTATAAAGAGGATGAACGAATGTGTTGACGGTGAATATCAGGCATTTAAAGCTAAAGGCGGATCTTATGTTAGAGAAAAGTTTTTTGGAAAATACCCTGAGCTTACTGAGCTTGTTTCTTCTTTAACAGATAAAGATATTTGGAGGTTAAATAGAGGGGGTCACGATCCTCACAAGGTTTATGCAGCTTACTCTGCAGCAATGCAACATACTGGATCACCTACTGTTATCTTGGCAAAAACTATCAAAGGATATGGAATGGGTAAAACAGGTGAAAGTGTAAACACAACCCATCAACAAAAAAAATTAGATGAAGGGGATTTACTCTACTATAGAGATAGATTTAATGTCCCGTTAACAGATAAACAGGTAAAAAATATAGAGTATTTCAAACCGAACGAAAATTCCGAAGAGATAAAATATTTAAAAGATAAGAGAATGAAACTTGGAGGTTTTATTCCCGAACGATCGTCTTTTGCAAAACAAATTAAAGCTCCACCAAAAGATATCTTTGATGCATTCATGAAATCAACCGGAAAAAAAGAAATGTCTACAACAATGGCTTTAGTAAGGATGATGACTGCACTGCTTAGAGATAAAAACGTCGCTCCAAGATTAGTGCCAATCATTCCTGATGAAGCTAGAACTTTTGGAATGGAGGGTTTCTTTCAGAAAATCGGTATTTATGCACATGAAGGTCAGAAATATGAACCAGTGGACTCTGAACAATTAAGTTCATATCGAGAAGATAAAAGTGGCCAAGTATTAGAGGAAGGCATCAATGAGTCTGGAGCAATGTCATCCTGGATTGCGGCTGGAACCGCTTACACTAATCATGATATTGAGATGATACCTGTTTATATTTTCTACTCTATGTTTGGATTTCAGAGAGTTGGGGATTTAGCATGGGCAGCTGGAGATTCTCAAGCTAGAGGATTTTTAATTGGAGCAACAGCTGGCAGAACCACATTAGCTGGAGAAGGATTGCAACACCAAGACGGGCACAGCCAATTATTAGCATCGAATATTCCAAACTGTATCAGCTATGATCCTACGTTTGCTTACGAGATGGCAACAATATTTAGAGAAGGCTTAAGAAGAATGCATGAAAAGAAAGAGAATATCTTCTACTACATCACTGCGATGAATGAAAACTACTCTCATCCAGAAAAGCCTAAAGATTGTGATGATGGAATTTTAAAAGGTATGTACTTATTTAAAGAGGGGAAAAATAAGGGGAAAACTAAAGTTCAATTATTAGGTTCAGGGACTATTTTAAGAGAAATTATAGCTGCATCTGAGATCTTATCAAAAGAATATAATATAGACGCTGACATTTGGAGTGTAACGAGTTTTAATGAATTAAGAAGAGATGGAATGGAAACTGAAAGATTAAATCTTTTAAATCCAAATAAAAAACCAAAAAAAACTTATGTACAGGAATGTTTATCAAAAAGAGATGGGCCAGTCATTGCAGCTTCAGATTATACAAGGGCATTCACTGATCAAATAAGACCTTACACAGACAAAAAGTTTTACTCATTTGGAACTGATGGGTACGGAAGAAGTGACACTAGAAAAAATCTTAGAAAATTTTTTGAGGTAGATAAAGACCATATTGTAGCCTTTACCTTAAGCGCATTAGCAAAAGAACAACTTGTTGGTTCTGAAGAAGCAGAAAAAGCAATTAAAAAATATAAGATTGATAAAGAAAAAGATTTCCCGGCGAATTTATAAAATGACAATTCAAAAAATTTTAGTTCCAGATATGGGTGACTTTAAAGATGTAGAAGTCATCGAGGTTCTTGTTAAAAAAGGTCAAGAAATTAAAAAAAATGATTCTTTAATAACTTTAGAAAGTGACAAATCAAGTGTAGAGGTGCCATCTACTCATGAAGGCAAGATAGAAAAAATTAATGTTTCTGTAGGTGATAAGATCAATAAAGGGGATTTAATTCTTACTTTAGAGTCAAAGCAGGAAACAAATGAGCCTGTAAAAGAAAAATCTAAAAAAGAACCTGTAAAAGAAAAAAAACAAAACGAAGTAGTACAGGTACAACGACAACAGCCTGCACCTAGTGTTTCTGTTTCAGGAAGAAGTTCTGCAAGTCCAAAAATAAGAAAGTTTGCAAGAGAGCTAGGAGCGGATATTTCTAAAATTTCTGGCACACAACGTGCTGGAAGAGTGTCAGCAGAAGATGTAAAAAATTTTATAAGATCTCAAGTTACAGTTTCTCAGGGCGAGGTGCAAAAAAAAGAAGTTACAAAATATGTAGAAGAATATTCTCACGAAGAATTTGGAGAAATAGCAACACAAGATCTACCACGTGTTAAGAAACTTTCGGGACCGCATTTAGTCAGATCATGGACAGAAATTCCACACGTTACTCAACATGATGAGATAGATGTTACTGACATGGAACAGTTTAGAAATTCTTTGTATGATTATTATACCGGTGAAAAAATAAAAGTGACTCCTCTTGCTTTTATTGCAAAAGCCTTAGTGAGTGCTCTAAAAGAATTTCCAAATTTTAACGCATCATTAAACCCTGAGAATAATAAAATTATTTATAAAAAATATTTTCATATCGGTTTTGCCGTTGATACTCCTCATGGTCTTATGGTTCCTAAATTAAGAAACGTTGATCAAATGAGTATTCAAAAAATTGGGGAAGAGCTTAAAAATACAAGTCAACTTTGCAGAGAACTTAAGATTGATAAAAAAGAATTTTTTGGTGGATCGATGACTATCTCAAGTTTAGGAGGAATTGGCGGAACACATTTTACACCTATCATTAATCCGCCAGAAGTTGCCATTTTAGGAGTTGGAAGAACTTTTGATCGACTTGTTAAAGAAAAAAATCAAATAGTTTCTAGAAAAATACTTCCGATATCATTATCTTATGATCACAGATTAATAGATGGTGCGGAAGGTGCTAGATTTTGTGTCTATCTTGGAAAATGTCTTGGAAAAGATTTTGCCTTTAAGCTTGCTGTTTAGATCTTCTTAAACTATTAACCCCTGATGGATAAAAAATCGTTCTCACTAATTTGCGCTATTGTTACATCTGTTCTTTGGGGCTCAGCTTTTGTGGCGCAAGACATGGGTATGGATTTTATAGGGCCACATACTTTTAATGTAGGAAGATTTTTAATTGGATTTTTAACTTTAATTCCTTTCTTTTTCATTTTTGAATTTAAAAATATAAATTTTAAACAACTTGATAAAAGAAAAATAGCTTATTTTTTATTTTATTTGGGATTTGTTTTAGCCATAGGCCAAGAGCTACAGCAAATTTCTTTAATATATACCGACGTAGCAAACACTGGTGTTTTTACAGTCTTCTATGTTTTAGTCGTTCCTGTAATTTCTTACTTTATATTTTCTAAAAAAATGCACTGGTCTATTTGGCCGTCAGTTTTTATCTGTATTCTTGGTGGCTTACTTCTAAGCGAACTAAATAATTATTCGGTAAGATTGGGTGATACTTTAGGTATCTTAAGTGCCTTTTGTTGGGGAGTTCATATTTTACTTATTAGAAAAACAATTGAAATGTTTAATTTTCCTATAACTATAGCAATGTCTCAATGTTTTGTAGCATGTTTAGTTTTGATTGGTCCAATGTTTTATTTTGAAGACCCAACGTTTAGTAATTTTTTAAAAGATTCATACGAAGTTTTATATGTCGGTATTTTATCAAGTGGATTAGCATTTTTATTACAAACATATAGTTTACAAAATATATCTCCAGCTCCCGCTGCAATAATTTTCTCGTTAGAAGGTGTTTTCGCAGCAATTTTGGCATGGTTAATATTAGACCAATTCTTAAATGAAATTAAAGTTTTAGGAATATTTTTAATACTAGCTGCTGTAATTTTCTCACAACTAATGCCAATATATGATAAGAAAAATTATGGACGAAACTAATAAAGGTTACATGAAACATTTAGGTGGTCTGGAATTAAAACAGATCAGCGAAACACAATACGAATTTATTGTTGAAGTAAAAGAAATACACTTAAACACTGGAAAAATTGCTCATGGTGGTTTCCTTGCTTCCATTGCAGACACAGGAATGGGTACAGCTGCTCATAGAGTAGCAGGAGATAAAAGATGTGTAACAATAAATTTAGATATGAAATTTATTTCTGCAGGGTTGTTAGGTGATAAATTGAAAGGAAAAGTTAAGATATTAAAAAAAACAAATACTCTTATCTTTATCTCTTGTGAAATTTCAAATTCTAGCGACATAGTTACCTCTGCAAGTGGTACATGGAAAATACTAAAATAGTCATAAATGCATACAAAATCTGTTTTAGTTTCTGCTCTACTCACTCTTTTTATATTTAATAACGCATCAGCAAATTTTTTTAAAAACATAACTAACTTAATTGAGGGAAATTACGAAAGCCTTAGGTACGGAATATCAGTTGCTGATGTAGACAACAATGGAACTTATGAATTTATAGTTGCAGGTTTTGGAAGTGAAAATTTAGCTCTTTCGTATAAAAATAATAAATTAAAAAATATTATTGATGATGAAAAATTTACTGATAAAAAAAGTTTTACTATTGGAGTTGCGGCGTGCGATATTGACTCTGATGGGTATGAAGAAATTTATTTTCTTAACACAGACACATATAGTGGTGAAAAAAGATATTCTGATAGATTAATAGATCTAAAAAACAAAAAATTTTTTGATATTTTCGAACAAAAGAAAAATCAATCAGATTTAAACTTTACAGCTGGTCGTTCGGTAGTCTGCGTAGATAGAAAAGGAAATGGAAAATTTGGGATTTATGTTGCTAATTATGGTGGCCCTACAAGATTCTATGAAAAATTTAAAGGAAGAATTGCTGACAAAGCAAAAGAGTTTGGGTTGGACAAAATAACCGGAGGACGAGCAGTTGTTGCGGGCCACATTCTATCCGACAATATTGATATTTTCGCTGCAAACGAAAGAGGAGTTAATTTTTTGTATAAAAATGTTGATGGTACTTTCTATGATGTTGCCTCAAGCTACGAAGTTTTAGACCCCTTTGAAAATGGAAGAGGAACAACCTTAAGTGATGTCTTGTACAGAGGGCAATTAGATATAGTGAGTGGTAATTGGGACGGAGAACATAGAATTTTTGTAAAAAAAGAAAATACATTTAAAGACATTGCTGAAGGTCAATTTAAGATACCATCCAAAATAAGAACAGTAATATCTGCAGATTTTGATAATGACGGTTACGATGAAATCTTTTTAAATAATATTGGAGAGCCAAATAAATTATTTAAAATTAAAGAAAACGGGGAGCTAAAAGAAATTGATTTAGCAATTAATTCTGAACCTAATGGACTTGGTACTGGCGCAGCTGTGGCAGATATCGATAAAGATGGTATTTTAGAATTATTAATCTCACATGGAGAAACTGGGAACCAAATACTTACTCTTTATAAAGCTGATATAAAAAAAAGTAATAACTTTATAAGAATAACACCATTAAATAAAAATGGTGCGCCGGCAAGAGGCGCTACGGTAACGCTTACTTCTAATTTAAGGGAACACTCTAAAACAATCGATGCAGGATCAGGATATTTATGTCAAATGGAGCCTGTTGCTCATTATGGAATTCGCAAAGGTGAAAAAAATTTTAAAGTTTCAATTAAATGGACAAACGGGAAGACTAATAATTACAAAATTACAAAAACTGGAAAAACATATATTTTTAAACAAAGTAATATGACTATCTCGCCATCTTAATAAATATATCACCCATACCGATATTCATTTCTTCTAAAGGAATATCATTTTTGAAAGCACAAAATTTTCCTGTAATTTCATTAGACTCTATTTTTTTAATATCTGTTTTTTGACATTTTTTTGCTTCGTAAAAAATTCCTATTACTAATTTATTATCAACTATATGAACCTCTTCTTTATTTAATTTTTGACCATTACAGAAATAATTTCTATTTACTTCCTTTGGAAAATTTTTTTTTGTACATGGATTATCTATTAAAAGAACATCAATCGATCTTGGGCCATCTTTAAATTTATGTTTAATTTTTTTCACCTTAGTGTAATTCATGAGATCACATGAACATGGCCAACAACATCTGTAAATTTCACCACAAATATTTTTTTGTGTTCTTAATTCTTTAACGAAAATAAAATCTGGTTTTTCTCCAGGGTTGATCAATGATCCTGATACAGGACAATATAATTTATTATACTCAATAAATTCTTCATAAGTAAAATTTTGGTCTATTAAATATTTGAAAAATCTAGGTCCAGCAGCATTTCTATTGCCGTCTGGAAATATTTTGGTCCAGTTTTTAACAAGGTTTTCATAGTAAAATTTTTTTTGCTGAAAGTTTGTTTCAGAAAAACTTAATGAGAATAATAAAAAATAAATTAAAATAATTTTTAAAATGAATTTCATTTTATTATTTAATTAAATTTCTGGAAAAAAGCACTGCGCTTTTATGATGCTATTAAGGATTTATTCCTGGAGTTGATGAAGCCAAAAATGAAAAGAGAAATTAAAGCAAAAGGGTAAACAATAGCTTTATTCGGTCTTTCTGGATTTTCAATTTTAAAATTACTTATTACGTCACCCATTTGAATACCAGATTTTTTTGCCTCCCCTTTCCAATTTAATTTATCAACAGTAAGTTGGTCATTCTGATCTACTAATGTCACTCCGTATTCTTCAAGATTGTAATCATTTTCAAACTTCCCTTTATCAATAACAAATAATTTATATCTTTCACCGTATTCGGTTACTCGAGTTACTTTTATGTGAACTTCTTTTGAAGGATCAAAAGATAAATTCTGAATACTTTCTGCTGAAAGTTTTTGTTCATTAAATTTCGGATAGAATTTACCTAGTACATAGTCTGGAGCTAAAAAAGATAAAGATATGATTAAAAAAGCTATAGTTTCGTACCACCTTAATTTATTTATGAACCATTGCTGTGTGGCTGCAGTAAAAACTAAAATACCAATTAGAGAAGTTGCTATTACTAATAAAGCTTGCCAGATGCTGTCTACGCCGATTAATAAAAGCTCATGATTAAATAAAAAAACTATAGGTAAGATTCCAGTTCTTAAACTATACCAAATAGCTTGAAGCCCTGTTCTTAGAGGGTCGCCACCAGAAATTGCTGCTGCTGCATATGATGCCAAACCAACGGGAGGTGTAACATCAGCCATCAATCCAAAGTAAAATACAAATAAGTGAACAGCAATTAACGGAAAAATAAAACCTGAAGCGTTTCCAACATCAACTAAAACTGTAGCCATCAGTGAAGCCACTACCACATAGTTTGCAGTTGTGGGAAGACCCATTCCTAGAAGTAAACAAAGAATAATAGTTAATAAAATTAATATGATTACATTATCTCTAGCTATTGTCTCAATAACTATAATCAAATTAGTGCTTAGCCCTGTGGATCCTACCGCTCCTACTATTATACCTGCGGTAGCAATTGCTATTCCAACTCCCACCATGTTAATTGCACCTTTTTGAAGTCCTACAATAGTTTGGTTCCACCACTCGATTAAGCCAATTTTATAATCTGAGTTTTTGATAATACGATTAATCAAATTTACTAAGATTAGAGAAATCGTTGCATAAAAAATTGAAAAGCCTGCTGTATATCTCATGTAAACAAGTAGAAAAATTAATACAAAAATTGGTATTAAAAAATGTAGTCCAGATAAAAAGGTTCTCTTTAGATGAGGAACATCTGCATCATCCATTCCTTTAAGACCTAATTTAAGAGCCTCTAGATGAGATATATAAAATAATGCAATGTATGAAATGATAGCTGGTAAAAAAGCATGTTTGACAACTTCAAAATAAGTAACGCCGATAAAACTTGCCATTACGAAAGCTGCAGCTCCCATGACCGGCGGCATAATTTGACCGTTTACAGAAGATGACACTTCAATTGCTCCAGCTTTTTCTTGAGAGAAACCAGTTTTTTTCATTATTGGAATTGTAAAAGTTCCAGTTGTAACTGTATTTGCAATTGAAGAACCTGAAATCATACCTGTCATTCCAGATCCTAAAATCGCGGCTTTTGCTGGTCCTCCTCGCATCTTGCCCACCATTGCAAAAGCTAAATCTAAAAAATATTTTCCCCCACCTGCAGTTTCTAATAATGCTCCAAAAAGAACGAATAAAAATATAAAATCAACAGAAACACCTATTGGTATTCCAAAAATAGCTTCTTGATCAAACCATTGAAATCCAACTAATCTTTTTACAGAGAGACCCCCGTGAGAAATAATATCTGGAGCGTATTTTCCAAAATAAGAAAATAAAAGGAAGCAAATAGCAATTATGACCAAAGGCAATCCGATTGCTCTTCTTGTTGCCTCTAAAAGGATTAAAATACCTGTTGCTCCTATAACTAGTTCTACAGGAACTTTAAATCCAAATATTTCTTTTACTAAAAGTATTCCGCCTCTATTAACAAGATCATCATAGAAAAAGTATATATAAAGACAACAAAATGCAGCTACTATACTAATAAAAATATCAAAAACTGAAATTTTTTTTCCTCTCACAGCAGGAAAAATTAAAAATGTTAATGTGAGCGCAAACCCTAAGTGTATTGCCCTGGCAGGTAAGCCTTTAAACATTCCAAAGTTAAACCAAAAAGGAAATGGTGAAGCATACCAGAGTTGAAATAATGTCCAGAGAATAGCTATCCCAAAAACTATTTTTAAATGTAGGCCTGATAAATTTCGAGTAGGAGAAATATCCTCTTGGATTTTTTCTTTAATCTTACTTTGAATAATTTGATTCATTTAACCTAAGATACATTATTCTAAAAAAAAAGGCCCAAAAAATATTGGGCCTTTTTTAATTAAACTAAAAAGTTGAATTACATTAATCCAGCTTCTTTATAGTATTTAATTGCACCAGGATGTAACGGAGCAGATAAACCAGCTTTAATCATATCTTTTTTATTTAAGAAAGAAAATGCTGGATGCTGCGCTTTGAAATCATCAAAATTTTCCATTACAGCTTTAGTTACTAAGTAAACTAATTCTTCAGATACATCTGCGCTTGTCACAACTGTAGCTTTTACACCAAATGTTGTAGCATCTTTTTTCTGATTAGAATAAGTTCCTTTAGGAATTACTGCTTTAGCGTAATAGTCAGCTCCGCTTATTAAACCTTGTACAGGCGCACCAGTTAAATTAATTGGGCTAGCTTTTGCTTTACAAGTAGCAGCTTGTTCCATAGCACCATTCGGGAATCCTACAGAATATCCGAAAGCATCTATTTTTCCGTCACAAAGAGCTTTTACTTGCTCAGATGAAGTTAGTTCAGTAGTCGCTTTAAAGTAACTATTGTCTACTCCCATAGCTTTCATTAATTCCTCCATAGTTCCTCTTTGACCAGAACCTGGGTTACCAATGTTTACTGTTTTTCCTTTTAAGCTTTTAAAATCCTTAATCTTAGATTTTTTACTTGCCCAAATTTGGAAAGGTTCATTGTGAACAGAAAATACAGCTCTTAAATTACTAAACTGTTTTCCTTCCCATTTGCTAGAACCATTGTAAGCATGAAACTGCCAGTCTGACTGAGCAACACCAAATTGAAACTCACCATCTTTGATTTGTCCAATATTGTAGTTTGAACCTCCTGTTGAAGGTGCAGTACATCTGTAAGCTTTAGCTGTACCTTTTTTTCTACCATGATCAGCACTAATTGCTGACTTGTGTAACATTTTACAGATTGCGTTTCCTGTTTGGAAATATACTCCAGTAGGTCCGCCAGTTCCTATAGTAAAGAACTCTGCTGATTTTGCGATTGAAGTGAATGGGCTTGAAAAAGCTATCATTACTAAAAAAGCTGAAATCATTGATATTATTTTTTTCATGTGTTCATCCTTTTGTTAGTTAGTTAATTTAACTACGTTATTGAATTGAGGTCAAAGAGATTCTTATAAATTTTTAACCCAATTTGACAGTTTAAAAACACCTTCAACTACATTTGGGGCATACTTTTTGATCATCTCATCATCTATCATTTTACAGTTTGTAACATTTCTAAAAAATTCTGTTCCATCAAAGTCAGTGTAGCTTAATCTTGTCAACATTTTTTTTGGATTAAAACCAAAATCAGACCCTGGTAACATTGCTACCCCAGTATCATTTAAAATGGCTTCACACAGTTCAGATGATGTTTTGTATTTTTTATTTTTAAATTCTGGCATTAAATAAAACGCTCCTTGTGGAGGAGCTATCAATATTTTATTTGATTTAAGATTATTATAAACGAAATTTCCAACTGCTTTTAATATTGCTCTTACTTTAAGTTTGTACATATCATGTTCATGTTCATAGGCTTCCACAGATGCATATTGTGTAGGTGTATTAACTGTTGAATAAGACTCACTAGCGAGAGACTTTAAACTTTTTAAAAATTCAGTTAACTTTTTTGGAACAGCTAGGAAACCCAATCTCCATCCACCAGCCCCACACCATTTGCTTAGCCCTCCTGTGATAAAAGTAAGTTCAGGATAAAACTTTGATATAGAATTATACCCGTTAGAAAATGTAAGGTCAGTGTAAATTTCATCTGATAAAATCATGATTTTATATTTTTTTGCTACTTTGGCTAATTCTTCTAAATTTTCGCAAACTGCCCCTGATGGATTATTTGGAGAATTAAGAATAAAAATCAAATTTTTATTTTTCCCAATTGAATTTATTTTTTTTTCTAGTTCTTTTCCTGTAGGAAACCAGTTATTTTCTCTTGTGGTTGTTAACCAATGAACTTTATTTGAACCTATTTCTGCTTGCGGCTCATAAGAAACCCAGCCTGGTGCTGGAATTATTATTTCTCCATTAAAAGCAATATGTATTAATAACATTGCTTCTTTTGAACCAGGAGTAATTAATATATTTTCTTTTGGATAATCGTTTCCTGTTCTTTTAGATAAGTATTTAGAAATATTTTCTCTTAATTTAGGCAATCCTTGAATTGGTAAATATTCTTTTCTATGGGCATTATTTTTTAATGCCTCTACAATTTTTTCTGGAACTGGGAATGGTGATTGACCAAAACCAAATTGATAAACTTTTTTTCCTCTGGAAATAAGTTCTTTAGACTTTTCGTTTATTACAAGTGTAGAAGATTCTTTTAATTTAAGAATTTTCTTTTTTACTTTAGAAGACATTTTTACTTTAAATTACCTATACGGGGACTGCCTATTAGAAGTCAAATCAATTGTGAAAATTGGAACATTTGACAAAACGATTCGGTCATGTTTTAATCTTATTTTGTTCTCAACTTTGATCTACATATAGTATAAAAAAATTTATCTAACACAAATATGAATACCAGCTCCCCAAAAATCATTGCACTGTTAGGACCAACAAACACTGGAAAGACTTATGTGGCTATTGAAAAAATGTTGGAGTTTAATACTGGGATATTTGGCTTACCTTTAAGATTGCTAGCCAGAGAAGTTTATGACAAATGTGTAAATAAAGTTGGTGTAGAAAAAGTTGCTCTGATTACAGGAGAAGAAAAAATAATTCCAAGCACAGCCTGCTATTTTATTTGTACCGTTGAGTCTATGCCTAAGGATAAATTGGTTGATTTTGTTGCAGTTGATGAAATCCAAATGTGTGCGGATAGGGAGAGAGGTCATATTTTTACCGAGAGATTATTAGAGGCTCGTGGAACTAAGTTAACTATTTTTCTTGGTTCACAGGTTATGGCTAAAATTATTAGGGAGTTAGTTGATAATGTTGATTTTGAAAATAAAGAGAGATACTCAAAATTAAGTTACTCAGGAATAAAAAAAATATCAAGGTTAGAACGTAAAGTTGCAATTATAGCTTTTTCTATTGAAGAAGTTTATGCAATAGCAGAATTAGTAAGACGTCAAAAAGGAGGGGCTGCGGTAATTATGGGATCCTTAAGTCCTAAAACAAGAAACTCTCAAGTCGGTTTGTACCAATCAGGTGATGTAGATTATTTAATTGCAACGGACGCTATTGGCATGGGATTAAATATGGATATTAATGAAATTTACTTTTCAAATTTAAAAAAATTTGATGGAAAAAAAACAAGAAGACTTAATTTAATCGAAATGTCCCAAATTGCAGGACGTGCAGGAAGATATAAAAATGATGGTGGATTTGGAACTACTGGAGATTGTGAAACTTTAAATTCAGATGAGATAGAAAAAATTGAAAAGCACCAATTACCGGATACTAGAACTATATATTGGAGAAATTCAAAATTAGATTTTAATACTCCTGAAAAATTAATTTCATCTCTTGAACTTAAACCCTCTAACAAAAATCTGTTAAGAACAAATGACTCGCTCGATGAGAGTGTATTGAGATTTTTTTTAAAAAAAGGTGCAAATAATATTATTTATCATAAAAATCTAGAACTTTTATGGGAATGCTGTCAAATTCCAGATTTTGAAAAAAAAGCTTATGGTCAACACATTAATATAATAGATAAAGTATTTCAGTTTTTGTCGACAAGAAAAAAAAGAATTCCAAGCACATTTATGAAAGAACAGATAAAAGGATTAGAGAAAGATCATGGTAATGTAGATTTACTTTCTCATAGATTATCTAATGTTAGAACTTGGTCTTATGTAGCGAATAAAAAAAATTGGGTAGAAAACTCAGATTATTGGATTCAATTAACCAAAAGTATTGAAGACAAATTATCTGACAAATTACACGATGAACTGACTAAAAGTTTCATAGATAAGAAAATTAGCATTTTGTCCAGAAATTTAAAACAAGATCTTGTTCTTAACACGCAAATTAATGAAAATAATAAAATTTATATTGATGATCAATTAGTAGGTGAACTTAAAGGTTTGAAATTTTTAATAGAGGTTACCTCTAAAACACTTGATACTGATATAAAATCAATAAAAAAAGCTGCAAGAAAGGGAGTTGAAAAAGAATTAGTCAAAAGAGTTGAAGAAATTTTAAAAAAAGGTGAAATTGAAATAAATTCTGAAAGTAAAATTATTTGGCAAAATAATCCAATTGCAAGATTAAAAAAAGGTAACGATTATCTTAATCCTAGTATTGATATTATAGCTGATGATTCATTAAATGAGGACTCCAAGTCTAGATTAATTATATTTCTGAATAAATGGCTAAAAAATTATATAAATGAAGTATTAGGTGATTTAATCAAGTTAACAAAACATCAAATTGCTAATCAATATTTGAGAGGTTTAGTATTTCAATTATATGAAAATAATGGAGTGGTTAAAAGAATTGAAGTTGATAAAATTGTAAAATCAATACCACCTGAGGAGAGAAAAAAATTATGGGGTATGGGAATTAAAATAGGAAGATATCATATTTACCTTCCCAAAATGCTTAAGCCAAAAGCTGTTGGGTTTCGTATCGCTCTATGGAAAATTTTCCACAATCTTTCTGAGAAAAATACTATTCCTAAATCAGGTTTAAATTTTTTATCTAACTCCAATTTAGAGAAGAATTTTCTTTTACTTTGTGGATTCGAAAAATTTAAAGAGTTCTTTGTAAGAATAGATATTTTAGAAAAATTATTCTTGAAAATCATAGAAAATACTAAAGAGAAAAAATTTAAAATAAATGCCGAAATGATGAATTTATTGGGTTGTTCTAAAGAAAATTTCTATAAACTAATGACTTATATGAATTATGTTAAAGATAAAGAGGTAGATACTTATATTTTTAAAGGAGAAAAAAAGAAAAAAAAGAAAATAATACAATTTGACAAAAAAGAAAATCCATTTAATAAGCTTCTTTCTCTAAATATTAAATAGATGAGTAAATTAACTAAAAATAATGTTACCGGTATTGCTGCACTGCTTGTACATGCAGCTAATATAGATGAAATTTATTCAGATCACGAAAAAGAGTTAATTAAAGATTTTATAAAATCATATCTTAAAGATGAAAATGCTAATGAGATATTGAAAAATGCAGAGGAAATTGAAAAAAATTCTAATCAATTGTTAAATTACACTAACATCATAAAAGAAAATTCTTTAGATATAAAAAAAGATATCATAGAACATCTTTGGAAGGTTTTAATTTCGGATAATACAGTAGATCAGTATGAGTCAAACTTAATGCGAAGAGTGTGTGGTCTTATATATTTTTCCGACAAAGAATGTGGAGAAATTAAACTTAAATTATTAAATAATAAATGACATATATAGTTAAAGATGAATGTATAAAATGTAAACTTACCGACTGTGTGGAGGTTTGTCCTGTAGATTGTTTTTATGAAGGTGAAAATATGCTGGTGATCAATCCCGATGAATGCATCGATTGTGGGGTATGTGAACCTGAATGTCCGATTGATGCTATAAAGGCTGATACTGACGAAACTGTCAAAGATATGGAAAAATGGTTGTTGCTTAATAAAAAGTTTTCTGCAATATGGCCTAATATTTCAAAAAAAAAAGAGCCTATGGCTGAGCATGAAAAATTTAGGGAAATTAAAAATAAATATGATAAACATTTTTCTGAAAAACCAGGTAAATAAATAATATGCCAAAAAAGAAAAAAACTAAGAAAGTAAAAAAAAACAAAAAAGTCAAAAAATTAAAATCATCAATTAAAGTAAAGCCATCTTTAAAAGTAACAGATAAAAAAACGTCAATTCCTGGACCTGACGAAAAACCAGAAATAAAAAAAATAAAAAAGCAACCTACAGAAAAACGAATTTATAATTTAAAAGATTATGTAGTTTATCCAAAACACGGGGTAGGAAAAATTACTGCAATTGAAAAAGCAAAAATCGGAGAAATAGATATTCAATTTTATAAAATATTAGTAGAAAAGGAAAAATTAACTCTAACAGTTCCAATTAATCAACAATCTAAATTAAGACCTATAGCTTCAATTAATCAAATAAATAAATGTATTTCAATATTAAAGACTAAACCTAAAATCAAAAGAACAATGTGGAGTAGACGAGCTCAGGAGTATGATCAAAAAATCAACTCCGGAAAAATATATGAGTTAGCTGAGGTTGTTAAGGATTTAAATAAAAATACAGATATTATTGCAGATCAGTCTTATTCTGAAAGACAATTATTTGAAAAAGCTTATGAAAGACTTAAATCAGAGTTTGAAGCAGTTCTTAATGTAAGTCCTGATGATGTTCAAAAAAAAATGGATAAAGCTTTAGGAAGAGTAAATATTTCTGAGAATGCTGTATAAAAAAACGCCCTCTTTAAAAATTTTAAAAAGGGCGTTTAGTTAAAGAGAAAACTATCTTCTTTTTCTTCTTCTTTTTTTTGCTTTTTTCTTTTTAGTTTTCTTTTTAGCTTTTTTTCTTCTTTTAGCCATCTTTTCTCCCTTGTTATTAAACAAATCTTAATGATTCGTTTGTTAATTCAACATTAATTATTAAAAGATTCATGTCAAACATAAATTAATTTGTAAAATCGATTCAAATTTTAAATTTCTAATTAATTTTTTTATTTTTAATTAATTTTAAAAAAAGTTAGCAATATCAATGTTTTTTTAAGCAATTTAATTAACTTTTTTTGCAAATTTAATAAAGTTTTTCTAATTGTTGTTTATAATTTTTAATTATTTCTTTTCTTTTTAACTTTAAAGTTGGTGTTAACATTTCGTTTTCAATTGTAAATTCTTCGTGAATTAAAACAAATTTTTTAATTTTTTCTATTAAAGTTAAACTTTTATTTACATTTTCAATTATAAGTTTAATTTTTTCTTTATTTGTTTCTTTTTCACTTACTATTAAAGCAACTAAATAATTTTTTTTATCACCATAAACAAAAGATTGTTTGATAAATTCATTTAAACATAAAATATTTTCAATTTTGCTTGGTGAAATGTTATCGCCACCCAAATTTACAATAATATCTTTTTTTCGATCAGTTATTTTTAAATAATTGTTTTGATCTAGTACACCAATATCGCCTGTATATAACCAACCATCTTTAATTATTTTTTTAGTCTCCTCCTCGAGATTCCAATAACCCAACATCACATTTTCACCCTTAATTAGGATTTCACCGTCGTCAGCTATTTTTACTTTATTCGTTCTAAATGGAGGACCTACTGACTCAACCTTGACCAAATCTGGCAAATTACAGCTTACTACTGGAGATGCTTCGGTAAGACCATATCCTTGTAATGTAGGTAAACCAATAGCATTCAAAAATTCACCAATATTTTGATCCAGTGCTCCTCCTCCAGAAACAAAGGCTTGAAGATTTCCACCAAACTGATTTCTGATTTTTTTTCTAACTAATTTTTCACATAAAGAATTTATTATTTTTTCACTGAAACTTAATTCTTCTTTTTTAAGAATTTTTTTTCCAAGCTTTAAAGTTTGATCAATTATTTTTTTCTTTAATCCTTTTTGTTTTTCAAAATTCATGTTTATTTTTGTATAAAGATTTTGATAAAATCTTGGAACAGCTGTCATTATAGTTGGTTTCGCATGCCCCATGTTTGAAATTAACTTTTCTAAACTTTCAGCATAAAAAACTTTTGCACCAACAATGATTTGAATAAATTGAACAGTATGTTCATATGAATGTGATAAGGGTAACCAAGTTAAAAAAATAGGATCTTTTTTTTTAGTCAAGGTTTCAAGTAACTCAACTGCTCCCTCGCAATTAGATAAAATACCACCATGACTTAAAATAACTCCTTTAGGATTTCCTGATGTTCCTGATGTGTAAATAATACATGCAGGCATATTTCTTTTTAGTTTTTTATTGATCTCTTTTTTATAATTTTCATCTTCAAGGATGTTTTGGATTAATATACTTTCAGCATTTATCTCCTCAAAAGAGATTATTTTTTGTTCGCTCAAATTAACGTGTTTTTTTATCTTTTTAAATTGATCATTATTTGAAACTATAATTAATGATGGCTTACAATCATTTAAAATATATTCGTAATCATTTGATGAGTATGTTGTAAAAATTGGAACCGATATTCCGCCTGCATTCATTACGGCAAGATCTGCTATTAACCAGTAGGGTCTATTCTCAGACAATATTAAACAACGATCTCCCTCTTGAATTAAAGATTTTATTTTTGAAGAAAGTTTGAATATTCTCTCTTTGATATCACCCCAATTGTAAGTTGGTTTTCCTGGTTTTAACCATTTTAAGAAAGGTCTTTTAGGATCAACCTCCTCACACTTTTTAAAGTATAATTCTACAAGACTATTAAGTTTATCTATTTCCATAACTTGGTGGGCGAAGAGAGACTCGAACTCTCAAGGTATTGCTACCACCGGATTTTGAGTCCGGCGCGTCTACCAGTTCCACCATTCGCCCATTTTTTTGAAATAATCTAATTTATTTTTCTTACTATGAGAACAAAAATAATTGAGGTAACGAACATAATTAGTGCATATGCAGCGGTTGGCACCATAAATACAATTTCATCAAATAATTGTGTAGCCACGAAAACAGCCAAAGTTCCATTTTGTAAACCACATTCAAGTGAAATACATTTCCTTTGTCCTAATCCCGAAGCTAAATATTTTGCCATGTAATAACCTATAAAAATCATTGTGATGTTTAAAATGAAAGCTACTAAACCTGCTCTTGTGAAAAAGCTTATAATTCTATCCCACTCTTCTACCCAAATAGAGATAAAGACAACTAAAAACAATATTACTGACAATCTCTGAATTAATAGTGTCTTAGACACGATAAAATCTGTCATTAAGCTTCTTACAATCATGCCAAAAATAACAGGAACTGTTACTACAAAAAACATTTTAGCAGCAATATTAATCATAGATATTTCTTTAGTTATTTCAAAACCTAGAAAGCTTGCTGAATTGTATACAATTAAAGGTACTGTTATTACAGAGAGTAAACTCACAACTGCAGTTAAAGTTACAGAAAGTGCAACATCTCCATTTGCAAATTTAGTTAATATATTTGATGTAACTCCGCCTGGAGCTGCAGCAATTACCATTACGCCTAGTGCTATTTCTGGTGGCATTGAAATAATATGAATTAAGATAAAAGCGATAATTGGAAGTATTATAACTTGACCAAAAAAACCTACTATAAAATCTCTAGGGATGGAAATTACTCTTTTAAAGTCGGCTACTGTTAAGCCAAGACCTAATCCGAACATTATTATGGCTAAACACACCGGGGCTATTGTTTTTGCTATTTCCATAATTTTATAAAACCCTAAAGACTTAATTTAACATTTTTTTGTTACGAAATTATTAAATACTAAATTTTGAAAATTTCATCAAGTTGAACATTGTTGTGCAATATTCACTAAATGATCTTTGACTAGTTATGTAGTTTTCCCCTATTGCTTTCATATGTTCTCGATTATTTCCAATTGAATATTCTAGTTTTTTATTTCTAATTATATGTTTCTTTTTCTCCAAAGACTTAAGTTTTCGAATTACAGTTGCCCTTGGTATGGCTGATATATCTGAAATTGAGGAGGCATTAATACCTCGTTTAGACTTATGTTTTAGAGTAGCTAAAAAGAAATCCCCATAAGTTTCGGGTTTTCTTGTTACATCATTTTCAATAGATTCTATTAAATCTCTAATTTGAACTAAACCGATTGATCCCCACACGTTCCAGGACTCTAAATCTCCATAATGAGTTCTATGTCTCACTAAATAAGGTATTTGAAATCTGTACCAATACTCCCAACTTACAGTAAAGTGCTCTATAATAAATTTTTTTATATCCTCTTTTTCTAATGGTTGACCAAACCAGTCTTCGACAGATAAGTGAATTGAAAGTTTGGATAATAGTCCGGACAGATTTTCAATTGTACTCATAGGTTTTTGGATTTCCAATCCTTTGGAACGTAAAAAGATTGATTTTCCAGATCTTATAATAATGTCATTAGATTGAAGATAATTAACTTTCCGTCTGACAGTTTCTTTTGGAATATTAAGATCTTTTGATATCTCAATTAAATTTAGTTTTTCGATACCTACTTTGTCCTGGTCATAGAAGGCTTCCATTGACATAAAGTGAAATCGATCTGAATAATTAATGTAAACCTTATTCATTAAATACATTAAAATTAAATATGTATCGAAGTCGTTAAAGTTCTTATAAGCACGGTTTACCCAGTCTTGTTGTAATCTATAAAATGACTTCAATTTGTCATTGATGTTTCGCTGAAAGACTTCATGGACTTTATCTTTATCTATGCTCCTGCCTACATTCTCGCTTTTATTTATACGAGCAATTTTTATGTCTACGGGATTGCTCATGATGATTATT
>CACJAU010000012.1 GCA_902591415.1 uncultured Pelagibacteraceae bacterium
TTTATTTATAATGCTTTTAAGACTTTTCGGTCAAAGAAGATAATTACTTAACTAATTTTAATTTATTCCAACTAGTTTTACTAATCAGCTGATTTAAATTTTTAGATTTTTTCAAAATCGCTCCGTTTTTATCCTTGATGAGATATTTTTCATTAAAATATTTTGGTTTAAGATTCTTTAAAATTCTTATGACAGGTTTCTCAGAAGATCTTTGATAAACATCGAATGAAACTTCTTTTGTACCAGAAGTAAACGAATAATCTTTCCATGAACCATTTGAAACCATTTTTGCATATAAATTTAAGATACTTTGTAATTCCTGTTTAATAAAAAATTTTTCTCTTTCATTTTTTGTAGCTTCATTATTAATTACAAGTCTTATTTTATTCATAACTTATACCTGTTAATTAGAGGTAACTGCATCGCTGTGAAAATTATTGTAATTGGTAACATCCCCCAAACCTTAAAGTTAACCCAGGTTGCTTCTGATTGAGTGCGCCAGACCACTTCATTTAGCAAAGCTAAAAATATAAAAAAATAAGCCCACCTCGAATTAAGTTTTCCCCATCCTTCCTCATTTAATTGAAACGCTGTCTGTAAAAAAAATTTTAGAAAGTTTTTATTAAAAAAGAATTTACTGATAAGAAGAATAGCTGCAAATATTAAATTTACTATTGTTGGCTTCATATAAATGAAAATTGGATTATTAAAATATAAGGTTAAACCACCAAACAATGAAATAACGATAGCACCAATTAACGGTACATATGGAATCTTTTTTTCTATAAAATACATTATAGCGACTGCTATTAATGTTGAAATTATTAATGGAGGAATAGCTGCACTTAAATTATTTCCGCTTTTATAGTAAATAGTAAAAAAAATAAGTAATGGGCCAAAGTCTGTAATAAATTTTAAAAACGACTTATTCACACACAATTATTAGCATATAATAAATTTTTATTAAATTAGATATTGATTTCTGATTAAAAATTATTAACTATTTGATATGGGCACATCTAATACGGCTAAATTTTCTATCGGTGAAGTCGTTAAACACAGGCACTTTGATTTTAGGGGCGTAATATATGATGTTGATTTTGAATTTAACAATTCAGAGGAATGGTATCAGTCTATTCCAAAAGAAGTTAGACCTAGAAAAGATCAACCATTTTATCATTTACTTGCCGAGAGCAATGACGTTACCTATGAGGCGTATGTTTCTGAACAAAACCTTCTTTTAGACCAATCAAAAGAACCAGTTAAGCACCCACTTATAGAGGAGATTTTTTCAGGAAAAAAAGGGTCAAGTTATCACAAAATATCTAATTAAAATCCCTGCCTAAAATTTAACAATTTTTATTCAAACCTCAGACACACAGAATAAGTATATTTTATATGTTTTAGCCCAATTGAGGATAAACTTCTTTAGTTATACTCCCTCCTAATTCTCAGTTGGGCCCATAATATAACTTCACATAAAAAAAATATTATAGTAGTTAAAGTCTAATGTTTAAAATTTTAAACTTGAGTAATATATTTTTTTGGATTGAAAAATTAATTGGATTTATAAATTCAATCTTTTTTATTTTAGTTTTAGTTGCACTCTCTTTTGCTCTAATTTTTTCACCACCGGATTATTTGCAAGGAGACAGTGTAAGAATAATGTATGTACATGTTCCCTCAGCTTGGATTGGTTTAGCATCTTTTTCTGGAATTGCCATATTATCCATTGCAAATTTTATTTTTAAAATTCAAAATATTAAATTAATAACTAAAAGCATTGCTCCAATAGGTCTTATGTTTACATGTTTAGCATTAGTTACAGGCTCTATTTGGGGCCAACCAACATGGGGAACATGGTGGGCATGGGATGCAAGAATAACATCAATGTTAATCCTTGCATTTTTTTATATCGGATTTATCTCAACTCAAAAATTAATTTCAGATGAAAATAAAGCAAATAAAATTTCAAGCATTATTGCAATAGTAGGTTTTATAAACATCCCGATAATAAAGTACTCAGTTGATTGGTGGAATACTCTTCATCAACCTGCCAGTATTAAGTTAACTGGAGAGAGCTCAATCCATTCCTCTATGCTAATGCCATTATTGTTAATGTTTTTTGTCTTAATACTGTATTGTGCGCTAATTTTTCTAATGAAATATAAGACAGAAATCATTAGAATAAAGAAAAAAAACATTAAAAGATTATGATACAAAATTTTTTATCTATGAATGGTTATGGTTTATTTGTGTGGGGAGCTTTCGCAATTACTTTTATTGCCTGCGGACTTCTTTACTACAAAACTTATAAGACGCTTAAAAAGCATGAAAGAGATTTTGCGAAAGAGATTAATGAGCTTTCATCTGATCGAAAAAAAGTGGTTATCGAGAATTCAAAAATAGCTTCTCAAGTTTTATCCTCATTTAGCAAAACTATTTAAAAGCAGTTAATGCTTCCAAAAAAAGTAAAAAAAAGGGCATCACTCCTAGCCATAACGTTACTAGTATCAGTAGCGGGAATATTTTTCATTTTACAATCATTAAGTAAAAACATTTTATATTTTAAATCACCGACAGATATAAAAAATAATCAAAATATCAATTTTGATAAAAAAATTAGAGTGGGTGGAATGGTCAAGAAAAATTCATTAGTTATTAAAGAGAAGGAAATAAGTTTTATAATCACAGATTTTAATAACGAGCTAAATATTAGCTTTAACGGCACAGTACCTAACTTATTTTCAGAAGAAAAAGGGGTTGTTGCTGAGGGCAAATTACAAGATAAGACATTTTTTATAGCTGATAGAATTTTAGCAAAACATGATGAAAATTATATGCCGCCAGAATTAAAAGATATGATGAAAAAAAATGCTAAGTAATCTTGGTAATATATTATTATTTTTAAATGTATTCTTAAGTTTGAGCATTATTTATGTTGCAAACAAAAATTTAAAAATATCTGGTGAAATAAATAAAAACATTTATCAATTAAGTTTAATTCAGAGCACTTCAATAATTATTTGTTTTTTTGTTTTGATATCCGCTTTTATTGTATCTGATTTTTCGTTAATTACAGTTTATCAAAACTCACACTCTCTGAAGCCTTTATTTTATAAAGTTGCTGGAACATGGGGAAATCATGAAGGAAGTTTGTTACTTTGGGCCATCATTCTATCAATATTTTCTTTTTTATTTTTAATCTATAATAAAAACCATCCAAAAAAATTTAGACTTTTAACTTTAATAGTTCAAAACATTTTAATATTAGGTTTTCTTTTTTTTATTTTGTTTAACTCAAATCCATTTAGTTCTATATCGCCAATTCCTAAGGAAGGGTTAGGTTTAAATCCAATTCTTCAAGACCCAGCATTAGCTATACATCCGCCGTTACTTTATATAGGGTTCGTCGGTGCATCAATTTATTTTTCAGCTGCTATAGCATCATTAATAACGAACTACTCGGAAAAATCATTTTCTCATTCAATAAAAGGTTGGGTCTTATTTTCTTGGTGTTTTCAAACGTTAGGAATTCTTGTTGGATCTATTTGGGCGTATTACGAGTTAGGCTGGGGAGGCTTTTGGTTTTGGGATCCAGTGGAAAATGCCTCACTATTACCGTGGTTTGCCATGACTGCACTGTTTCATTCCTTAATAGTTTTTGAAAAAAGAAATTTATTTTATTTTTGGGTAATTATACTCTGTTTAATTACATTTATCCTAAGTGTTACAGGAACCTTTTTAGTAAGATCAGGGATTTTAAATTCCGTTCATACATTTGCAAGCGATCCTTCTAGGGGTATATATATATTAATATTTTTAAGCTTAATGATCTTTGGATCTATTTTTCTACTCTTCCAAAAATATAAAAAAGAAAATTATGATTTAAACCGGAACAGTAAAGAAACATTTATTCTAGTTAATAATTGGTTTATGATGTTTTACTTAATAACTGTTCTGCTAGGAACTATTTATCCAATTTTTACTGATGCTTTAACAGATAGCAAGATTTCAGTGGGCCCCCCTTTTTACAATTCAATTATATTTCCTGTGGTCATTATATTCCTTTTATTTATGGCTTTCGGCCCCAAAGCAAAATGGATTAAAAATAAATTTCAAAACACCAGGATTTATCTTCTTATATTAGCTAGTGCAGTTTGTTTGAATCTTACGATAATATTTTTCTTTAAAAGTTATTCTCTTTTATCCAATTTTATTATTATCAGCGCTTTATTTCTGATTATGTCTTCTTTGATGGACGCAGCAAAAGCATTAAAAAGAAATAAATTCGATTTTGCTAGAATAATTTCACATACAGCTTTTGGTTTCTTAGTTTTATTTATTGGATTGAACGATATTTTTTCAATAGAAAAAGATTATAATATCAAATTAGGCGAAACAAAAAAATTCGAGGATTACTCAATTCAGTTACAGAGTCTTGATTTAAAAAATTATAAAAATTATAAGGCAGTTATTGGAAAATTAGAAGTAAAGAATATTAATTCAAATAAAACTAATATTTTAAATCCTGAAATCAGAATTTACGAAAAGCCAAAAACTTTAACTTATGAAGCAGCTATTAAAACTAGTTTAATTAAAGATTATTATTTAACCATGAGTAATATTGATAGATCGGATTATTATAATATTAAGTTTCAAAAGAAACCATTGATGGCTTGGATATGGATATCGGTGATTATGATTGTTATTGGAGGATTTGTAAGACTATTTAATAATGCAAAAAATAATTAAGATATTAATTTTATTTATTTTCTTATTTGTAATAGGCATATTTTACATTAGCCTTAAAAGAGATACAAATTATGATACCTCTAGTTTAATAAATAAAATAACTCCAGAATTTAAAATCATATCTTTCGATGAATCTAATTTCTATACCAGAGATGACATAAAAAAAAATAATTATATATTAATAAATTTTTGGTCATCTTGGTGCACACCTTGTAGAATTGAACATCCCATATTAATGAAATTGTCTCAAACAAAAAACTTAACAATGTTAGGTATAAATTTTAAAGATAAGAACACTCAAGCTATAAAATTTTTAAGCGAGTTAGGTAATCCATATGATCTATTAGCAAAAGATAAAAATGGAAAGCAATCAGTTAAATTTGGTGTTTATGGTATTCCAGAAAGTATATTAATTAACAAAGATTTAATTATAATTCAAAAATTTGTAGGACCACTATCATTTGAGGATTATAATAATATCATTAAAATCATAGAGTAATTATGAAATTAAATTTATTTATATTTATATTAATTTTTTTTTCACAATTTACTTTTGCAGCAGAAAAGACTGTTGATCCAAATCAAATTCATAAAAATTTACGTTGTTTAGTCTGCCAAGGACAATCAATTTCAGACTCAAATTCTGATTTTGCTCAAACAATTAAGTTAGTCGTAAAAGATCTAATTGATGAAGGAAAAACAGAGGAGGAAATTTACTCATTTATGTCAGATAAATACGGAGACTGGATCGTGTTTAGACCTGAATTCAATATCCAAAATTCCCTATTATGGATTTTGCCTTATATTGTCTTAATTTTTGGTGGTTTTTTCATTTTTTCTTTTCTTAAAAAAAGGCGATAAAGTTGTAAAGGAAACTGTACATATTTAATATTAAGTTGTATTTTTTTATATGAAGTTCAAACTACTAATAAGTTTACTATCTACTTTCATCATTTTTGTTCATGTACAGGCAGAACAGGGAGATGCAGATATCTCATTCTACACTGGTACTTTTGATGTGATTGATAAAGAAGGAGATGATAAAACAACATTGTTTGGTATCGAACATAAAAATCCAAATTTATTTAGAGATACAATTTTAGGAAAATTCAAGCCAGTGACAGGTGGTTTTATGACCGGCAAAAATTCATTATATATGTACACTGGGATAGAGGGCCAATATGAATTAGGACCTTTAAAAATTTTACCAAGTTTCGCTCCTGGTTACTACGAAAAGGGAGATGGTAAAGATCTAGGTAGTATTTTAGAATTTAAAAGTGAAATTAAAGTAGGATTTGATATTTTTGAAAACTCGAAGTTAAGTTACAGCTACAGCCATATCTCAAACAATGACTGGGGTACTACAAATCCTGGATCAGATAATCAACAAATTAATTTTTCAAAAAATTTTTAATTTTTTATAATGAGTTTAAAAGATTGTTATAATTTTGAGGATTTTAGAAAACTTGCAAAAAAAAAGTTACCAGCTCCAATTTTTCATTACATAGACGGTGGTTCTGATGATGAAGCAACATTAAAAAGAAACACGGAGGCTTTTTTAAAGTGTGATTTGGTGCCAAATATTCTTGCAAGCGTAGGCGAACCAGATCTTAGCACAACTGTTTTTGGTCAAAAAATAGATATGCCATTATTTTTAGCCCCAACGGCAATGCAACGTTTATATCATCATGATGGTGACAAAGCCTCAGCTAGAGCTGCAGAAAAATTTGGGACATTTTACAGTATGTCAACTATGGCAACTTCTTCGATAGAGGAAATTGCAAATATAACAAGCGGTCCAAAAATGTTTCAACTTTATATTCACAAAGATCAAGGCTTAACAGATAATCTTATTGATAGATGTAAAAGCGCAGGTTTCAAATCATTATGTTTAACTGTTGATACAGTAGTTGCTGGCAACAGAGAAAGAGATCACAAATGGGGTTTTACAACTCCACCAAAATTAACTTTAAAAAGTATAATGAGCTTTGCAACGCATCCAAAGTGGGCATTTAATTATTTAACTCATAAAAAATTTGAGTTAGCTAATGTATCTCACTGGACAAAAAAAGGATCTAGTATCGCAAAAGGAGTAATGGATTATATAAACGAACAATATGATCCAGCGATGAGTTGGAAAGATGCTGAGTATGTTGTAAAAAAATGGGGAGGTCCTTTTGCCTTAAAAGGTGTGATGTCAGTTGAAGATGCAAAAAGAGCAATCGATATTGGCGCCTCTGCAATCTTATTATCTAATCATGGTGGAAGGCAACTAGATGGTTCAAGATCACCTTTTGATCAGCTACCAGTTATCAAGGAAGCAGTTGGAGATAAGTTAGAAATTATTTTAGATGGAGGAATAAGAAGAGGCACACATGTTTTAAAAGCATTATCACTAGGCGCAACAGCATGCAGCTTTGGAAAAGGTTTTTTATTTGCACTAGGTGCTGGTGGACAAGCTGGCGTAGAGCAAATTTTAAAAAGAATGAGGGAAGAAATAAGAAGAGATATGATATTATTAGGCTGCAAGAGCATAAAAGAGCTAAATAGCTCTAAAATTGCATATAGGTGATGCAAAAAAACTAATATGCAAAAGTGAGAATTTATTTTAGGCTAAAAATATGAAACTTGCGAAAAATTTAGAAAGATTGGGTACTGAAACTGCTTTTAGTGTTTTAGCAGAAGCTAAAAAACTCGAGGCACAGGGGAAAGAAATGATCCACTTAGGCCTAGGACAACCCGATTTTAAAACTCCCCAACACATAATGGATGCAGCTAAAAAAGCTATTGATGATGGACATCATGGATATGTTTTAGCGAACGGTATTACAGAATGCAGGCAAGCTGTTTCTAGAAAAATAAAAAGTTTATACAAAAAAGACGTAGATCCTGAGAGAATTATGATTATGCCAGGTGGCAAACCCACAATGTATTATGCAATTCAAATGATTGGTGAACCTGGAGCAGAGATAGTTCATCCAACTCCTGGCTTTCCAATCTATGAGTCCATGATTAATTATACTGGAGCAAAAGCTGTTCCTTATGATTTAACAAAGGAAAAAGATTTAAAGTTTGATCCAGAAAAAATTTTATCTTCAATCACTGACAAAACAAGGTTAGTAATTTTAATTAACCCTAACAATCCAACTGGAAGTTTTGTTGAAAAACCAGCAATAGATTTTCTTGCTGAGGGTTTAAAGAAACACCCACATGTCTACATATTAAGTGATGAAATTTATAGTAGACAAATTTTTGACGGAAAAGAAATGCCAACATTTTTTAATTATCCTGATCTACAAGATAGATTAATAGTCTTAGATGGATGGAGTAAAGCTTACTCTATGACTGGTTGGAGAATGGGCTGGAGTGTATGGCCTGAGAGCTTAATCTCACATGTAACAAAATTAGCAATAAATAGCTTTTCTTGTGTAAACGCGCCATCACAATTTGCTGGGATAGCTGCATTAGATGGTCCTGACGACTCTATCTATCACATGATGGAAAAATTTGATCAAAGAAGAAAATTAATTCACAAAGGATTAAATGATTTACCTGGTGTAGAATGTAGTATGCCTGGTGGTGCGTTTTACGCTTTTCCAAACGTAAAAGGGACAGGCATGAGCGGAAGTGAGTTTTCAAAGAAATGTATGCATGAGGCTGGTGTGGCAATTGTTCCGGGGACGGCTTTTGGCAAAACATCTACAGATTTCGTGCGTTTTAGCTTTGCAGCATCAAGGGATAATATTCAAAAAGCACTAGATAAAATAGCAAAAATGCTTAAGTAGGATTGATTATGAGCAGTTTACAAATGCCAAAAGTTGATAATGCAATTATGTCTAAAAAAGACAAAATTGCTTCAGATCTTCGTGGTTTCATAAATTCAAAAAATGTTCTTTCGAACGTTGATGAATTAAGACCTTTTGAAACCGACGGGTTGACAGCGTATAGACAAATGCCTCTTCTAGTAGTTATGCCTGAGACTGCAGAAGAAGTCAGTCAAATTTTAAAATACTGTAATGAAAATAAAATTAAAGTAGTTCCAAGAGGAGCTGGAACAGGATTATCTGGTGGATCTATGCCTTTAGAAGATTGTGTTTTAATTGCAATGGGTAAATTTAATAAGATTATTGAAATAGATTATGAAAACAGATGTGTAGTTACACAACCTTGTGTTACAAATTTAGCAATTACTCACGCTGTTCAGGACAAAGGTTTTTATTACGCTCCAGACCCATCAAGTCAAATTGCATGCTCTATTGGTGGAAATGTTGCTGAAAACTCTGGCGGAGTCCATTCTCTCAAATATGGTGCTACCACTAATAACCTTTTGGGCATCGAAGTAGTTTTAATGGATGGGACGATAACTAGGTTCGGTGGCAAAGTTATGGATGCAGAAGGATACGATTTTTTAGGCTTAATGACAGGTTCAGAAGGTTTACTTGGTGTTATAACTGAAGTAACCGTAAAAATTTTAAAAGCTCCTGAGGTTGTTAAAGCGGCTTTAGTGGGTTTTCCCTCAATTGAAGACGCAGGAAACTGTGTTGCACAAATAATCGCAGAGGGATGTATCCCAGCAGGTATGGAAATAATGGATAAAGCTTTAACAAAAGCAACTAATGATTATTCCAAAGCAGGTTATCCAACCGATGCTGAAGCAATGATGATAATAGAATTTGATGGTACAGAACATGAAGTCGAGGCTTATATTCAGAAGGCAAAAGAAATTGCAGAAAAAAATAACTCTTCAAGTTTAAAAATTAGCAAATCAAATGAAGAGAGGCTAAAATTTTGGGCTGGTAGAAAAGCAGCTTTTCCAGCATGCGGAGTTCTTGCTCCTGATTATATGTGTATGGACGGATCAATACCTAGGGGAAAGTTAGCTGAAGTTTTAAATGAAATCTCAAGGTTGTCCAAGAAATATAAATTACCAGTAGCCAATGCGTTCCATGCTGGAGATGGGAATCTTCATCCCTTAATAATGTTTGATGCTAATGACAAAGAATCTCTAAGAAAATGTGAAGAGTTTGGGGCAGATATTTTAAAATATTGCGTAAAAGTTGGTGGTGCTCTTACAGGCGAACATGGTGTGGGTATCGAAAAAAGAGAGTTGATGTGTGAAGCTTTTAACGACAAAGATATTCAGCAACAATTAACAATTAAAGTAGCATTAGATCCTAATTCATTATTAAATCCAGGAAAAGTTTATCCAATACTTAGAAAATGTGCTGAGGAAGGAAGAGTTCATGTCCATGGAGGAAAAACAAAATTCCCAGACATCCCTAGATTTTAATCAAAACATTTTTAAACCGTCTTCTAGGGATGAAATAGTTGAGATAGTTAAAAACTGTTATAGAAAAAATATTCCTTTAGAAATAAACGGTTTAAAATCAAAAAATAAAATTGGAAGAAATTTTCAGTCTGAAAAAACTTTAGATCTCTCTGAATATAAAGGTATTATCGATTACAAACCTGAGGAACTTTATATTAAAGTTAAAGCAGGTACATCACTAAAAGAAATAGTAGAAGAGCTTGATAAGAATAATCAACAACTAGCTTTTGAACCAAATGATTTCGGCTACTTATTTTCTGGAGAAAGTAACAGTGGCTCTATTGGTGGAGTCGTTTCTTGTAATTTTGCTGGGTCAAGAAGATTTAAAGTTGGTAGTGTTAGGGATCATATACTTGGTTTTCAAGGAATTAATGGAAAAGGCGAAACTATTAAATCTGGCGGAACAGTAGTTAAAAATGTTACTGGTTATGATTTAAGTAAATTGATATCGGGATCTTTTGGTACACTTACCATATTGACGGAACTATCAATAAAAGTATTACCAAAACCAGAAACAAGTAAAACTTTAATAATAAAAAATCCTCATCTAAAAAAAGCATTAGATTATCTCAGAAAAGGATTATCATCCTCAACAGATCCATCAGGTGGAGTATTTTATCCAGATTATTTTGGAGAAAATTTTGTTTTAAATGATCTCACACACGATGGTGGTTTAACAGCTATCAGAATTGAGGGTCCAATAAATTCTGTAGATCAAAGAATAAGTAGATTGTCTAAAGAATTGGGTCTAATAGATCAAGAGCTATCAATTTTAGATAATGAACAAAGTAATATTTTTTGGAGTAAAACAAAAAATTTAGAGGTTTTTAAAAGTTTAAAAAGCAACTTATTAAGAATTGTTGTTCCGATTAGTGATACTTTACAAGTTATACAAAAATTCAAAAATTATGAGATAAAATATTTTATCGACTGGGGAGGAAGCCTTATTTGGTCTTCATTTGATCAATTAAATACAAAAATACTAAATGAAATTAAAGATATTGTAAAAAATCATCATGGTTACATTACATTGATAAAAGTTGAAGAAGACCTCAAAGCTTCTGCAGATATTTTTACAATAGATCCAATTAAGTATAAAATAAGTGAAAAAATTAAAAGGAGTTTTGACCCTAAAAGAATTTTTAACCCAGGAAAAATGTACACAGGAATTTAAATGCAGACATCATTTACTGATAACCAACTTCAAGATAAAGACAATAAAACAAGTGAAAAAATAATTAGAAAATGTGTTCACTGTGGAATGTGTAATGCCACTTGTCCTACTTATGGAATTAATGGTGAGGAGCTAGAGGGGCCACGTGGAAGAATATATCTTATCAAAGATATGTTAGAAAATAAGAAACCAGCAACTAAAGAAATTGCAAAACATATCGACAGTTGCTTATCTTGTTATTCTTGCATGACTACATGTCCATCCGGAGTAAATTACATGCATTTGATTGACCATGGAAGAAATTATGTTGAAGAAACTTATAAAAGACCTTTCTTTGATAGATTATTTAGAAACATTCTTTCGTTTGTATTACCTAGACCAAAAGTATTTTTATTAATGGCTTTATCCTCTAAAATCATAAAACCATTTAGCTTTTTATTTCCCAAATTTCTGAAAAATGCATTAAATTTAATGCCAGATAAAATACCTAATAAAGAATTAAAAGAAAAAAAAGTCTATGAGGTTATAAAAGGTAAAAAAGTTTCTAGAGTTGCATTATTGACTGGATGTGTACAAAGAGTTATTTCACCAGAAATAAATGAGTCCACTATTAGACTTTTAAACAGACATAACGTTGAAGTTGTTGTAATGCCAGATATACATTGTTGTGGATCTTTGAACCACCATTTGGGTAAACAAAAATTAGCTCATGAGTCTTTTAAAAATAATATTAATAGTTGGCATGATGAATATCTAAAAAATGGTTTAGACGCGATAATTAGCAACACATCAGGCTGCGGCACAACCTTGAAAGATTATGGACATATTTTTAAAGATGATAAAGATTTTAAAAAAAAAGCAAAAAAAATTTCTGAATTAACCAAAGATATCACAGAATATCTTGATGAGAATTTAAAATTAAATATAAATACAAATTCTGAAAAAAAATATAAAATTGCTTATCATTCGGCCTGCTCGATGCAGCATGGGCAAAAAGTTCATGAACAACCTAAAGAACTGATTTTAAAAACAGGCAACGAAGTTTTAGAAATACCAGAGGGACATTTATGTTGTGGATCTGCTGGGACCTACAATATTCTTCATCAGAAAATGGCAAAATCGTTGTTAAAAAATAAAGTAAAAAATATTGAAAAAATCTCTCCTGACTTTATTTCAACTGGCAATATAGGTTGCATGACACAAATTTCTTCTGGAACTAGAATTCCTATTATCCATACAGTTGAATTACTTGATTGGTTCACAGGAGGACCAAAACCTTATAAACTGAGTAAATTCTAAATGAAAAAAAAAATCTTTGTTACAAGAAGGCTTCTTAAAGAAAATGAGGAGAATCTACAAAACTTATTTGATGTGACTTTAAACGAAAATGATAAAATTTATTCACCTCAAGAAATTATTAATGGTTCCAAAAATTATGATGGAATCTTAAGTTCAGTCACAGATCCAATTAATGCAGATACAATATCCAAATTATCAAACTCTATAAAAATCATTGCTAACGGTGCAGTTGGTTTTGGAAATATAGATATTAAAGCAGCAAAAGAAAAAGGAATAACTGTAACAAACACTCCTGATGTTTTAACAGATGCGACAGCTGATATTCAAATATTACTCTTGTTAGGAGCATCCAGAAAAGCTTATGAAGGTCGTATTGCAGCAGAAACACAGAACTGGAAATGGTCTTGGGATTTTTTATTAGGAAAACAAATGTCTAATAAAAGACTTGGAATTCTTGGAATGGGGAGGATAGGTAGAGCGGTAGCTAAAAGAGCAAAGGCATTTGGTATGGAAATTCATTATCATAATAGATCAAAGCTTTCTTCTGATTTGGAAGATGGTGCGATCTACCATAAAGATATAAAAAGTTTGTTCGAAAAAAGTGAATTTTTATCTATTAATTGTCCTGCTACTCCGGAAACAAAAAATTTAATAAATAAGGAAACCCTAAGTTATTTAAAAGAAAATACTGTTATTGGAAATGCAGCTAGAGGAGATATCGTTGATGATGACGCTATGATTGAAGCTATCAAAAAAGGAACCGTTTTTGCATATGGATTAGATGTTTATAATGGTGAACCAAAAATTCATCCTGAATATTTAAAATTAAAAAACATTTTTTTATTGCCTCATTTAGGTAGTGCGACTAAAAGAACGAGATGGGACATGGCATATCGAGCAACAAAAAATTTGGAAGATTTTTTTTCCGGAAAAAAACCACAAGATCAGGTAAACTAATACACCTTGAGATTGAATCCTATTAATTTACTTTAAAATAATTCTAAAAAATATCGAGACTCTGAAATCAGTTTATGTTTAAATATTTTAGTTAATTAACAACGGAGGACATATGTCAAAAAAAGTAAAAGGAGTAAAAACTCCATCAAGACGTAAGTTCTTTAAAGCAGCAGCAGCTACGGGTGCTGCAGCGGCAGCAACTGTTGCAATGCCAAACATTGCATTAGGTGCTCCTCAGACTTTAAAGATGCAAGCGGCTTGGCCGTCAGGCGCTAACATTTTCTTTGAAATGGCTGGCGACTACGCAAAAATGGTAAGCGACATGTCTGGAGGTGAATTAAAAATTGATCTTCAGCCAGTTGGAGCTGTAGTTAAAACTTCGGAGATTGGACAAGCAGTAAGTTCAGGTGTACTTGATATGGGACACTGGGTAACAGCTTACTGGTATGGAAAAAATCCAGCAGCTTCTCTATTCGGTACTGGTCCGTCATACGGAATGTCATCTCAAGAAATTATGGGATGGATAGAGTATGGTGGAGGTAGAAAACTTTATGATGAAACACTTGCAAAAGTTGGTTTCGACTATATTGGTTTCTTCCATATGCCAATGCCTGCACAGCCTTTTGGATGGTTCAAAAAGAACGTAACAAAAGTATCTGATGTAAAAGGTATGAAGTACAGAACAGTAGGTTTAGCTACTAACGTATTAACAGCAATGGGAATGGTTGTAAGACAATTACCAGGTGGTGAAATTCAGCCTGCAATGAAGACAGGTTTGATCGAAGCAGCTGAGTTTAACAACCCAACATCAGACTCTCAGTTCGGTATGCAAGATGTTTCTAAGCATTATCACTTAGGAAGCTTCCACCAATCACAAGAGATGTTTGAAATCCCAGTAAATAAGAAGACATTTAATGGATTATCGCCTAAACATCAGGCTATTCTAAAAAATGCTGCTTATGCTGCAAACAGTGATAACTACTTTAAAGCATTAGTAAGATACTCTGCTGACTTATCTAAATTGATGAACCAGCACAAAGTAAACGTGTATCAAACATCTGATGCGATCTTAGCTCAACAGTTAAAAGGTTGGGATAAAGTAATCGGAGATTTCAATAAGAAAGATCCATTCTTTAAAAAGATTGTAGACTCACAGAAGAAATACGCTAAGAGAGTTATGAAGTACTTACTCATGAACCAACCTAACTATAAGTTGGCTTACGAGAATGAATTCGGCTCTATAGGTAAAGTTAAAATTTAATTATATTTTAAACGTAAAAAGGGGGTGATTTTTCACCCCCTTTTTTTATGGAAATAACAAAAAAATTAGCATAGTTTAAAAATTCATGAGGGGATTTATTCATTTTGCAGATACTTTAAGCACTTCCGTTGGAAAGGCGTTTTCTTGGTGTATCGTAATTTTAATGGGCGGAACTTGCTACGAAGTAGTTATGGCATATGCCTTTAATGCCCCTACCTTATGGAATTTTGATTTCAGTTTACAAATGTACGGTGCGATTTTTATGATGGCAGGTGCTTATACTCTTTCTACTGAGGCTCATGTGAGAGGTGATGTAATTTACAGACTTTTTAAACCAAGAACTCAGGGTTACATCGATTTAGTTTTATATTTTATATTTTTCTTTCCAGGTGTGCTTGCTCTTGCATTTTATGGTTATGAGTACGCTTCGCTTGCTTGGAAGATAAAAGAAACTAGTTGGAACAGCCCTGCTCAAATTCAAATTTACATGGCTAAATCTTTAATACCTGCTGCAGGAATTTTATTAGTCATTCAAGGTATCAGCGAAGTTTGTAGAGCAATCATTTGCATTCAAACAGGACACTGGCCTGCAAGAATGGTTGTAGCAGAGGAAACAGAAAAAATGTTAATGAGAACTTCACAAGACGAGGATCAAAAAGATGTTATTTAGTTTAACTAATCCTGAAATCGCAATTTTAATGATGGGAATATTCCTGTTTGCAGTGTTACTAGGTTTTCCTATAGCTTTTACGCTTATGGCAATGGGTGTTGGTTTTGGTTACTACGCTTACTTTGATCCGACAAGAATGGAGCATCTTTTTGATAATAGAATCTTCCAATTATTCGTTCAAAATACTTACACCGTTATGGATAATACAGTTTTGACAGCGGTCCCACTCTTTTTATTTATGGGGTATTTAGTTGAAAGAGCTGGAATAGTTTCAAGATTATTTTTTGCGATTAGACTAGCTTCTCATAGACTACCAGCTTCAATGGCAGTAGCTGCATTAGTTACTTGTGCTTTATTTTCTACAGCGACTGGAATTATCGGAGCCGTGGTAACTTTAATGGGGCTTCTTGCTTGGCCAGCGATGATCAGAGCTGGATATGATAAAAAGTTTGCTTCTGGAGTAATTTGTTCTGGAGGTTGTTTGGGTATTTTAATTCCGCCTAGCATTATGTTAATCGTTTATTCTGTAATTGCTCAACTCTCTCCTCTAAGATTATTTGCTGCAGCAATTTTTCCAGGATTATTATTAGCAGGTTTATATATAGGTTATGCGGTAACTTTAGCTTATTTTAATCCTTCGATCGCACCTAAACCACCTAAGGAAGATATTCCACCAAGATCAGTAATTTTAAAAGAGGTAATGGTTTCCTTCTTACCGCTTTTCTCTTTAATAATTTTAGTATTAGGAACTATTTTAGGAGGGCTTGCAACTCCTGCAGAAGCTGCAGCCGTTGGAGCATTTGGTGCATTAGTACTTTCATATTTTTATAAAACGCTTAAGTGGAAAAATTTTAAAGAGTCGGTATTTTTAACTGCAAAAACGACTGCCATGATTATGTGGTTGTTTATAGGATCATGGACCTTTGCTTCAGTTTTCTCTTATTTAGGTGGACACGAAGTATTTGAACATTTCTTTAAATCAATGAATCTACAACCTTGGCAGTTCTTGGTAATTACTCAAATTATAATTTTCTTACTAGGTTGGCCATTAGAGTGGACAGAGATATTAATTATTTTTGTACCGATATTTTTACCTTTAGTGGCATTTTTTGAAGTTAACCCTTACTTTTTTGCAATGTTAATTGCTTTAAATTTACAAACTTCATTTTTAACTCCACCCATGGCAATGTCCGCGTACTATTTAAAAGGTGTACAAAGTAAAAATGTAGAGTTAATGGAAATATTTAAAGGTATTATGCCTTTTCTAGGTATAGTTATATTAGCTATGTTTTTAATGTATCTCTTCCCGGGAATAGCTCTTTGGTTGCCAGATACATTATTTGCTAATTAATAAATTTAAATGATAGACGTTACATCTTTAAGTGCATACGAGTTATCTCAAAAACTTTATTCAGGTGAAATATCATCCGTTGATCTTTGTACAGCATATTTAGATAGAATAAAAAAATTTGAAAAAGATGTTCAAGCTTGGCAATTTATAGATAAGAAACTTTTAATAGAAAAAGCTGAAGAAGCGGATACTTATAGAAAATCTGGAAAACCTCTAGGACCATTGCACGGGATGCCCGTCGCAATTAAAGACATAATAGGAACTTATGACATGCCGACTGAATGTGGGACAGTATTTAGAAAAAAAATGTCTAATTCACAGGACTCTGAAATTGTTAACTTATTAAAAAATTCGGGTGCAATAATAATGGGTAAAACTGTTACTTGTGAACTTGCTTACATACACCCCTCTAAAACAAAAAATCCTCATGATTATGAAAGAACTCCGGGAGGTTCATCAAGCGGATCAGCAGCTGCAGTTGCTGCACATATGGCGCCTTTATCGGTTGGTTCTCAAACTGGAGGTTCAGTAATTAGACCAGCATCATATTGCGGAGTTGTTGGCTATAAACCTTCTTATGGATTGATCTCAAGAAATGGTGTTTTAAAAGTTTCAGATAAATTAGATACAATGGGAGTATTTGGTAAAACTGTAAAAGATGTTGCTTTACTTGCTAAGTCACTAATTAGAAAAGATTTACACGATCCCTCAACGATTTATTTCGCTGCAGAAAAGATGTTGGAGGAATGTGAGAAAGGCCCTGTTTTTGACCCTAAGTTTATTTTTTACAAAACAAAGAGTTGGAAAAATATCAATAAGAAATCTCAACAGGCTTTTGAATTTTTAATTAAAAATTTTAAAAAGAATATTGAGGTCTTTGATACACCATCATATTTTGAAGATATTCCAAAGTATCATCAAATAATTCATGAAGTTGATATGGCAAATAATTTTCAGGTTTATTATAAAAAAGATAAGACAAAACTATCAAAAGAAATGAGAGAAGCTATTTCCAGAGGATTAAAATATTCAGCAAAAGAATATGGAGATGCTGCAGATTTTATGAAGCAAAGCTATGAGTCATACAAAGAAGTTTTTGAAGACTATCATGGAATTATTACTCCTTCATCAAGCGGAGTAGCAGATAAGGGATTGAAATCAACAGGTAGTGCAGACTTCCAAAAAATTTGGACATACCTTGGATTACCCACAATTTCCTTACCTTTACTTACAGGTGAAAATGACCTACCATTAGGTGTTCAGGTAGTTGGCGACAAACTAGATGACTTAAGATTCTTGGGAACAGCGAACTGGCTAGAGAAAAATTGCAAAGATGAAGGATAAAGTTACAATAATTATTGGAGTTGCACTCTGTACGTTTTTTTTAATTGGTCTAGCTACGACATTAACTAGATCAATGATGATAGGTTTTTTTGATGTGCTTCCTGTTTACATTTTAATGGGCATGGTAATTGTAATGATGTTTTATGAAGCCTTCATTGACAAAAAATAATAGTTACTTTCCTTATTTATTATTGTTCATTCAGCCAATCTTTATGGCAACAAATATTATTGTTGCGCGTGGAGGAGTAGAGTATGTACCTCCAGTATCTTTAGCTTTTTGGCGATGGCTAACTGTATTTTTAATGCTATTACCTTTTTTCTATAGTGAAATTCTTTCAAATAAAAAATTTATAAATAAAGAGTTCTGGAAACTGTTTTTCCTAGGGTCGATGGGTTGCGGTGTTTGTGGTGCGTTTCCTTTCATAGCTGGAATGTCAACTACGATGGCGAATATGGGTATTATTTATACTTCATCACCAGTTTTTATAATTATTCTGTCGGTAATGTTTTTCAAAGATAAAATAAACTTTTCAAGAATTTTAGGTTTGGTTTTATGCTTAATTGGTGTTCTTGCAATTATTAGTAAAGGAAACTTAGATCTATTAATAAATTTTAAATTTACATCTGGAGACTTATGGATGATAGGAGCTGCAATGGGCTGGGCGATCTATTCGATCTATCTTTTAAATTGGAAAAGTAAATTTAGTTTAATGGCTAGATTTACTTTAATAGCAATGTTTGGTGCTATATCTTTGTTCCCTTTTTATATTTTAGAAGAAATTTTTTACTTTAATACTAGCTTCAACAATAATTTCATATTTTGGGTATTGTTTGCAGCTATATCTCCTGGCATCATTGCTTTTACTTTATATACTAAAGTGCAAAAATATTTAGGAGCCTCACTAACTGGTTTTACTCTTTATATTTTTTCAATTTATTCCGCTATTTACGGCATTATACTTTTTGATGAAGCGCTTTTAAATTTTCATTATTTTGGAGCAGCTTTTGTCTTCGCTGGTGTATATTTAGCAAGGAAGATTAAATCATGAAATATTTTTATCTGGCAGCAAGCTCAATAATTTTAGCTTATATCGGAATAACTATTTTTATATATTTTTATCAAAGAAATTTGTTGTATCACCCCAGTGAAAATAACTATTTAAATGATAAAATAAGTTTTGAATATGAAGAACTGTTTATAAATACAGATGAAAATATTTCGCTAAAATCTTGGTTTATAAAAAAAGATTTATCTAAATTTAAAACAATACTTTTTTTTCATGGAAATGCCGGAAATCTCTTAAATAGAGTTCATAAACTCAACGAACTTAATAAACTTGATGTAAACATCTTATTGATTTCATGGAGAAGCTTTAGTGGAAATAAGGGCAAACCCTCAGAGAAAAACCTATATCATGATGGCAATAGGGTTGTTGAATGGCTTAATGAACAAGGAATAATTAAAAATGATATTATTCTATATGGAGAGTCTTTAGGAACTGGTGTAGCTACCGAACTAGCCTCAAATAATAAATTTGCTGGAGTTATTCTAGAATCTCCATTTACTTCTATAGCTGATGCTGCAAAAATCTATTATCCATACTTACCGATTAATATCCTACTAAAGGATAGATATGACTCGAAAAATAAAATTAAAAAAATAAATTCTCCAATTTTAATTATGCATGGGAAAAAAGATAATATTGTACCTCAAAAAATGGGGCTAGAACTTTTTGAAAAAGCTAATAATCCCAAATTTAGTTATTTTCCTGATAATGATGATCACATGATGGATTATAACGAAGAATTACTCTCTAAGATAAAAAATTTTATCAATAAACTTTAATTTTCAATTCCTAGTAAAGCTTTTGAAAAATATTCAGCATTAAAAGGTTGTAAATCAGTTTCCTTCTCACCCATTCCAACAGCAACTATTGGAAGGTTAAATTTTTTACAAATTGCTAAAACAACTCCTCCCTTAGCAGTACTGTCAAGTTTTGTAATTATTAAACCCGTCAAATCATGTATCTTACTAAATTCTTCAACTTGATTAAGTGCATTTTGTCCTGTAGTTGCATCTAAGACAAGAATTACTTCGTTAGGATATGTAGGGTCAATTTTTTTAAGTACACCAATAATTTTTTTGTACTCCTCCATTAAATTCTTTTTGTTTTGAAGTCTTCCCGCTGTATCAATCAAAGCTACATCAATTTCATTTTTTTTTGCAAATTCAGCAGTCTTAAAAGCCACAGAAGCTGGATCACTATTGATTTCGGATTTTATAATATCAACTTTGACTTTTGCAGCCCAAACTTGCAATTGATCTATGGCAGCTGCTCTAAAAGTATCCGCCGCTCCAAAAACAACAGATCTACTATTGTCTTTAAAATACTTTCCAAGTTTTCCGATACTAGTTGTTTTTCCAACCCCGTTTACTCCAGATACAACTATAACAGCAGACTTTGCATTTCCCATCAGGCTTAGATCTTTTTCGTACTTTTGAAGATTAATTGCTAATTTATCCGCTATCAGTTTTAAAATTTCTTTATGATCTTCTAATTTTTTATCTATTTTGAAGTTCTCAAAATCTTTTCTTAACTCTTTTGCAACTTCTACCCCTGCGTCAGATGTTATAATTAATTCTTCAAATTCTGTAAGAACATTTTCATCAATTTTTTTTTTGGAAAATATATTTTTAAAGCCAGTAGAGAGCCCATCTGAACTTTTACCTAATCCTATTTTAAATTTATCAAATAAACCCATTTAGATTTCAAGTCTAGTATGTTTTATTTCTGAAACTGGACCTCTCATAAATATATTAAGATCCGCATCAATTTTAATATTTAAACTTCCTTCTTCAAATTTAATATTGATATCATTTTTAGTAAATTTTTTGATAAACGCTGCAACAGCAGTAGCACAAGCAGCCGTTCCACAAGCTTTTGTTAATCCTGCGCCTCGTTCCCAAACATTGACTAAAATATTATTTTCGTCGTCTATTTGTGCAAAAGTAACATTGGTTCTTTCAGGAAATAACTCATGAGTCTCTATTTTTGGTCCTAATATTTTTAGATCATATTTAAAACAATCTTTAACAATAAAAACTATATGAGGGTTCCCCACGTTGAGGCTAAATCCATCAGTGAATTCTTTACCATCAATATCAAGAGTTATATTTTTGTGATCTAACTTTTCTTTTAATGGAATTTTATTCCACTCAAATACAGGTTTCCCCATTTCCAGTTGAACATCGGACTCCCCAATAATTTTTGCATTAAGCAATCTATTATTCGTTTTTAATTTAATCTCTTTATTATTTAAATCTTTGCTTAACAAGTAAGCCACACACCTACTGCCATTTCCACATGCACTTACCTCGCCTCCATCTGAATTAAAAATGGTTATTGGAAAAGTATTATTAATTTCTTTTTCAATAAATATAATTTGATCAAATTCAATATTACGATGAAAAGACTTTAGATTTCCCAAATGAATTATTTTTTCTTTAGGAATATCTATAGATTTTTCTCTTCTATCTATGATAATAAATCTATTACCTAAACCATCCATCCTAAAAGCATTAATTAAAGGCATATAAGTAGATTAGTATAATTATTCATTGACTTTTAAAACCCCAAATTGTAGTTTCCTCGAACTTTCCGCAAATACTTAAGTTTTTGCGGTGCTCTTGAAAACAAGAGTGTCGACACTAGTCAGCGAAGGTTCGCCCACTAGTGCGATAGGTGTTGGACGTTATTAAAATGTTTGAAAATTTAACAAATAAATTAGAAAATATTTTTTCTAAACTAAAAAGTGCTCCTTCCTTAACGGAAGAACAAGTAGACTCTGGATTAAAAGAAATACGCTTAGCTTTATTAGAGGCTGACGTAGCGCTGCCAGTTGTCAAAGATTTCGTTGAAAATGTAAAACCAAAAGCTATTGGCCAGGAGATCATTAGATCAACTTCACCTGGTCAAATGATAGTAAAGATTGTTTACGATGAATTGGTAAACATACTTGGTTCTAAGAATGAGGAGATTAATCTAAAAGCAGTTCCACCAGTTTCTATATTATTGGTAGGTTTACAAGGGTCAGGAAAAACAACTTCAGCTGCTAAATTAGCTAAGTTAATTGAAAAAAATCATAAAAAAAAAGTTATGCTTGTAAGCTTGGACGTTTACAGACCTGCTGCCCAAGAACAATTAAAATTATTAGCAGAAAAAAATAATATACAAAATTTACCGATCATAGAAAAACAACAACCTATTGATATTACTAAAAGAGCTCTCAACGCAGCAAATCTAAGTGGATCAGATGTTATAATTTTTGATACCGCTGGTCGAACGCAAATAGATTTACCAATGATGTCTGAGATTAAACAAATTAAAGATTTAACAAAACCAGCCGAAACTATTCTAGTTGCCGATTCTTTAACCGGTCAAATAGCTGTAAACGTTGCAAAAGAATTTGATACAGCAGTCAACCTTTCATCAATTATTTTAACTAGAGTTGATGGCGATGCGCGAGGTGGAGCTGCGTTGAGTATGAAACACATCACAGGCAAACCTATAAAATATATTGGTGTCGGAGAAAAAGTTTCTGACTTTGAAATGTTTCACCCTGACAGGTTAGCTAATAGAATTCTTGGTATGGGTGATGTGGTTACACTTGTTGAAAAAGCAGCGCAAGATTTAAGTGAAGAAAAAATTAAAGAAACTGAGGAGGAACTTAAACAAGGTATTTTTACAATGGATTCTTATCTTTCACAATTGAGACAAATGAAAAAAATGGGAGGCATGGAAGGAGTTATGTCTATGTTACCTGGTGTAAATAAAATGAAAGCTAAAATGGATCAAGCTAACATAGATGAAAGAATGCTCATTGAAAATGAGGCTATCATTTTATCTATGACAAAAAATGAAAAAGAAAATCCAAAAATCATTAGTGGTTCTCGCAGAAAAAGAATTTCCCAAGGCGCTGGGGTAGATGTTTCCAAAATAAATAAGTTACTTAAACAATTTAAAATGATGTCAGATATGATGAAAAAGATATCACAAGGAAAAAAAATTCCATCTGGAATGATCCCAGATGAAATGCTCAATAAACTAAAATGAAAGGTAAAACATGTTAAGAATAAGACTATCAATGGGAGGAGTAAGGAAAAGACCGATATACAAAATAGTTATCGCTGATGGAAGATATCCACGAGACGGTAAATTTATTGAAAAAATTGGATCTTACAATCCATTACTTCCAAAAGATAAAAAAGAAAGAATAAAGATAGAAGCTGAGAGAGTAAAATATTGGATGAGTAAAGGTGCTCAACCAACTCTTAGAGTTTCTAGACTTTTAGGTGAGCTTCAAATAATGCCAATGCCGAAGCCTGGAAATAACCCTCAAAAAGCTATTCCTAAAAAGGACAGAAAAAAAAGTGCTGAAGAAACTAAAGAAGCACCTAAAACAGAAGGTAAAAAAGAGGAACCTAAAGCAGAAGCTAAAAAGGAAGAACCTAAAAAGGAACAGCCTAAAGCAGAAGCTAAAAAGGAAGAACCTAAAAAGGAACAGCCCAAAGCAGAAGCTAAAAAGGAAGAACCTAAAGATAAAAAATAAGGTTTTAGAAAATGCTCGAAGTACAAATATTTACCTTGTATCCTGATTTATTTCCTGGGCTTTTAGATGTGGGCATCTATAAGAAAGCTAAGGATAAACAAAAATGGAGTCTCAAAATTATTAATATAAGAGACTATGCTTTTGATGATAATCGGACAGTTGATGACACACCTTTTGGTGGTGGAAGTGGCATGTTATTAAAACCAGATGTTGTAGCATCAGCTTTAGATAAAAATATAAAAGCTAAAGAAAAAATAATTTATTTATCTCCTAAAGGTAAAAGGTTAGACCAACAAGAAGTAAAATCTTTGAGTAAGCTTAAAAAAATAAATATTTTATGTGGTCATTTTGAAGGTGTTGATCAAAGACTTTTAGAGACACGAAATATAGAAGAATATAGCATCGGAGATTTTATTTTATCTGGGGGTGAAAGCGCATCATTTGTATTCGTAGATGCATTAGTTAGGCTGCTTCCAGGTGTTTTGGGTAATGCTAATTCCTCTAAAGATGAGAGCTTCGAGAATAATCTTTTGGAGTATCCTCAATACACTAAACCAAGAGATTGGGAGGGTAAAAAAGTGCCAGAAGTCCTTTTTTCCGGCGATCATGCTAAAATAAAGGGGTGGCGTTTAGCTCAATCTGAGGCTATAACACAACGCCAAAGACCTGATCTTTGGAAAAAATACTTAGAGAAAAAAAATGAAAAATATTGAAGATATAAATAAAGCTGCAAT
>CACJAU010000013.1 GCA_902591415.1 uncultured Pelagibacteraceae bacterium
ATAACAAAATGAATATTGTTTTCTAATTTATTTTTATAATAGTGAATAACAACTTTTCCGTTTTTAACAAAAGATACTTTTGATGAAAATTTATTTACTAATTTTTCATATTTTAACCTATAAGATATTAAATCTTCAATAGAAGCTAATTTTATTTTGTGCTTTTTAGAAAATTTAAAAAGATCATTTAATCTTGCCATTCTACCGTCCTCATTCATAACTTCACAAATAACCGAACTTGGATTTAATTTTGATAATTTGGAAATATCAATTGATGCTTCAGTGTGTCCGGCTCTTTCTAAGACACCGCCAGCTCTAGCAACTAAAGGAAAAACATGGCCTGGAGATACAATTTCATTTTTTTTAGCTTTTGGATTAATAGCTATTTTAATTGTTTTAGCTCTATCTTGTGCAGATATACCTGTAGTTATCCCTTTTTTTGCTTCTATCGAAATCGTAAAAGCAGTTTGCATTCGTGATTTATTGACAGATGACATCAAAGGCAGTTTTAAATTATCAACTTGTTTTTTTGTCAATGCCAAACAAATTAAACCTCTACCATGTTTTGCCATAAAATTTATACTTTTAGAATTACACTTGGAACCTGGTATAACTAAATCCCCTTCGTTTTCTCTATTCTTATCGTCAACCAAAATAAACATCCTGCCTTTTTTAGCATCCTGAATTATTGAAGATATTTTAGAAAATTTATTTTTAGTCATTTAATTAGAATATTTATATATATATTTGCTCAATATATCTAACTCTACGTTGACTAAACTATTTGGTTTTAAATACTTTAAGTTTGTAAGTTTTAAAGTGTGAGGAATAACATTTAATTCAAAAAAATTTTGATAAACTTTTGAAATAGTTAACGATACGCCATTTATAGATATTGATGCTTTTTCAACTAAAAATTTTTTTAATTTATTGTTTGATATTTTAAGTTTAATTAACCATGATTTATCTACAAAAGATATTTTTATAATTTTACTCGTAGTATCGACATGACCTTGTGAAAAATGGCCCGATATATTTTGTCCAAAGACTAAAGATTTTTCTAAATTAATTACTTGGTTAATCTTTAGCAATTTAAAGTTTGATCTTTTTAAAGTTTCATTAGATATGTAAAAGTAAATAATACTTTTATTAATCTTAGTAATGGTTAAACATACACCATCACAACTTACGGATGAGCCTATGTCGTTTTTTTTAAAATTAAGTTTTGTCTTAATACCTATATAGGTGCTATTTAAATTTCTTTTAATATGTTTTATTTTTCCAGTATTATATATAATTCCATTAAACATAATTTAAAAATTCATTTTAAAAAGTTTATCACCATTTAAATTAATTGTTGTAAATTTAGAATAACTTTTTTTAATATAGGCCGATGTATCGTTATTCGTACCATATTTATTAAGATTTTTATTAGTTTTAAAAATATATAAATCATTTAATATATTATTTTTGATTAAATGATTTAAAAAAGTTAGGCCTGTTTCTACAAATATTCTTGAGTATCCAATTTTATACATCCTTTTATATAATAAATTAAAATCTTTTTTAGTCTTTAAAGAATTTATCAAGATAATTTTAAAACCCCGCGCTTTGTAATCTGATGTTTTTTTATAATTTTTATTAAGAGTTATTAAGTAAGTTTTTCTTTTATGTAATAAATTATTTAATGCTAGTTTTTTTTTAAGTTTTAGTTTTAAATCTACAATGAATAAATCTGGCCTATTATTATCTAAACCATCAATCCTACAATTGAGTAGTGCATTATCATAATTGATTGATTTAGATGTAGACATAACACAATCATATTTGTTTCTTAATAAATGTACGATTTTTCTTGAATAATAATTGGTAATCCATTTATCTTTTTTATTTATTGTTTTAAAATCTTTTGATACTGCAATTTTACCAGTGACAAAAGATTTGTAAGTTTTTTTATTATGAAAATAACTTTTATAAAAATTTCTAAATTTTTTAGATCTAATTAATTTAGTATTAATTTTATTAAATTTTAAAATTTTTTTAGCTTTTTTAAATGTTCTTATATCTGGATCTTCAAATGCATAAAAAACATTTTTAATTTTTTTTTTTATAATAATATTTACACATGGTGGAGTTTTTCCTGTATGTGTACATGGTTCAAGCGTTGTATACAAAGAAGCTCCTTTACAATTTTTTATTCTATTTAAAGCATTATATTCAGAATGAGGTCTTCCATTTTTTGAAGTTACACCTGAAGAGATAACAGTGCCATTTTTAACTATAACACAACCGACTGATGGATTTGTGCCAGTTTGGCCTACATTTTTTTCTGCTAGATGAAAAGCAAGATCTATAAATTGATTATGATTTATTATCATCTAAATTGCCTACAAACTGCTCAAAATCCTTCGCTTCTTTAAAATTTTTATAAACAGAAGCGAAACGAACATACGCAACTTTATCTAGTGATGATAATCCATCCATTATAAATTTTCCGATAGTTGGTGTGGGTATTTCACTCTCACCTAAACCTTCAAGGTTTCTAACTATTTTTGAGATAAATTTTTCAATAGTTTCTGAGTCAATCGGTCTTTTTCTTGTAGCAATTCTTATAGATTTAGAAATTTTATCTCTGTCAAAAGGTTCTCTTTTACCGTTACCTTTTATTACTGTTAATTCTTGAAACTGAACTCGTTCGAATGTAGTAAACCTCTCTTTTCTGTCACAACCACATAATCTACGTCTTCTAATAGCTGTACCATCTTCGGTTGGTCTAGAGTCAACTACTGATGTATCTTTTTCTCTACAAAAAGGACAAAGCATAAATTAATTTAATTTCCATATATAGGAAAAGAAGAGCAAAGGTCAATAATCTCTTTTTTAACTTCGTTTTCTATTTTTGAATTATCTGTTTTATTTTCACTTAAACCTTTAATCACTTTAAAAATTAAATCTGCAACTAACTTAAATTCTTCTTCTTTGAATCCTCTTGTTGTACATGCAGGTGTACCTAATCTGATTCCAGAAGTAATCATTGGACTTTCAGAGTCGAACGGAATTCCATTTTTGTTACAAGTTATGTTAGCTCTGCCTAATGAGGCTTGAGCATCTTTTCCGGTTACTTTAAACGATCTTAAATCAAGAAGCATCAGATGCGTGTCCGTGCCTCCAGAAAAGATTTTAAAACCTTTTTCAGATAATCTATCTGATAAAACTTTAGCATTTTTAATTACGTTTCTTGTGTAAGTTTTAAAATCATCTGATAGAGCCTCTTTAAAACAAACCGCTTTAGCTGCGATCACGTGCATTAATGGTCCACCTTGTAATCCTGGAAAAATCGCACTATTAAATTTTTTAGCTAACTCTTCATTATTAGTTAAAATAATACCTCCCCTTGGACCTCTTAAAACTTTATGGGTTGTAGATGTTACAACATCAGCATACTTTGTAGGATTAGGATATGCTCCTCCAGCTACTAATCCAGATAAATGAGCCATATCAACTAATAAGTATGCTCCTACTTTATCACATATTTCTCTAAACTTTTTAAAATCAATTATTCTTGAGTATGCGCTTCCTCCTGCAATTATAAGCTTAGGTTTATTTTCTAAAGCAAGTTTTTCAACTGCATTGTAATCAATTAAGCCAGTTTCTTTATCAACTTCATAATGAAGAGCTTTAAACCATTTACCAGATTGAGCTGGTTTTGCTCCATGTGTTAAGTGTCCACCTGAATTTAAACTCATCGCTAAAGTAGTGTCGCCTGGCTTTAACAGAGCTAAATAAACCGCACCGTTAGCTTGTGCACCAGAATGTGGTTGTACATTGGCAAATTTACAATCAAATAATTTTTTTGCTCTTTCAATTGCAAGACTTTCCGATACATCCACATGTTCACAACCACCGTAGTATCTTTTTCCTGGATAACCTTCTGCATACTTATTAGTTAAAACTGAACCCTGAGCTTCTAGAACAGCTTTGGATACAATATTTTCTGATGCAATTAATTCAATGTGATTTTGTTGCCTTGTAAATTCATCTCTAATTGAGTCATAAAGTTCCTTATCAGCGTCCTGAAGTTTTAACTTAAAGAAACTGTTTAAATATTTATCAAGTTTAATTACTGACATTATATCTTTTTAATCCTTTTTAAATGTCTACCACCTTGAAATTTAGTTTTTAAAAATAATTCTACTAACTTCAATGATAAACTTTTTTTTGTTAATCTTGCACCTAATGCAATTATATTAGCATTATTGTGTTCTCTAGACAATCTAGTAGACTTAGGATTATAGCAAACAGCTGCTCTTATATCTTTGATTTTATTAGCACTTATTGCCATACCTGTACCAGAACCGCACACTAGAATTCCGATATCACTTTTTTTAGCTTTGACTCGCTTAGCTAGTTTTTTTGCATAATCTGGATAATCTACTGATTTATTTTCGCTTGGTCCTAGATCAAAAATTGAAACATTTTTATTAATAAGATGATCTTTAATTGACTCTTTTAAATTAAAACCAGCATGGTCTGAGGCAATACAAATTTTTTTAAATAAAAAACTCAATTTAATTAAATTTATAATCTAATACACAAGCAACAAGGTGAACTCTATTTTCTTCACCTCCATTAAATGCATTATGATACTTGGTGTTATTTGTAATCCAAACAGATCCATCTGCAGGCATATGTTTAGCAACGTTGTCGATAACCATTAAGCATCCTGGATTAGTTATTATTGGAATATGTAATCTAGGCTCAGGATCTCTGTGCCAACTTAAAGTTGATCTTGGCTCTTTTAGTAAAATTCTTACCCTGCCTAATTTATATTTAGAAGACAGAGTGTCGAATACTTCTTTAAAGTAAGTATTTTCATAATCTGGTACAAATTCTGAATATTCTGCTTCATCTATATTTACGTCTCTAGAAACTTCTTTTCCTGATTTGTCTGGCTTTGTCCAGTATATTCCCCTTGCTTTGTGTCCTTTAACTGACTCGGGGTCGCCTGGTTTTCTAGTTAAACATATTGCTCCAAAATGAGAAATACCACCACCATCATCAAATTTTTTAGTTTGAATTATTTGCATATAAGCTTCTTGAAGTTTAACAATATCAAATTTTAAACTTTGTTTTTGAAAATCAGAAAAATTTAAAATTTTTTCTTCTTTTTTCAAATTCAGGTTTACTACGTTTTCAGAATCTGTTGTCATGAGTTGTTATTTATCTCTTTGTACTATATATTTGTATAATACATTTGTCGCATAATAAATTAAATAAAGCATGATTACCGGAAAATTTCCTAATTTAAGACTTCGAAGAACCAGAAAATACAACTGGTCTAGAAGATTGATTCAAGAAAATAACTTATCTTGCAATGATTTAGTATATCCGATCTTCCTCATTGAAGGGAAAAATAAGAAACAACCTGTTAAATCGATGCCTGGTGTTTATAAATATACAGTAGATCAGTTAGGGGTCGTTATTAACAATATTATTAAACATAAAATTCCTATGGTTGCTCTTTTCCCATCGACACCAAATAATAAGAAAGATAAGTTTGGTAAAGAAGCTTTAAATGAGAATAATTTAGTTTGTAGGGCTATAAGATTTATAAAAAAAAGATTTAAAAATAATATTGGAGTAATGTCTGATGTTGCTTTGGATCCTTATACAACTCATGGGCATGATGGAATACTAAAAAAAAATTATGTAACTAATGATGAAACTATTGAAATATTAATAAAGCAATCTTTGTTACAAGCTCAAATGGGTTGTGATGTTATAGCGCCATCAGATATGATGGACGGAAGAGTTGGAAAAATAAGAAAATTTTTAGATAAAAATAAATATCATGACGTTCAAATTCTATCTTACGCAGCTAAATATGCTTCTAATTTTTATGGACCATTTAGAGATGCTGTTGGATCAAAAAAATCTTTAAAAAGTGATAAAAAAAATTATCAAATGGATTTTTCAAATAGTCATGAGGCATTGAGAGAAGTAGCTTTAGATATAAAAGAAGGTGCTGATATGGTCATGATAAAGCCTGGTTTACCTTATCTAGATATTATTCAAAAAATTAAAGAAAATTTTAAAATACCAGTTCTAGCTTATCAAGTTTCAGGTGAGTATAGTTTGATAAAAAGTGGAATTAAAAATAAGTTAATAAACGAGAATGCAATAATCGAAAGTTTAATATGTTTTAAAAGAGCTGGGGCATCAGCAATTGTCTCTTATTTTGCTCTTGATGTTGCTAAAAAGATTAAGTTTTAATTAAAATAATTTTCAAGAATAACACGGGACTTTGGAAATAATAGATTATTTGGAATAAAAAATTTATTTTGCATCACTTGTCTAGTAAAATAAAGTGATTTGCGAATAAGTAAATTTGTAAAGTTTTCAGGTATTTTTTTTTGTATCAAATAATTTGGAATTTCATAAATATATCCATCAATCTTAATTTTAAGAAAATCATTATCACTATTAATATTATTTAAATGTTCAATTAAATTTGTGTCGTAACCCAACTCTTTAATCAGATTAATTTCAAAAAAAATATATAAGAAAATCCAATTTTCTAAATTTATAGAATTTATTAAATTTTCAAACGTATTATAAATTTTTTTATTAGGTTGTGAGTCAGGTAATAAAATATTGAGTAAAGAACAAATTGAAATTAATGCAGACGTTCTCTCTTTATCATTAAAATATAAAGGTGAAATAGGTTTGATTAATTCCGTTTTAAAGTATCCTATTTTACTTTCACCTTTTGACGTGTGTGATACAAACAACTTGTTTGAAATCTGTAAATAATTTCTTACTTTTCTTGAAGTTCCACCATATACAATACCATCTATCTTACCTTTTTTTTCAGTAAAAATATTAATTATATTTGCATTTTCTCTAAATTTTCTTTTAGATAGTAAATAACATTCATCTTCCCAGATCATAAATTTAAAATCTTTAATAATTTTGCAGCAGCATTTTGTTGTGCATTTTTTTTTGACGAACCTATACCAACAATTTTTTTTGAATTGGGAATTTGTACCTCTGTTTTAAATAATGGCCTATGTTGTGGGCCTGATTTTTTAAAAAAGATATACTTTGGAAGTTCTTTAAATTTTTTCAAACTAAATTCTTGAAGTTTTGTTTTAGAGTCTATTAAGGTAATAGTGGATTTAAGTAAATACTCATCCCAAAAATTAAGAATAAATCGTTCAACAGATTTAAGTCCTCCATCTAAGTAAATTGCTCCTACGATGGCCTCTAAACAATCACTACTGATTTTATCTGCTGACCTCTCCAACTTTTTGTGTGAAGAACCAAGTAGAATAAATCTTTTTAGATTGATTTTTTTTGCAATAAGTAAACAGGTTTTTTTATTAACTAAATTTGCAAATTTTTTGTCAATTATACCCTCTTTTTCATCAGGAAATTTACTTAATAACTTTTCTGAGATTACTAAACCTAAAACTCTGTCACCTAAAAACTCCAATTTTTCATTATTTATAATGTTATTAAAACTTTTATGAGTTAAAGCTTTTTCTAATAATGAAGATTTTTTAAAATTATATTTGATAATTTTTTCAAGGTCTTTAATTTTTTTTTCCATTATAATCCTTTAAATAATCTTTCAAATCTAAATGATTTATTTATGTTCCAAAATTTTAACATGCTACTTATATTTGTATCGTTTGAAAAAAATATAATTTTTGCCTCTCCAACTAAATTTAAACTTTTTACATATCCAACACTATCAAGATATCTACTATCTTTTGAACAATCTCGATTATCACCAAGTAAAAAATAATGATTTTCTGGGACCTTGAATATTTTAGAATTTTGCAAAGAGCCCTTTTTTTTATAAGCAACTAAATGTTTAAGTCCATTAGGTAACGTTTCGATAAAAGTGTTAGTTTCAAGTAGAAAATTTCCACATCTAATAATTTTTTTATTTTCAACTTTTTGTCTTGAAATCTTCTTCTTGTTGATAAACAATTCACCTTCAATGAATTGAATAGAGTCGCCAGGCAAACCAATTAATCTTTTGATGTAGTCAGTTCTATTATCTGCAGGTGTTTTGAAAACAACTAAATCACCTCTCTTTGGTGATTTTGAAAAAAAACGTTCATTAGTTACGTTGGGACTAAATGGAAATGAGTGTTTGCTATAACCGTAAGTATATTTTGATACAAATATACGATCTCCAACTAATAAAGTAGGTTCCATAGATGATGATGGTATATAAAAAGGTTGAAATAAAAGAGATCTAATTAAAACAGCAATTATCAACGCTCCTATTAAAGTTTTTGCATTATCAAAAATAATATTAATAATTTTTTTTGTATTCATAAAGATATTGTTACAAAAGCAACTGCATATTTTTTTTCATCAGAAAGAGATAATGAAATTTTTATTTTTTTTCTTTTAAATTTTTTATTGAGTATTTTTTTAGTTTGACCGATAACGTTAATATAAGGTTTACCTGATTTTTTATTTAATATTACAATCTCATTAAAGTTAATTCCATTTGATATTCCTGTACCTAAAGCTTTTGAAAAAGCCTCTTTTGCTGCAAATCTTTTAGCAAAGCAGCTAAAACTATTTTTAGTTTTTTTACATTTTAAAATTTCTTTTTCGTTAAAGATACGTTGAATAAAATTTCTATTTTTTAATGAATTTTTAATTCTAACAATACTTATAATGTCAGTTCCAATACCAAAAATGCTCATGATTTTAAAATTTTCTTAAATTTTTTTATTATCAAAGGCAATCCTTCAAAAATTGACTCTCCGATTAAAAAATGACCTATGTTAAACTCTTGAATGCCTTTAATCTTTGTTAATATTTTAGCAGATGTAAACGTTAAACCATGACCAGCGTGAACTTCAAGTCCTAGTTTATTTCCTTCAAAAACTGCTTTTTGAATTTTTTTGAATTCATTTTTATACACTTTTTTTTTATTTATAAGATTACAAAGTTTGCCAGTATGTATTTCAACGCAATCAGCATCTAATTTTTTTGCTTCTTTTATATCCTTTATACTTGGTTCTATGAAAAGACTAATTCTAGATTTATTTTTTTTTAATTTTTTTATTAATATTCTTAAAAAATTCTTATTATATTTTAGATTAAGCCCTCCTTCTGTTGTAATTTCTTTTCTTTTTTCAGGAACAATGCATATAAAAGGCGGTTTACTTCTAGATGCTATTTTTAACATTTCTTTTGTAGCTGCAATTTCGAGATTTAGGGGAACTTTTAATTTTTTAATAATTTTCTTTAAATCTAATTCGTTTATATGTCTTCTATCTTCTCTTAAATGTATGGTGACAGAATCAGCACCATTTTTCTCAGCCAATATGGCTGCTCTCAATGGACTTGGATATGACTCTCCTCTTGCATTTCTAACAGTTGCAACATGATCTATATTTACTCCCAACCTAATTCTTTTCATTAAAGATTTCTGCTTCCAGGTTTGACTGCATCTATCAATAATAGTTCTTTTGGCAAATTATCTTTACTGTAAGTTGGTATATTTAGTTCTACTTGAGAAATAATTTTTTCTTTAATTTCTGATCTACCATTTGATCTATCAATAATACATGCATATCCTATTATTTTTGCGTTATTTGAAGTTATTAATTTGGAACATTCAATGCTAGACTTACCAGTAGTAATTACATCTTCTACAATTAAAACTTTATCTCCTTCTTTAATATTAAAGTCTCTTCTTAATTTAAATTCCCCATTAACTCTCTCAGAAAATATAGCTCTTTTATTTAATAATTTGCCTAATTCATAACCAACTATAATACCTCCCATCGCAGGAGATAATATTAGATTAAAATCATCAAATTCACTTTTAATTTTTTCTGCTAAGGACTCACAAATTTTTAATGCATAACTTGGTTTGCTCATTAATTGCGCACACTGTACATATTTAGGACTATGCAAACCTGAAGAAAGAATAAAATGTCCCTCAATTAAAGCTTTAGTTTCTTTTAAAATTTTCAAAGATTCTTTTGATGAAAGCATTTTTTTTCTGTTTGTGTCGAATAATTTTAAAACTTAAATTACTTTGCTTTATTTGACTTATCAAGTTTGTGAAATTTTTCAAATCTTTAATTTGTAAATCGAATGAAAAGGTCAAATGTTCCTTTTTTCTTTTGATAATCTCTAAGTTAATGATGTTTCCTTTATTAAGACCAATAAGAGAGGTTATGTGACCTAAAACACCTGGTTTATGAGGTAAATCAACCTCTATGGTGCTTGAATAGTTTTTTTCAGCAGTTTTAAAATTTTCTGTAGATTTATCCTGCCAATATCTTCTGATTGCAGATCGAGCTTTACCTGTGGCAGACGAAGATAACCAGTGCAATGAAGGAGAAGCATTTTTTGAGGTTTCAATATTAACTAAATCACCATTTTTTAATATTGTTTGCAAAGTAGAATGTTGGCCGTTAATTGTGCAACCTATAGCACTATTACCTACTTTAGTATGAACGGCATAAGCGAAGTCAATTGGGGTAGCTTTTTTAGGTAATTTGATCACTGCACCTTTTGGAGTAAAACAAAAAACATTTTCCTGGAACATTTGTAGTTTAGTGAACTCATAATAATGTTCAGGGCTAGTTCCTGCTTCAATAATTTCAACCAAATCTCTCAACCAGTCATATTCTTTCCAAGATAATTCAGAAAATTTTTCAGAAGATTTATATTTCCAATGAGATGCAATACCTCTTTGTGCAAATTCGTGCATATCATTTGTTCTAATTTGTATTTCAATTCTGTTTTTTTTTGGTCCAATAACAGCGGTATGTATTGATTTATAATTATTTATTTTTGGTGTTGAAATATAATCTTTAAATTTTCCTGGAATTGTTGAAAATCTACTATGAAAAATTCCTAATGTTTTGTAGCAATCTTCAATATTACCAACTATCACCCTAAAACCAATTATATCAGTTAATTGTTCTAATGAAATTTTTTTGTTTTGAATTTTTCTCCAAATAGAGAATGGTGTTTTTTCTCTGCCTGTAATTGTTGCTGTGATACCATTGTTTTTCAAAATATCTATTAATTCAACTGAAATTGATTTGAAAGTATCTTCAGTATTATTTTTAATAAAATTTAATCTTTCTAAAATTAAATCTCTAGCTGGTTTGTTCAAAACAGAAAAAGATAAGTCTTCTAATTCATCGCGAATTCTATTCATTCCCATTCTATCAGCTAAAGGAGCGTATATTTCCATAGTTTCCTTTGCTTTTCTTACAATCTTATTTTTATCTTTTACAAATTGAATCGTACGCATGTTATGTAATCTGTCTGCAAGCTTAACTAATAATACTCGTATATCTTTGGATGTTGCTAAAATTAATTTTCTAAAATTTTCAGCCTTTGAGTTATCTGATGCTTTATCTTCTAAGGCTGATATTTTTGTAACTCCTTCAACTAAATTAGCTACTTCTTCTCCAAATTCTTTTTTAACTGTTTCATAAGTTACATTAGTATCTTCTATAGTATCATGTAATAATCCTGTAGTAATCGTAGCGCTATCTAATTTTAACTCAGTTAATATTTTAGCCACTGCTACAGGATGAATAATATAAGGGACACCCTCATCTCTTTTTTGATTTTGATGAGCCTCAAGAGCGAAATTATAAGCTTTATTTAAAGATTCTGAATTTAAAAATCTGTTATAAGACTTTATTTGATCAATTAATTCATTATTATTAATCATATCAAGATATTAACATTTTTCTGCAACCTTGTAATCTCTATCCTAGATTTTTGACTAAGTTTATTTATCAGAAACTGGGCATTTTTCTTTAATATTGGATGTGACCAATTTGGATCTATTTGAAAAATTGGGTATAAAACAAAATTTCTTAAATGACATTTTGAATGCGGTAAAATTAATTCTTTGGTTTTTTTAATCTCATTTTTAAAGTCAATTATATCAATATCAATTATTCTTGGATCGTTTTTTTTTGTTTTAATTCTTCCTAACTTTTTTTCGATAAATTTTATTTCACCAAAAAGCTTTAGGCAGCTTTCCTCATAGTCAATTAACATTCCTACATTTAAAAATTTTGGAAAATTTTGATTTGGGTATGAGGGAGTTTCATAAAAATTAGAAATTTTTTTAATTTTAATATCAGCTTCTTTTAAAAGATTTGCAGCAATTGTTATGTTGTCAAATCTTGTGCCAAAGTAAGAGTTTAAATTGGAACCGATATTTATATGTATCATTTGTTATTTTTACTCAGTAATCTTGCTTTTTCTCTATTCCAGTCTCTTGTTTTTTTAACCTGCCTTTTATCATAAAGTTTTTTACCTTTAGCTACAGCTATTTCTACTTTTACTTTGCCTTTAACAAAATACAATTTTGTAGGAATTAATGTTAATCCTTCCTGATTAATTCTGCCAATCAGTTTGTTTATTTCTTTTTTATTTAATAACAATTTTCTATTTTCTTTTGGATCATGATTATTATAAGAAGATTGTCGATATAATGGTATATGTGAATTGATTAAGAATAATTCCCCGTTATTATCTATAGCATAAGAGTCTGCTATACTTCCTTTACCATCTCTCAACGATTTTACCTCAGATCCTTTTAAAACAATTCCTGCTTCCAATATCTCTAAAAAAAAATAATTAAAACTTGCTTTTCTATTTAAACAAATAATTTTCTGACCGGGAACTAATTTTTTTTTCATTAAAGTAACTTAGCTACTTTAAGAGCTTCTAAAACTTTTTTTTTGGTTTCCTCTTTAATTTCTACCAAAGGTAATCTTACGGTTGGTTTACACATGCCAAGCAACGATGCAGCATATTTAACCGGTGAAGGATTGCTTTCAATAAATAATGATGAATGAAGAGGTTGAAGAAGTTTATCTAGTTCTGCAGCTCTTTTAATATCATCTACACAAGCTTTTTGAAAATCAGAAGAAAGTTTTGCTGCAACGTTTGCTGTTACTCCTATTGCTCCAACACCACCACGTTTATTAAACTCAAAAGCATTGTCATCATTACCAGTTAGTTGAATAAATTCCTTCCCCATTGCTTTTAATTGTTGATCAACTCTATTTAGATCGCCAGTAGCGTCTTTCACACCTTTTATATTTTTCAACTCATAAAGTTTAGCCATCGTATCAACTTCCATATTAATAACTGATCTTGAAGGGATGTTATAAATAATGATTGGAATTCCTACATTGTCATTAATTTTTTTATAATGTTGATATAATCCCTCCTGGGTAGGTTTATTGTAATACGGTGTAACTACTAAAAGAGCATCAGAGCCTGCTTTTTCAGCAAATTTAGAAAGTTCCACAGCTTCGTCTGTGGAATTCGATCCAGTGCCAGCTATTATAGGAATTTTTCCCTTACATTCTTTAACAGCTATTTCTATTATTCTTTTATGCTCATTATGAGATAAAGTTGGTGACTCACCTGTAGTTCCACCAGGTACAACACCATTTGTACCATTTTTTAAATGATAATTGATTATTTTTATATAAGCATCCTCATTTAAATTTTCATTATCAAATGGGGTAATTAAAGCTACAATTGATCCTTTAAGCATAAAACAAAATAAGATAAATAAGTTATAACTTATGACCAATAAATTAATTAGTCTAGTAATAATAACATTTTTTTTATTAATTGGTTATACTTATTCAGAAAATAAATTCCTTTATCCTAAAGAAAAACCATCGATATTTAAGAAAATTGACAGTAATGATGGTAAGAGTTATTCGAAAGATTTACCCCAAAAAAAACCAATAATTGAACAAAATAAGACTCAAAAAAAAGAAGTTAATAAAAAAGAAAAAATCATTGAAAATAAAGATCCAAGAAAAATAGTTGAAACAAAACAAAAAATTGATTTATTTATATTTCCTAAAAAAAAACCATCCATATACAAAAAAACTACTACCAAAACAGCTGAAAAATCTTCAGTTTTAAATCAAAAAGATTTCGAAAGAGCAAAAGAAACAATTCAATTTATCAAGGAAAAAAAATGGAATAGCGCGTTGAAAAGCGCATCAAAAGTAAAAGATAGAGAATTCAGAACCCTAATAACTTGGATGTACCTTAAAACGACCAAAAATGGTGCAACATTTAATGAATATAAAAAATTTATAGAGCAAAATGATGATTATCCAAGAATTGAAAGAATTAGATATTTAGCTGAAGAAAAAATTTACCTACGAAACAATTCACCAACATCTATAATCAATTGGTTTGAAAAGTATCCCCCTTTAGGTGGGTTAGGAAAAATAAAACTTGCTGAAGCTTATCTTGAACAAAATCAGTTAGATAAAGTAGAGAAATTAGTAAAAGATGGTTGGGTAACTGCAACTATAAGAAAAAATGATTTGGGTTATTACCGTGCTAAATTTAAAAAATTTATTAATTCAGATGATCATATAAAAAGAGCTGACTATTTAGCATGGGAAAAAAAATATTGGGATCTTAAAAGAATGTTAAAATATTTGCCAAAAGATCAAAGAACTTTGTATAACGCACGACAAATTTTAATGAGTAACTCATATGGTGTTGATAATGCTATTTCAAAAGTACCTGAATATCTGAAACAGGACCCTGGTCTTGAGTTTGATAGACTTAGATGGAGAAACAGAAGAGGTAGACTGGATGGGTCTTTAGAAATTCTTTATCGAAATTCTCTTAAGACTGAAAAACAGATGGTTCGGCCAGATAAATGGTGGGATCAAAGAGAGAGTGTTGTTAGAAGTTTAATTTACAAAAAAAGGTATAAAACTGCTTATAAAATTTCAAGTGAACACGCTTTATCTGCAGGACCTTCTTTTGCAGAGGCAGAATGGTTATCAGGTTGGATTGCATTAAATTTTTTAAATTCACCTGAATACGCGATAAATCATTTTCAAAATTTTTATAATAATGTGGGTTATCCAATAAGTTTAGCACGTGGTGCCTATTGGTTAGGTGCTTCTTATGAAGAGCTTAATGAAAGAGAGCTATCAAAAAATTATTATTCTGAAGCTGCTAAATTTCCTATGACATATTACGGACAGCTAGCTTTCAATAAAGTTTATCCTGGAGAAAATTTTGAACTTAATGATCAGAGTTTTTATGATAAAGATTACGAAAAAACGTTTAAAAAGAATAAATTAATAAGACATATAATTTTATTAAATGAATTGAACGCTACTCAATTAGGTAAAGATATATTTAAACATTTAGCTAATTTAGATATTGAAAAAGGGAGCGAAGTTTTAGCAGCAGAGTTAGCTACAAGTGTTGAGAGATATGATTTTGCTATTCAAATTTCAAAAAAAGCATCGTACGAAAAAAGATTTTATAATAAATTTAATTATCCAATTATAGATACACCTAAAATTATAAATAATAAAAAAATGCCTAAGCCTGAAGTAATTTTAGCTATCATTAGACAAGAGAGTGAATTTGATAAAAGTGCTAATAGTTGGGCTGGAGCACGTGGAATGATGCAATTAATGAAATACACAGCAAAAGTTGTTGCTAAGCAAGCAAAACTTCCCTACAGTATTAGTGGATTAACTACTGATCCAGAATATAATATTAAACTAGGTTCTTATTATTTTAATTCTCTTATTGAAGATTATAATGGAATTTATCCATTTGCTATAGCTGCATATAACGCTGGACCAAATAGAGTTAAAACTTGGAGAAGAGTAAATGGAGATCCTTCTAAAGGACAACTGTCGTATATAAACTGGATAGAACAAATTAGATTTGAAGAAACAAGAAATTACGTGCAAAGAGTTTTGGAGAATATTAATGTTTACAAGTATATCTTGAGCAAGGAGCCAGTCAAAATCGATAGTTATTTTAATTAGTTAGAATGGCGGAAGAGGAGAGATTCGAACTCTCGGTACGATGTTACTCGTACGGTTAGTTAGCAACCAACTGGTTTAAACCGCTCACCCACTCTTCCTTTTAACCAAGCTAATTTAGTTCTAATTATTAATTAATTACCTTATAAATCAATCAAAAAAATGGTCAAATGAAGAAAAATTTATTTAAAGGAATTTCTTTCACAGTGGGTGCCTCTCTGTGGTGGGGTATAATTGGGGTTATATACTTCAAGTTTGTTTCTTATGCGTCACCTTTAGAATTAACAATTCATAGAACGATTTGGACTGCTTTACTATTAATTATCACAACGTCCTATTATTCTAAGTGGAATAAATTTTATAAGGTAATTAGATATAAAATAAATATTTTGATACTTCTCTTCACAGGATTTCTTGTTTCAATTAATTGGTTTACATGGCTTTATGCGGTAAGCACAAATAATTTATTAGACTCAGCTTTAGGGTATTATATTTTTCCAATATTAAGTGTATTTCTTGGAATAATTTTTTTAAAAGAGAAGTATAACCGAAATAAAATTTTCTCAGTATTTTTAGTAATTTTAGCATTAATTTATTTTCTTATAAAATTAGGTGAAATCCCTTGGATTGGTATTACAGTAGCTCTTACGTTTAGTTTATATGGTTTGATTAGAAAAAAAGTAAAAGTATCTTCAGATATAGGTTTGCTTATAGAAACATTATTACTCACTCCTATAGCTATAATTCTTTTTATTTTTTTAATTAATATTAATTTAAATATTTTTTCTATAAATGAACCACTACTCTCATTTTATCTTTTTTGGGCTGGTTTAATGACTTTGATACCTCTTTTTTGGTACACAAAAGGCTTTAAATTAATAGGTATTGGACCAGCAAGTATGATATTTTTTCTTACACCTACTGCACAATTTTTCTTGGGATTATATTATTTTAACGAACCTCTAATATTAGATGAGTTAATAGCGTTTATTTTTATTTGGTTAGCTGTAATAATCTATTTAAACGAACTTCGTAAAGAGTAAATTGTTATAAACAATAATTGTATAAATACAGCAACTGCAAAAGAGATAAAAAGTAAATTTGTTGTAATAATTGAATTAAAAAAATTTATTGGTAATAAATACCCAACTAATATACTTGTTTGAAAATCCATACTTGGAAAAAATAATATACCTGAAATTAATGCACTTAATATTGATAGATAAGATAATCTAGGATCAATATTCTTTTTAAAAAAACCATAAAAAATTGTAACAACTGCCGCACAACAAAATAAGTCTGCTAATAAAAATAAATATAAAATGCTATAACCTTTTGAAGCTAAAATGAAAACTAAAATACTTATAAATATGATTATATAATTAGTTTTATTTTTTATAGAGTTTCTAAATATTGATTTACTAATTTGTCTACCATTTACGATAATTATACTTGATATTGCATTTATTAAAGTATCTATTGTGCTTAATGTTAAAGCCAATGCTAGTACTAAAATTGATATAATTAATAGAAAATTCTTTGATAGTATTAAATCAAAAAAAGCTAAATCAGGAATTACTTTTGAATTTATAGAAAAAGAAATAAGACCAGTGTACCCCATCCATAAAACTATCAAGAATGTTATTAATGATGAATAAATTAAACTTTTCTTTAATATTAAATTGTTTTTAGCAGCAAATACTCTTTGCCAGTTTCCTTGATGAAATAAATTTGTTGCAGCTACTGCTATAAAAAAAGTAAGACCGGCTGTATAATTAGGTAAATATTTACTATTTATAAGATTTGGTGAATTTTCTTTGATTAGTTTAAAACTATTTATTTCTAAGTTTCCAAGAATTAAAATCACAGAAGCAAATATCAGAACTGCTATTATCATAAATTGATACTTGTCAGTTATTATTGAAAGCTTGAACCCTCCTCTTAAGATATAAAGTAAGCATATTATTAAGGTTATTCCTGCTGTAATCCATAATGGAGTTTTAGAGATAAAGTTTAACAGAAAGGCGATTGCGGTAACTTCAGCTATTAAAAAAATAACTAAATAAAATAATATTAAAAATAAGCTTAATTTAAGTATTCCCATTCCAAACCGTTTTTTAATAAATTCTGTTAAGGAGAGACCTCTGGGAAACTCTTTTCTAATTTTAGGTCCAAAATTATATAATAATAGCATTGGAGTTGCCGTTCCTAATGCGTATCCTATTACTGCTCCAAAACCTCCCCATGTAGCAGCTGAGGCTGGACCAAATAGTATCCATGCTCCCAAAGCGGATGCGGCTAAACTTGTTGTTAGTGAAAATGTATTTTCGTCTCTATTTCCAATTATATATTTTCTGTTATCGATAGTTTTTTTTGAGTTTAAATAACCTAGTCCGATAAAAAAAAGACCAACTATAATAGTTACTGTTAATGATGATTGTATTGATAAATATATTGTTTCCATAATTCCCTCACTGAATTACCGGTCAGGTTCGTCGGGTTTAATCTCAGTCTTCTAGACACCCCGTGCTTACTTTATATACTTATCTTAGGTAGCGAGTCAAATGATGCTGTATCTATTTTTGATGAATGTTCTCTACGCATTTTCCAATCATTATTTATGCCTGCTTGAGCTATACTTATTGCATTACGTCCATATTTTGCATTAGTAAAATCTATTGCTTTCATCAATGTTTTTGATTTATTTTCTAAAATGGGCGCCAACAAGTTTAATTCTTTTTCTGATGAATTTTTTAATTTTGATAAAATAATTCCAGCCTTCTGATAAAAATATCCATATTTATAAATTTTATTCAATCCATTTATAGCAGTTTTTACTAGCTCTAAGCTATTATTAGTATCTACTGGTAGCTCGATTGTTATGGAGTTTGAGTAATATTTTCTGTTTTTATCGAAAGGACTTGTTCTAATAAATACTGTCACCGCTCTTGTGGTTTGTTTGTCTGTTCTAATTTTTTCGGCAGCATTCAAGCAATGCGTTGTTATGGACTCTTTTAATTTGTCTAGACTTTCAACTTTTTTTCCAAAAGATCTTGATACGCAACAACTTTTTCTTTTTGTTTCCTCTGTTTCTAAATTGATACAAGGTATTCCTCTCAACTCCATCACCGTTTTGGCACCTAATACATTTGTACTTTTTTTTACCCAAGTGTTAGATATGTTTTTTAATTTGTATGCATTATCTATTCCGTTTTTAATATATAGTTTTGATAGTTGTCGACCAACCCCCCATACATCTGAAATTTCAAAATTTTTTAAAGTTTCATCGATATTTTCTTTTAAAAATATTACACCAGCTTTATTTTTTTTCGCAACATGATTTGCAACTTTGCTTAAAGTTTTAGTACATGAGATACCAACGCTTGTTGGAATTCCAGTCCACTTAAGAACTCTTTCTCTAATTTTTTTTCCATATTCTTCTGCCGTTTCATCTTTTATGTGTGATAAATCTATAAATGCTTCATCTATTGAATAAATTTCTATTTTATCCGAGAAACCTTTTAATACTCGCATTACTCTCCTAGATAGATCACCATATAATGAATAATTAGAAGAAAATATTTGAACATTATTTTTTTTAACTAATTCTTTAACTTTAAAATATGGTTCTCCCATCTTAATTCCTAATGCTTTAGCCTCTGTTGATCTAGATATTACACAGCCATCATTATTTGATAGTACAACGACGGGTACGTTTCTTATTTTAGGATTAAATAATCTCTCGCATGAAACGTAGAAAGAATTACAATCCACGAGAGCAATTTTTTTTCTACTATTGTTTATGAATGACATATGTCACTACTCCCCAAATTATTATTTCTGGATTATCTGTTAAATTAATTCTATCTGATGTATTTTTAGACCCAGATGTCAGATAGTTAGTTTCTTTGCTCTTGATTAAAGTTTTTACTACAAGTTCTTCATTAACATTTGCTATTACTGTGGAAAAATTTTTTGGGTTTAGACTTTTATCTACTATTAATAAATCTCCATCGTATATACCGACGTTAGTCATAGATTTTCCTTGGACTCTTATAATAAATGTAGCCGGTGCATTCGTTATTAAGTGTGAATTTAAATCTATATCATCTTCAATATAATCGGTGGCTGGTGACGGAAAACCAGCTCCTACTTTATGCAAATAAAATGGTATTGTTAGCTTCATAAATGTTCTTGTTTTGTTCTTTATAGCTGATAAACTGCCCTTCAGTCAACCCCTTTGATCTAAGTTAATTAAGTGGGTCAAATTGCAAATCGAAAAAAAAGAAAGGATTAGCTATTAACTAGGTGTGATTAAAAAAATTTTTTCAGTATTATTAGTAATACTTATAACAACAAGCGCTCAAGCAGCTTCTAAATTAGATTCAATCAAAAAAAGTGGCGAGTTAAGAGTTGGAACTACGGGAGACTGGGATCCAATGTCAATGAAAGACCCTGCTACAAACAAATACAAAGGTTTTGATATAGATGTAATGAAAGAATTAGCTAAAGATTTGGGTGTAAAAGTAAAATTTGTTCCTGCTGAGTGGAAGACTATTGTTGCTGGAATAACTGCGGACAGATATGATATTTCTACTAGCGTAACTAAAACACCTAAAAGAGCTGAAGTAGCAGGTTTTACAGCTACATATTACAAATACGGAACTGTTCCTTTAGTACTAAAAAAAAACTTAAAAAAATTTCCAACTTGGGACTCTTTAAACAATAAAAATGTTAAAATAGCTACTACGTTAGGTACGTCTCAAGAAGAAAAAGCAAAAGAATTTTTTCCAAAATCAAAATTACAATCAGTAGAAGCGCCTGCTAGAGACTTTCAAGAAGTGCTTGCTGGTAGAGCTGACGGTAATATCACAAGTTCAACAGAGGCCAACAAATTAGTAATTAAATATCCTCAATTAGCCATTGTGCCAGATGGTGAAAAAAATCCAGCGTTCTTGGCCATGATGGTTCCAAAAGGTGATAAAGTTTGGAATGATTATGTAAGCAGTTGGATTAAGAAAAAACAATCATCAGGATTTTTCAAGCGACTACTTGCTAAGTATAACTTAAAGAGCTTATAATTTAAGTTTCAATACCTTCAATTAACAAATATAGTCAATTAGTGAAATTTTTAAAAATAATTGCTCTATTATTTTTACTACAAGGGTGCAGCTCAAATTACGAGTGGGGCTGGTATATCTTAAGCCCTGAAAATATAGATGGGTTGACTAATCTAAAATTTTTAATAAGTGGTATTACTACAACTATTTATATTTCTGTTGTGTCAATAATTCTAGCAATGATTATTGGATTGATTGTAGCTCTTCCTTCTCTTTCTAATAATAAGTTTCTAAGTTATTTTAATATTGCGTATGTAGAAATTGTAAGGGCTATTCCTTTATTAGTTTTAATTCTTTGGATTTATTATGGCCTGCCAATTATGATGGGTGTGAGTTTCTCTCCATTTGTTTCAGGTATAATCGCTTTAACTATAAGTGAAAGTGCTTTTCAAGCTGAAATTTTTAGAGCTGGAATTAATTCTATTTCAAAAGGTCAACATGAAGTATCTGAATCTTTAGGAATGGATTGTAATCTTGCCCCAAGCAATTAAAGTAGTATTACCTGCCATGGGAAATCAATTTGTGTATGTGTTAAAAAATGTCATCGCTAGTATCAATTATTGGTATAGGAGATTTAACAAG
>CACJAU010000014.1 GCA_902591415.1 uncultured Pelagibacteraceae bacterium
AGATAGAGTTGAAGACGCACTTAACGCAACGAGAGCTGCTGTTGAAGAAGGAGTAGTAATTGGTGGTGGTTGTGCACTACTTTACGCTGCAGAAGACTTAGACGGTGTAAAAGTAAAAGGTGATGACCAAAAAGCTGGTGTTGAGATTGTAAAAAAAGCTCTTCAAGCTCCAATAAGACAAATTACTGCCAACGCGGGTGTCGACGGTTCTGTAGTTGTAGGTAAACTTTTAGAAGGTAAAAAAGCTTCTCAAGGTTATGATGCACAGAACGAAGATTACGTAGATATGTTTGCTAAAGGAATTATTGATCCAACTAAAGTTGTAAGATCGGCATTACAAGATGCTGCTTCAATAGCTGGATTATTAATTACAACCGAAGCAATGATCGCAGACAAACCTGAGGATAAAGACGCTAGTCCTGCTATGCCTCCAATGGGTGGCGGCATGGGTGGTATGGGTGGTATGGGTGGAATGGGAATGTAGAATCCAACCAAATAATTTATAAAAAAAAGGGCAGTTTTAACTGCCTTTTTTTTTGTATACCGAAAAGTTTTAGCTTTGTTATAATAAATGATGAAAAAAATAGTCTTTATCACTATTTTATTCCTCAGCATTGTAAGTTCTTTAAATGCTGCAAGTTTTAGTTGGACAAAAATAGTTGAAACAATGTCAGGATCAACTGTATTTTATATAGATAAAAAAACAGTATTTGGATTTGAAAAATTTAAATACTATTGGCAATTATCTGATTATATTACAGATTATAAAGATATAAGATCAGTAATTACGCACAATGTAATAAATTGTGAGACGCAAGAACAAAAAATGTTAAGTTTTACTGGCTATTCAAGAAATATGGCAAAGGGAGATATAATAGCTAATGCCACTGCCAACCAACTTGAGGATACTTGGGATTATTATGAAAGTAATTCATCAATTGGAATGTTGATGAAACGTGTTTGTAAAATGTGATAACTATCCAATCTCTTTAAGAAAGTTTTTTAGTATTTTAATTTTTTTTTTTGCAATAAACAAACATGCCGATGAATTAAGAATTAACCCATCTTTAAGCACTCTTAAATTATTATCAGATAATGTCTTACCCGTTGAAGTAATATCTGTTATAACTTCTGAAGAGCCTATGAAAGGGTATGTCTCAGTTGCACCGAGGCTAGGTATTAACTTATATTGTGTTACACCTTTAGAAATTAAAAAATTATTGGTTAAATTTGGATATTTTGTTGCTACTCTTAACCTGCTATTTCTTTTAGACCTTAAGTCAAACGACACCTCTTCAAGATCAGCAATTGTTTGAACGTCTATCCAATCATCTGGGACTGCTATAACTAGGTTGGCATTTCCAAAATTAAGTTTTTTCTGCACATTAATTTTATTCTGCAAATTTTTTTTAGACTCTTTTAAGAGATCTAAACCAGATACACCTATATCCAAAGTGCCATCGCCTAATCTCTGAATGATTTCTTTTGCGTGAAGAAAAATTATCTTTATATTTGGTTTGTTTTTGATGGCTCCAAAATAATTTCTTTCTTTTTCACTTTCTAAAATCTTAAGTCCTCTATCATTAAAAAATGATATTGCTTTATCTTTTAATCGCCCTTTACTTGGTAGACCAATAGTTATTAAATCTTTCATATATTCTTTAAATTTATTGCTGCTCCAACGGCTGGGATATTCTTTTTTGCTCCCAAACTTTTAAGTAAATCATCATAACGACCGCCCCTAGCAATTTCTTTTTTTCCTGAAAATACCTCAAACACAATTCCAGTATAATATTCAACATCTCTGCCAAAATTTGCAATGAAATAAATATCTTGATTAAGTTTTTTTAAATTTAAAATAGATTTAAAATCTCTAAATATATTTTTTTTAAGATTATTTTTTTTAGCAAAATCTAGTAATTTTTTGTCAAGTTCTGAAAGTTTGCAATTAATTTTCAAAAAGGATGTGATAATTTTTACAATCTTTTTTCCATCCCCAAATGATCTTGGATCTTTTATTTTTTTATTAAATCTTTTTAAGATTTCCGATATTGATCTGCCTGCAACTAATTTATCTCTATCCATTTTTCCCATTTCGTAAAATCTTTTTTTATCTGCATCAAAAGTAACTGCATCAATATCAGAATTTTTTTCCAGTCTTTTCAAAAGCTCTTCAAAATAGTCAGGTCTCCAGAAGTGTCTAATTAATCTCAATTTCCATCTTTCAGGCATATCTAAAGAATTAATTAAATTATTGAATAAGCCAATATCTCCAACTTTGATTTGAATTTTTTTTCTTTTTATCTTTTTTGCTGATTTTAAAATTGTATTTATAACTTTAAAATCATCTTGAACTTTATTTTTTGATCCTAAGATTTCAATGCCTAACTGGTCATTGATAAAGTTTGTGCCTGCGCTTTCTGATCTTCTATAAGCTTGTCCAGAATAATAAATTTTTGAGGAAGATTTTTTCTGTAAAAAACTTATACATGAAGCTACTGTTAAATCTGGTCTTAAGCACATTGTTTTTCCATCTTCTTGATCAAATGTTAGCATTGAGCTTCTGAATTTTTCTCCAGATCTCTCTATGATATAATCTGAGTCAAGGAGAACATCGGGTTCTAATAAAACAAAACCATTGGTCCTAAAAGTTTTGATAATAGTTTCAGATAATTTTTTTGATTTCATTTACTAATTCCTTAATTTCAATTGATTTTTCTACTCCTGAACTAAGATTTCTTAAAGTTGGTTTTCCCAATTTTATTTCATCTTCACCATATAAAATTACTGCTGGTGATTTAATTTTATTTGCGTACTCCATTTGTTTTTTTAATTTACTTTCCCCGGGATAAATTTCTGCACTAATTCCAGCTTTTCTTAATATCTCTTGCACGTTAACGTAATCTTTCATTGAGTTTTTATCAAAAACACAAATCACAACAGGTTTAGATTGTTTGACTTTAAATTCTTTTTTCTGCATCAAAGCATAAACTAATCGATCTAATCCGATTGATATGCCTGTGGCTGGGGCATCGTAGTTACCAAAATTATTAACTAAATTATCATATCTCCCTCCACCTCCAATTGAACCAAATTGAATAATCTGTCCTTTGTTGTTTGTTACATCAAATTTTAAATTTACTTCAAAAATTGCACCTGTGTAATACTCCAAACCTCTAATAATTGTTGGATCGAATATAAAATTATTAAAATTGTAAATATCAAATATTTTGAATATCTCTACCAAGTCATCTGTTTCGGGTGATTTTTTTTTAAGTGTTTCATCTATTGTTGCTATATCTTTAGATTTTAAATTTGCACCTTTTGTAAAGTCTCCAGATTTATCTTTTCTACCTTCACCTAACAGTTCTTTTACTCCATTCCAACCAAGTCTATCAATTTTATCTAAAGCTCTTAAAGCAGTGAGTTTCTGCTGATTATCTTTGATATTTATTTTTTTAAACAACTCTTCAGTTATTTTTCTTGATGATATCTTTATAATGTAATCTGATTTAGTTAGACCACACTTTTCAAGGATTTCTGAAATCATTACACATAATTCAGCATCTGCTTGTAAACTTTTAGTGCCTACGAAATCAGCATCAAATTGTAAAAATTCTCTAAATCTTCCTGGTCCAGGTTTTTCATTTCTCCAAACAGTTCCTAATTGATACCTTTTAAATGGTTTTGGAATTTCTAAATAATTTTTTGCAACGTACCTTGCTAGTGGTGCTGTAAGATCGTATCTTAATGATAACCATTTATTTTCATCTTTAAATGAAAAAACACCTTCGTCTGGTCTTTCTTTGTCAGGTAAAAATTTTCCAATACTGTCTGAATACTCAAAACTTGGAGTTTCAAGATATTGAAAACCGTATTTGATCATAACTTCCTTTATATTAGAAATTATGAAGTCTCGTACGAGTAATTCTTTTTCTTGTCTGTCTACAAACCCTAACGGAAGCTCTTTAGAAGGTTTGTTGTTTTTTTCTTTTGTCATTTTTTGGTACAGCAGGGTGGATTCGAACCACCGACCCCTAGTTCCACAAACTAGTGCTCTAACCAACTGAGCTACTGCTGCATCTCTTTTATTTTTATCTTAATTTTAGTTAAATTTATATGTTTTTGATTATAAGCTAAGCAATAGCCTAGCGTGCATTCTGTGAGAATGTGCTCTAAATGTTAAAATGACTCTTTTTTCTATAATCATGATCTCTATGTAGAAAATAATTGTGACTTTTTCAAGATGAAATTAGCGGGACAATAAAAAAGCTAAGCTTAACTTAATGTCCCGTTAACCAGTGATTTTTGGAAATTTAGATTAAGATGTTTTCTGCAGTTTTACTGCTGAAGGACCTTTTTCCGTGCTCTCCACTTCAAACGTTAACTCATCACCTTCGTTTAAATATTTTAAACCTGCTTCTCTAACAGCTGAAGAATGAACGAACACGTCTTTTTCTTTGTCTTCTCTTTCAATGAAACCATATCCTTTAGTACCATTGAACCACTTTACTTTACCTTTTAGTGTACTCATATTGTTTATTTTTCCTTATTATTATTAACTTAAACTAATCATAGACTAGTTAAAGCATCTTAAATAGATTTGAGCTATAAAAGTCAATGGGAAAAAATATTATTTAATAAAATTGTTTTTTTGCAACAATGGTTAAAATATAAGGACAATTAAGCTTGTTATAGCTAAAAGGCCTATTACTGCATAAATTAGTTTATTTTTATTAATGTTGGACACTAATTTTTGAATATTTGAGTCTTTATAACTCAATCCACTACCCTCAACGTTGCTCGATTTACTAAATCCTTGATCCCTACCAATTTGTAAAAACTTTGCTTTCCTGTGATCATAAATTTCTTCTTTACTATAATTTTCGAAACTTTTTAAATTTTTTATTATTGAATGCTTTATATCTGCAGCTATAGTTTCAGGGTCTCTATGTGCGCCTCCTAGTGGTTCTGGAATTATTTCATCAATAATTCGAAGTTTTAATAAATCTTTGGCTGTAAGTTTCATTGCTTCTGCAGCTTGTAGTGATTTACTTGGGTCACGCCATAAAATTGATGCACAGCCCTCTGGTGAAATTACAGAATAAATAGAATTTTCTAACATTATAACTTTATTAGATGAAGCTAACGCAATCGCACCGCCAGATCCGCCCTCGCCAATGATAATAGAAATATTAGGTACGGTTAAAGACATGCAGCATTCGATGGAATTTGCAATAGCTGATGCCTGTCCCCTTTGTTCAGCTCCCAGGCCAGGGTAAGCACCAGGTGTATCAATGAAACTTATAACAGGTATTTGAAATCTGTTTGCTAGTTGCATAAGTCTGATACACTTTCTGTAACCTTCAGGTCTCATCATTCCAAAGTTTCGTTCAATCCTGCTATTAAGGTCTTCTCCTTTTTCTTGACCAATTACTAAAACAGACTTATTTTCAATTAATCCAAAACCGGCAATAACAGATTTGTCATCCCCGAAATAACGATCGCCAGATAAAAGTGTAAATTGAGAAAATATTTTTTTGATATAATAATTTGCTCTTGGTCTATCCTCGTGCCTTGCAACTTGAGTTTTTTGCCAACTATTCAGATTGGCATAAGTTTCTCTTAGTTTATCATTAATTTCATTTTGAGTATTTTTAATTTTTTGTGTGTCAACTTCGGAAATACCTTCGGACCCGAATGGACTTTTTAAATTATCAATTTCTTGCTCTAGCTCTTTTATTTCTTTTTCAAATTCTAAATAATTTTTCATATGAGTTAATATAACTACTATTAATATATTATAATATAATGTAAAGATCGGTTTACTATGAGTTTAACTGAGAAAAATGGGCTAAAAATTAGCTCTAAATTATTTGATTTTATTAATAATGAAGTCATACCAGGGACAAATATCAAAACTGATGAATTTTGGGAAAGTTTTGCAAGTAATGTAAATGAGCTAGCTCCAATAAATAAAAGTTTAATAGAAAAAAGAGAAGATATTCAAAAAAAAATTGACGAATGGCATAAACAAAAAAAAGGTAACGAACTTAATAAAGAAGAGTACAAAAAATTTCTAAAATCAATTTCTTATATAGTAGATGAAAAAGAAGACTTTAAAATTGAAACCACCAATGTGGATAAAGAAATCTCATCAATAGCAGGTCCTCAACTTGTTGTTCCGGTAGATAACGCGAGGTATGCTTTAAATGCTGCAAATGCACGTTGGGGAAGTTTATATGACTCCTTGTATGGAACTGATGTAATCTCGGGCGCCAAAGACAAAGAATGGAGTAAAGAAAGAGCAATTAGAGTTATCGATTATGTTAGAAAATTTTTAGATGAAATCACTCCTCTTAATCAATTAAGTTGGGGCGATATTTCTGGAATAAAAATTAAAAATAAAGATGTGATATTTCTAAATAATGAAGGAGAAAAATATCTTAAAAATAAAGATCAGTTTGTAGGCTTTAAGGGACAAAAAGATAACCCAAGTTCAATTTTAATCCAAAATAACAACCTTCATATTGAAATTGTAATTGATGCTAATCATCTTGTTGGAAAAATAGATAAAGCCTCAATTGCAGATATTATTGTTGAGTCTGCGATTTCAACAATTATTGATAATGAAGACTCCGTTGCTGCAGTAGATGCTGAGGATAAAATTAAATGTTACCGTAACTGGCTCGGTTTAATGAAAGGCGACTTAACTGCGAACATTGAAAAAAATGGAAAAAAATTTGTAAGAAAATTAAATCCAGATCGAAATTATACATCTAGAGATGGAAAAGAAATTACCCTTCATGGAAGAGCTTTATTGTTAAATCGTAACGTAGGTCACTTAATGACTAATCCTGCAATTTTATTAAAGGATGGAACTGAAATACCTGAAGGTATCATGGATGCTTTCGTTTCAACAATGTGTGCTCTTCATGATTTTAAAAACGGTAAAAATTCTCGTGTTGGTTCCGTATATATTGTGAAACCAAAAATGCATGGTCCTGAAGAAGTTGCTTTCACTGACAAGCTCTTTGAAAAAGTTGAAGAAACACTAAAAATTAAAAAATATTCAATTAAAGTTGGAATAATGGATGAAGAGAGAAGGACTACAGTTAATTTAAAAGAGTGTATTAGGCAAGTTAAGAATAGAATAGTTTTTATTAATACAGGATTTTTAGATAGAACTGGAGATGAAATGCATACTTCTTTTGAAGCAGGACCAATGATCTTTAAAGGAGATATGAAAAAATCAACTTGGTTAGGAACTTATGAAAATTGGAATGTTGATATTGGTTTAAATTGTGGTTTTTCTGGTAAAGCACAAATTGGAAAAGGAATGTGGGCAATGCCAGATCAAATGGCAAATATGATGGAACAAAAAATTGGTCATCCACAGTCAGGGGCTAATTGTGCATGGGTGCCTTCGCCAACCGCTGCAACATTGCACTCACTGCACTATCATAAAGTTAATGTTTTTAATGAGCAAAATAAAATTAAATTAAGAGATAAAGCTAAACTAGATGACATACTAGAAATTCCAAAAGCTGATAGGCCTAACTGGCAACTAGAAGATATTAACCGTGAATTGGAAAACAATGCTCAGGGGATTTTAGGTTATGTTGTGAGATGGGTTAACCAAGGTGTTGGTTGCTCAAAGGTGCCTGATATTAATAATGTAGGTTTGATGGAAGATAGAGCAACACTTAGAATTTCATCCCAACATATTGCTAATTGGTTACACCATGGAATTTGTAAAAAAGATCAAGTAATGGAAGTAATGAAAAAAATGGCTAAAATTGTAGATGCACAAAATAAAAATGATCCAGGTTATCAAAATATGTCAGATGATTTTGAAAAGTCAGTGGCTTTTTCTGCAGCTTGCGATCTAGTTTTCAAAGGAAGAAGTCAACCCTCAGGTTATACAGAACCTTTATTACATCAGAAAAGATTAGAGAGAAAAGCTTCTAATTAACTTTCAGTCACAGGTACTCTGTTTTTAAAAGCCGAAAACAAAGTTCCATCATCTAATTGTTCAATCTCTCCGCCAACCGGTAAGCCTTGGGCAAGTTTTGTAATTTTTAACTTATTATTTTTGATAGTATCTTCGATATAATGAGCAGTAGTTTGCCCTTCAACAGTAGCACTTGTTGCAATAATTACTTCTTTAAGATTATTTTTTTTTATCCTTTTAACAAGAGACTCTATTAAAAGATTTTTTTGCTCGTAATTTTCATTAGAATTTAATGTTCCTCCTAAAATGTGATAATGACCTTTATAAATATTAGCGGAGTCTATTACCCACATATCAGCAAGGTTTTCAACTACACAAATTTTATCATAAGAATTATCCGAAGAACAAATACAAATTTTATCTATAATTTTTAAATTTCCACAATCCACACATCTTACAACTTTTTTATAAACTTGAGCTAAAGATTTAGCCAAGGGCTTAACCATGTTATCTTTATTATTAATCAATTTAAGAATAATCCTTTTTGCAGATTTCGGTCCCAAACCAGGCAATTTAGAAAATTGCTGGATTAGTTCGTTGATTTCTGGAATTTCATTGTCCATTAGAAAGGAAGTTTAAAGTCTAGAGGTAAGTTAAGTCCACCTGTTGCTTTAGATAGTTCTTCTGCAGATTTCTTTTTTAGATTTTCTTTAGCATTATTATAAGCAGCAATTATTAAATCGTTTATTATTTCTTGGCTCTCTTTTTTCGCCGCATCACTAATCGTTATTGATTTAAGCTCATAATCTCCTGATAAAACAATTTTAACAAGATTACCTCCAGCCTCTCCTTCTACTTCAATTTTTTTAATTTGATCTTGAGCCTCTTTCATTTTCTCTTGCATAGCTTTAGCTTTTGATAACATATCAGAAAAGTTGGTCATTTATTCCTCTTCTTTTAAATCCATTAGTTTTGCATCTGGAAAAGCTTTTTGAATGTCTTGAGCGATTTTACTTTCCATAAACTTTTCTACCTTATTGCTTTTATCTTCTAAGTTTTTTTCATATACACTTTTTGCTTCCGCGTTTTTACTTAAAGATATTATCCATCTTTCACCCGTCCATAAAAGCAACTTTTCTGTAAGGTTTTTAATGAAATTTTTATTTAGTTTCTCATTGAAACTAATATTTATTGTACCTTTATTAAAACTTACTAATTTTACATTTCTTTCAAGATCGTACTTAAGTTCTATTTCTTTTTCTTTATTTGCTTGATCTATTAAATCTTGGAAACTTGTTATTTCAATTTTTGTACTTTGATTATCTTTTAATAAATTTTTAACAGGATTTGTTTTTATCTGATCGACGCTTTTAAGCTGATTTTTTACTTGATTGGGAATGTTGGTCTCAAGCGGCTTATCATCAATTTTTTTACCAACTAGGCTTTCATTAGATTGCTGATTGTTTTCAAAGTTTTGAGTTTCTTTTCTCGCATCAATGTTTTTTAAATGTACTAATTGCATTATATACATTTCCAAAGTTAAATTTTCATTCCCAATAATTCTTAAATCGTCAATAGTTTTAATAGTTAGTTGCCAAAATAAACCAATATCTTGCATATCTATATTTTTAGAATATTGTTCGACCATTTGTGCTTCTGCTTCTGATATAGACATGTCTTTTTCAATAGGTCCCAAACTTATTCTTCTGCTAAATAGATAAAGTACCTCAAGAATATCGTTTAAAAAGTTCTTTGCATCTAAGCCGTCGTTAATTAATTCATTTAATATTTTTGAAGCATTCTTTTCATTGCCACTCAAAACTTCTTTAAATAGTATGATAATTTTGCTTTTATCAGCCAAACCTAACATCATCCTGACATCAGTTTCTTCTATTTGGGTATTTTCATTTATACTTTGAGAAATTAAAGCTCTATCTAGCAAAGATATAGAATCTCGAACAGATCCTTCTGAAGTTCTTGCGATAAGTTTTATTGCATCTTCAGAGATTTTTCCTTTTTCTTTATCAGCAATCCTCTTTAGATGCTCACAAAGTTGCTCTACACTTACTCTTTTTAGATCAAATCTTTGGCATCTTGATAAAATAGTTACAGGTATTTTTCTAACCTCTGTTGTTGCTAATATAAATTTTAAACTTGGTGGCGGCTCTTCTAGGGTCTTTAGCAATCCATTAAATGCTTGTTTAGAGAGCATATGTACTTCATCAATTATAAATATTTTAAACTTTGCACTAGTTGGGCTGTACTTTGAATTTTCAATTAATTCTCTCACATCATCTATTCCAGTTTTAGATGCAGCATCCATCTCCAAAATATCAATATGATTTGAATTTATAATTTCTTGGCAAGTAGGACAAAATTTTTCAGCCGAACAATTTATTTTAGGGTTATCGTTTTTTTGACAGTTTAAAGCCTTTGCAATTAAACGAGCTGTCGTAGTTTTGCCTACTCCTCTAATACCAGTAAGTAAGTATGCATTTGGAGTTTTGTTAAGTTTAATTGCATTAGTAATTGTTTGTGCCATTACTTCTTGGCCAATTAAATCTTTAAACTCTTGGGGTCTATATTTAAGTGCTAGAATTTTATTTGTCATTTTTAAAAGAGGCAGGCAACAACCTGAAAAATTTTCACTACGGCTGCTTCCTTTCGGACCTGACCGGGTTTATGAAACATCCACCTGATGCCAACCTCATTATGAGTATATCAAGATCAATTTAAATACCACAAGACAAGATTTCAATTTTGTGGACTATTTTTGCCTAAATGCTGAAGATTCATATACCCCAAGTATATCCAAAGTTTCGGTATGGAAACCAAGTTCTTCAAGAGCCTTTTTTACCCCGGATTGCTCAATGTGCCCCTCTAGATCAAGATAAAAATTGGCTTGATCAAAAGTATTTTTTACTGAAAAACTCTCTAACTTTGTTAGATTGACTTGATTGGTCGCAAAACCACCTAAACATTTATAAAGTGCAGAGGGTTCACTTTTAACTCTAAAGATGCAGCTTGTTATATATTTTTTATTTTTTTCATAATCTGGTTGTTCAATATTTTTTCCCATAATTAAAAATCGTGTAACATTTCCTTTATCGTCCTCAATATTCTTTTTTAAAATTTTTAAATTGTACATTTTAGCAGAAAGATCAGAGGCAATCGCAGCAATGGATTTATCCTTACCTTCAGCTAAATCTTTGGCAGAACCTGCGGTATCTACTGAAATTATTGACTTGAAATTTTTTTCAGTAATTATTTTTTGACATTGACTTATTGCTTGAGCATGACTTCTGACATATTTGATATCATCGATATTTGCATCTGATTTACCAAGAAGATTGTGTTCAACTGGAAGGAAGTATTCACCGTGTATCTGTAATTTGTACTTCGGCAATAAATAGTGAATATCGGCCACCCTTCCAGCTAACGAGTTTTCAATTGGAATTAAAATTTTATAAGCAGAGTCATTATAAGCTTGTTTGAAAGTTTCCTCGAAAGTTGAACATGTTTTGATGTCTGTATTTTTATATAACTTTTCTACTGCAATATGAGAATATGCTCCCAGTTCACCTTGAATAGCTATTTTTATTTTACTCATTCTTTTCCATAATTTGTTTTACTTTGATTAAATCATTTTTAGTATCTACACTTAAAGGTGATGCATTAATATTTCCTACATGAATTATCATTGAGTTTTCTAAAGCCCTCAATTGTTCTAATTTTCTTTCCAATTCAAGTTTTGATCTTTTTAAGCTTACATACCTCACTAAAGCTTTATTAGTAAAGGCATAAATACCTACATGGTGGTAATAATTCTTGTGATTTTTTGTATCAGTTCTAAAAAAATCAATAGCTTTACCAAATTGATTGTTTGCCAACTTCTCCCTTACTGCGACTTTTACATTATTTTCATCAGCTATTTCCTTATCGGAACTAAAAGAACTTGCTAAAGTGCCAATATCACATTTTGCTTCCTTCATGTATGAAATTAAATTTCTTATCACTTTGGGATCAATGTTTGGCATATCTCCTTGTAAATTCACAATAATACTAGGTTCACTTCCAAGCTGGTTTTTAAATACTTCATAAACTCGGTCGGTACCAGTTTGATGGTCTGATGATGTCAAAACTGCTTTGCCTCCATAGTCTTTAATTATATCAATAATCTTTTGATCCGGAGTTGCTACATAAACTTCATCTGTATTTGTTTTTTTTGCTGCTTCATAAACATGAAGAATCATCTCTTTGTTGTTTATGAGTTCTAACGGTTTGTTAGGTAATCTTATAGCATCTAATCTAGAGGGTATTATTATTGCAGTTTTGTTCATAATTATGCGTCTCAAAGACGCAAAAAAAAATTAAGTAAATTAAGTTTTTTTATTAAAGTCGTGCTATACGTCACTTAAGTATTTATCAAAATTATGGACAGTTTTGAAATAAATAAAATTATTGCTGCAGTTCTTCTAACTGCATTAATTGTTATAGGTATTGGAAAATTTACAGATATACTATTTCATGTTGAAAAGCCTAAAGTATCAGCTTACAAAGTTGAAGGTTTGGAACTAGCTGCAACCGATACTTCTGCAAATAGTAAACAAGCAAAAGTTATAGAAGCGGTAGATATTAAAGCACTTTTAGCTATGGGGGATATTGCGCATGGTGAGAAAGTTTTTAAGAAATGTACTGCTTGTCACCAAATTGCAGTTGATGGGAAAAATATGATTGGACCTAACTTATGGGGAGTAATCGGTAGAGCTTCAGGATCTGTTGCTGATTACAAATATTCGAAGGCAATGATTGCACATGGAAAAGAGTGGTCGTTTGAAGAAATGAATAGCTATCTAATTAAACCTCAAGCTCATATTAAAGGAACAAAAATGGCTTTTGCTGGGTTAAGAAAAGAAAAAGATAGAGCCTCTGTAATTTTATATATGAACTCTAAAAGTAATACTCCAAAACCAATACCTTAATCTAAACACCACTTTATTATACTTTTTTGAGCGTGCACTCTATTTAGAGCCTGCCTCCAAACAACAGATTGTTTACCGTCAATAACTTCGTCTGTAACTTCTTCTCCTCTTCCAACTGGTAGGCAATGCATAAAAATTGCATCTGTATTAGCTTTGTCCATTAATTTTTTATTTACTTGAAAAGGTTTTAAGATTTTTTTCTTTGCCTTTTTATTAACCTTATCATTCATTGAAATCCATTTATCAGTCATTACACAATCTGAACCTTTTACAGCTTCATCGGGTTTAGTTGTTACAATAAGATTTACTTTATTTTTCTTTGCCCAACTTAAGACCTTATCGTTCGGAGAATATTTTTTAGGACACGCAATTCTTAAATTAAATTGAAATTTACCCGCAGCTTCAATTAAAGAATTAGACATATTATTATTTCCGTCTCCTAACCAGGTAACTGTTTTTCCATTAATTGTCCCATTGCTCTCCTCGTAAGTAAGAATGTCTGACATGATTTGACAGGGATGACCTATATCTGAAAGACCATTTATAATTGGAATATCTAGATGGTGTCCAAATTCCTCAAGATTTTTATGAGAGGATGTTCTTAACATAACTATATCAACATATTCAGTTAAAACTTTTGCAGTATCTTTTAAAGTTTCATCGCCCTTGCCGTAATGTATTCCATCTGGATTTAAGATAATTGATGAGCCTCCTAATTGCTTCACAGCAATATCAAAAGACATTCTAGTTCTTGTCGAAGGCTTTTCAAAAATCATCGCCATAGATTTTCCTTCAAAAGGTTTATCTTCATCTGGAGCAGATTTATTTAAATTTTGTCTTTTAAGCTTTCTAGCTTTAGCCTCATCGATAATAGCTCTTAGATCATTGGATGAATGATCAGATATATTTATAAAATTTTTCATCTATAATTCTTGCAAACCTTATCTAATATTTTTAAACCTAAATTAATTTCTTGCTTTGTGACATTTAAAGGAGGCAAAAGTCTGACTACATTTTCAGCAGCTTTTACGGTTAAAAGCTTATTATCCATTAACTTATTAATAAATTTAGTTTGATCTTTATGCAGACAAAGCCCAATTAATAAACCTTTGCCTCTTACTTCTTTAATTATTTTAGGATATTTAGCCTTTAACTTTTTTAGTCCTCTTAAAAAATGATCTCCATTTTTACTTACGTTCTTCAAAAAACCTTTTTTAAAAATTACATCCATCACAGCATTTCCTGCGCTCATCGCTAAAGGATTGCCTCCAAAAGTTGACCCATGAGTACCAGGCTTCATGCCTGAAGCTACTTTTTTATTAACTAGTACTGCTCCTGCGGGAAAGCCTCCTCCGATACCTTTAGCAATTGGTACAATATCAGGTTTTATTTTTGCATACTCAAAAGCAAAGAATTTTCCACTTCTGCCTACACCACATTGAACTTCATCTAAAATTAAAAGGATTTTCTTTTTATTGCACAACTTTCTTAAACCAACTAAACAATAATCAGGTATAACTTTAATTCCACCTTCTCCCATAATAGTTTCAACCATAATTGCAGCAGTTCTGTTTGTAATTGATTTTTCCAAGCCTTTATGATCGCCAAAATTAAAGTGATCAAATCCATCTACCTTGGGACCAAAACCTTCAATTGCTTTTTTGCTATTACTTGCAAAAATAGTAGCAAGAGTTCTTCCATGAAAACTATTATTAATACATAAAATTCTATTTTTTCTTGGTTGACCTTTTGAATAGAAATATCTTCTAGCAATTTTAATTGCTGCCTCTGTAGCTTCCGCGCCAGAATTTTGAAAAAAAACATAGTCCGCAAATGTTTTTTGTTTAAGTCTTTTAGCTAATCTCTCTTGTTCAGGTATTATGAAAGCGTTTGATATATGCCATAATTTTTTCGCTTGCTTAGAAACAGAGCTAATGAGATAATTATTAGCATGCCCTAAACAATTAACTGCAATTCCCTGAACAAAATCTAAATATTTTTTTCCATTAGTCCCATAAAGAAAGGCTCCTTTACCTCTTACAAAAGCGATTTTCTTTCTATTATATGTATTTAATAATGCGCTCATAACCTTAAGATTTTATTTTATAACCTTTTTTATATAATAAGTAAGTAACAAACCAGCTAACAAAGCTTAAAATTGTTAAGTATACTAATCCAACAAAAATAGATCCATCTGCTACACCAATAAAACTATATCTAAAACCATCAATCATGTAAAAAAATGGGTTTAATTCACTCGTCATTTGTAAAAATTTTGGAAGTCTGTCTATGCTATAAAAAGTACCTGATAAAAAAGATAATGGAATAATTACAAAATTTGTAACAGTAGCCATATGATCAAATTTCTCAGCCCATAAACCAGCGATTATACCTATATTTCCCAAGATGAAAGCTGATAGAAAAGTAAATACTATTAGGGATAAATAATTAATGATTTCAATGTCTATGATCAGTTTAAATACGATTATTGAAACAGCTGCTATCATGACGCTTCTTGTGACTGCAGCTAGAGCTACTGAAATAGTTACTTCAGTTGCAGATAAAGGTGCGTATAACAGATCAACTATATTTCCTTGGATTTTTCCAATCATAAAAGACGATGAAGAATGAGAAAATGACTGTTGAATAACTTGCATTGAAATTAACCCCGGCGCCAAAAAATTTATGAATGGAACACCAAGAACTTCTCCTCTGTCTGTTCCTATAGCCAGAGACAAGACAAGTAGAAAAAGTAAAGATGAGACTAGTGGAGAAAAAATAGTTTGCAACCAAACAATAAGGAATCTTAATACTTCCTTCTTATATAAAGTCCATGCCCCGATCCAGTTAATCAATCCAAATCTTCTTGATCCAATTTTATATTTTTTTGTAATTTCAACCATTGATAGTCTTATAACCTCTTATTAAAAAAACTGTGCACAACTAAATCTACTCACAGATTTGAGGTCTTTTAGTGTTTTAAACCCCAAGATTATGTCCTAAGTTTTTTTAAAATACTAAATATTGTAATTATATACAATGAGTTGGACAGAGGAAAAAGTACAGAAATTAAAGGAACTTTGGTCGAAAGGTCATACAGCAAGTCAAATTGCTGAAGCCCTTGGGGATACTACTCGTAACGCAGTTATAGGAAAAGCTCATAGATTAAACCTGGAAGCAAGAGCTCCTTCCAAAAATTCAAGCCAAGCTACAGGATCTTCAAATAAGTCTATTAGAAGAGGTCCAGCTCCAACTTCTAGAAAAGCTAAATTTCAATCAATTTTACTAGATAAAAATTTTGAGCCTGAAAACCCTAAAACTTTGGAAGAATTAACTGATGAAACTTGTAAATGGCCAATAGGTCATCCGAATGAGGAAAAGTTTTATTTCTGCGGAAGAAAACCTGAAGGGGAATTCCCGTATTGTAAATTACACGTATTATATGCATTTCAACCTAAAGGCACAAAAGAAGAGGTTCTTGATAAAGAAGATGACATTCCAGAATTTATTGAGAAAAAAGTTAAAGCCTCAGGGTAATTCACACTCAAATGGAATTTATTAAAAAATACCTTAAGTGGTTAAGTACTTTTTTAGTACTAACAGGAATACTGCTTACCAATCTCAATATGTACCCTATTAATATAATGTTTCATGGTGCTGGAGTTGTAGGTTGGACTATTGCTGGTTTTTTATCAAAAGATAAAGCTATTCTTACAAACTTCGGATTACAAATACCTTTATTCTTAATAGGGTTTTATCAATTAATTTTCTAAAGAATACCCAGCTGACCGGACAGTTCTAATTAAAGGTTTAGCCCCTTCAATGTTTATTGATTGTCTTAATCTGGTAATATGAACATCTACTGTTCTAGACTCTACGTTAATATCATCTCCCCAAACATGTTCTAACAACTGCTCTCTTGAATACACTCTTTTCGGTTGCTTAATTAAAAAATCAAGTAATTTATATTCTTTAGGACCTAAAGTAATTTCTTTTTCCTTCCTAAATACTTTCATAGACTCTCTATCTATTTTAAGATCTAAATAATAAGCCTCTTCACTTACAATATTAGGTTTAACTCTTTTTAATAAAGATTTTATTCTCGCTAACAGCTCTGGGAAACTGAAGGGCTTTGTCATGTAATCTTCTGCACCAGTATTAAGTCCTTTGACTTTATCTTCCTCTTCACCTTTTGCCGTAAGCATAATGATAGGTATATTTTTTACTTTTTCATCTTGTTTTAAATATTGACAAATTTTTATTCCAGATAAATCAGGTAACATCCAATCTAACAAAACAAGGTCTGGTTTTTTTTCTTTTATACTCGAAAGAGCTTCTTCTCCATTTGAGCTAGAGGATACTTTATATCCTTCCTTTTGGAGATTATAAGTAAGGAGGGTTAAAATTGGCTTTTCATCCTCTACAATAAAAATATGGGCGCTCATTAACTTTCTATAGGTTTACCTTTTGGTCTTGCTCCCTCAAGATATTCGCCTTCAATTAAATAATAAAGAGACTCGGCAATATTAGTTATATGGTCTCCAGCTCTTTCTATATTTTTTGTTACAAATAATAAATGTGTTGCCATTTCTAAATTTTTTTTGTCTTTTTGCAAATAAGTTGCAACTTCATTCATAGCTAAATTAGTCAAATCATCTACTTGTTCATCTTTTTTCCAAATTTCAATTGCCTTATCTTTAGATTTATTTAGATAAGCGTCTAGAGCATCTTTTAATTGTTTTTGTACTAAATCTCCCAACCTTCTAAGACTTCCTATAAGTTCGTCAGGTAAATCTACAGGTAGCGGTTTAACTTTTTTAGCAACACTTTTCGCTAGGTCTCCAATTCTTTCTAAATCATGTGAAATTTTCATCGTTGAAATAGTAATTCTTAAATCAACTGCCATTGGAGCTCTTTTCACTAAAACAGTTGTGATTTGATTATCAATAGTGGATCTTAATTCATTTATTTTTCCATCATTTTTTACAATTTTGTCTACTGACTCTTTATCAACTTTAATAACGGCTGCCATCGCATCTGCCATCTGATTTTCTGTAAGGCTTCCCATCATTACAAGATTATCATTTAGGCTTTGCATCTCCTCTTCGTATGATTTTACTGTATGGCCTGTTCCAGACATTTATCCAAATCTCCCTGTAATATAATCTTGCGTCATTTTATTAGCCGGATTTTTAAATATTTTATCCGTTGAATCTACTTCTATTATTTTTCCAAGATGAAAAAAACCTGTTTTTTGTGAAACTCTAACTGCTTGTGCCATTGAGTGCGTAACAATTACGATTGTGTAGCTTTTTTTTAAATCATCTATTAATTCCTCTATTTTCGCGGTAGCGATTGGATCTAAAGCAGAGCAAGGTTCATCCATTAAAATTACTTCTGGATTAACCGATAGTGCTCGAGCAATACAAAGTCTTTGTTGTTGCCCCCCTGACAAACTTGTGCCAGGCTCATTTAATCTATCTTTTACTTCATCCCAAAGAGCTGCTTTTTTTAAACTTGTCTCTACTATGTTATCCATTTGATCTTTGTTCTCAGCAGCACCATGTATAATTGGGCCATAAGCAATATTATCATAAATACTTTTTGGAAAAGGATTTGGCTTTTGAAACACCATTCCCACTTTTTCTCTAAGTGTAACTACATCAACATTTTTTTCATTAATTTCAGCTCCGTCTATTTCAACAGACCCTTCTACTTTACAAATATCAATTACATCGTTCATTCTATTAATGCATCTTATAAATGTAGACTTACCACATCCTGATGGACCAATTAATGCTGTTACTTCCTTTTGATTAATATCTAAATTAATATCGAATAAAGCTTGTTTTTTTCCGTAATAAACATTTAAGTTTTTTGCTTTTATTTTTATTTTTGAATTATTTAATTCCATTTTTTTTCGAATTTTTGTCTAAGATAAACGGCAATGAAATTCATTACAATAAGAAAGCCAAGCAGCATCATAATTGTTGCCGACGTTTTTTCCACAAATCCTCTCTCAGCTTGCTCAGACCATAAGTAAACCTGTACTGGTAAAGATGCTGATGGATCAACTGGTGAACTTGGAATATCAACTACAAAAGCGACCATCCCTATAAGAATTAAAGGAGCGGTTTCTCCTAAAGCTTGAGCTAGACCAATTATTGTTCCAGATAAAGTTCCTGGCATAGCCAGTGGAACAACGTGATGAAACACTGTCTGAAATTTTGAAGCTCCAACTGATAATGCTGCTTCCCTTATCGAAGGTGGAACTGCTTTTAATGATGCTCTACATGGAATTATTATTCTCGGTAAAGTCATTAGAGATAATGTAATTCCTGCAACTAATGGGGTAGACCTAGGAAATTCCATTACACTTAATAATATTCCTAAACCTAAAAGACCATAAACTATTGATGGTACTGCTGCTAAATTATTAATATTAATTTCTATAAAGTCGGTTATTTTATTTTTTGGAGCAAACTCTTCCAGATAAATTGAAGCCATTATAGCTATTGGGAAAGACAAGATTAAACAAATTATAATTGTAAAGAATGATCCCATTAAAGAACCTCCTATACCAGCTAACTCAGGATCTCTAGAATCTCCTTTGGTAAAAAGATAATTATTAAACTTTTTATCAATTTTTTCTTTTTCAATTAAATTGTCATAAATATTTAATTGATAATTGCTTACTCGTCTTCTAGAATTAGAGAGTCCAATTAATCAAAATTCTCTTAAAGACGCAGA
>CACJAU010000015.1 GCA_902591415.1 uncultured Pelagibacteraceae bacterium
AAAGTTTCTGGAACATTGTCTATAATGGAGATAACGTAAGATGAGTTATATAGGTTCTAAACCAGCTAGTAAGCCAGTTGTTGCAAGTGATCTTGATCCAGTAATTATTACTGGACAAACAGCTTTAGGAGCTGAACCAGCAGATACAGACGAATTTATTGTTTCTGACGCTGGAGTTTTAAAGCGAATGGATTATTCGTATATTAAAGGTGGTGGTTATACTCAATCATCAGTTTTAACACCTACTGGTTCATATATTGAATTTGATAGCATACCAGCTGGTACTAATTCTATTCTTATAAAAAGTTATGCAATACAATGGGCTGGTACTCCAAGTCATATTTCTTTAGTTCTTGGAGATAGTGGAGGTTATGAAACATCAGGTTATCACTCAATAGATTTTTATAGAGGTGTTAGTGCTGGAGATATGGCAACAACTGTAAGCACAGATAATTTTATTATAGCACTTGGATATAGTGGTACTGATTATTGGAATGGACATATTTGGTTAAATCATGTTGGCAGTAATAGATGGGTTTTGAGTTATCAGGCAAATGATGTAAATGAATATATTAGATGGGGTAATGGTCAAAAAACACTATCAGGAGAATTAACAAAATTTAAAATCATTAATGATGGTGGCGAAAATAATGATGGGGGAAATATACAGATAATGTATCAGTAAAATTATGACAAAAAAAAGTGTATTAAATTTAGAAACTGGAGTTTTTGCTGAAGTAGATTTATCAGTAGAAGAACAAGCAGAACATGATGCAAAAGTAAAAGCATTTCAAGATGGTGCATTTGATAGAAAAATTTTAGAATTAAGAACAAAAAGAAATAATCTATTAAATCAAACTGATTGGTGGGGTGCGTCTGATAATACTATGTCAGCAGAACAAACTAAATACAGAAAAGATTTAAGAGATTTAACTAATGGATTAACAACAGCAGATGAAGTAGATGCAGTTGTATTTCCAACAAAACCATAGGATTATAGATGGCATATATAGGAAAAGAACCAATAGTAGGAAACTTTCAAAAGTGTGATGCTATTACTGTTGTTAATGGACAAGCAGCATATACATTACAAGTAAGCTCAACAAATGTAACACCTGAAAGTGCAAATCATATGCTTGTTTCACTTAATGGAATTTTACAAGCACCAGTTACTTCATTTACAGTATCTGGATCAACACTTACTTTTGCATCAAACTTGGCAACTGGCGATGTTATAGACTTTGTAATCTTGTTAGGTAATGTGTTAGACTTGGGTACTGTTTCAGATGGAACGATTACAGCAGCTAAAGTTGCTAATGATTTAATTTCTGGAAAAACTGCTTTGGCAAGTGAGCCAGCAGATACTGATGAGTTTTTAGTAAGCGATGCTGGAACTTTAAAAAGAATAGACTACTCACTTATTAAAGGTGGTGGAAGTTGGGTGTTAGTAGATACTCAAACTGTTTCTAGCACTCCAACAAGTATAGAACCTGGAGCAGTTTTTTCAGCTACTTATGATACTTACGTTATTGTTATAAGAAGATATAACAATGTAAGTGGTGGTGGATTACATTTACAACTTGGTACATCTGGAGGATATACAACAAGTGGCTATAGATGGAATGGATCTGGTGTTGGGGACGGAGGAGGCTCTCTTATAACTGGATCTTCATCAGATTCAGTAATTGATTTACTTGGTGGCACAAGTTCTTCATATGCTTGTAATAGTTCTCAAGATTGTTTAAGTGGAGTTATTTGGGTACATAATCCTTTCAATACTGCAAGAACATCTGTTCATGCAGAAATGGCTTGGGAAAATTCAGCTGATCTTAAAGTACATATTAATAATGTTGGTGCACATCCTGGCACAGACACACAGCATGATAGATGGAAATTAATTTGTCCAAGTGGATCACAAACATTTGAAGCAACAACAATTATTCAAACATTTGGAGTGGTAAATGCCTAAATATAAACAAGTAGATAACAAATTAATTGAAATAACTGGAGATGAGTTAGCAGAATTAGAAGCTAGAGAACAAGCATGGACTGATGGTGCTTTAAATAGAGAATTAGAAGCATTAAGATTTAAAAGAAATAATCTTTTAGCTGAAACAGATTGGATGGCTAACTCTGATGTAACTATGAGTGATGATTGGAAAACTTATAGGCAAGAATTAAGAGATATAACTGATGGATTAACAACTGTTGAAGAAGTAGATGCAGTAGTATTTCCTAATAAACCATCGGAGTAATCCTATGGCTCTTAAATTTGCTAACAACAACTCCTTATCAGCAATCACTACAAAACCAAGTGGTTTAAGTGGTGGTGCTATAACTTTAATTTCTACACAAACTGCATCAAGTTCAGCTACAATAGATTTTACAAGTGGAATAGATGATACCTATGATGAGTATGTTTTTAAATTTATAGATATTCATCCAGCTACAGATAATGTAGATTTTATGGTTTTATTTAGAGATGGTAGCTCAGCATTTGATGCAACAGTAACATCGACAGGTTTTGATGCTTATCATAATGAAGCTGATGATGGAACTGGTCTTGCTTATAATACTGGAATGGATTTAGCACAAGCAACAAGTGGTCAAAAATTAATTGAAGATCAAGGTAATGATAATGACCAAGCTGGTTGTGGAATACTTCATTTATTTAAGCCAAGTTCTACAACGTTTGTAAAAAATTTTATTGCAAGAACAAGAAATACACATCATGGAGATTACACAGCAGATGAATTTGTTGCTGGTTACTGTAATGTAACAGCAGCTATTGATGGAGTTCAGTTTAAATTTTCTAGTGGCAACATAGATAGTGGAGTAATAAAATTATATGGCATTAGTTAAATACAACAACAACAGCATAAGTGCTGTAACCTCTGCTGCTGCAATACCAAGTGGAGCTATGGTCCTTATTAAAACTATTGAAGCATCTTCAAGCTCTGATGTTAGTTTTGTTCATGGCAGCTCTGATGTAGTTTTGGATAGCACATATCCTATTTATTTATTTAAGTTTATAAATATTCATCCATCAAATAATGATGTTGTATTTCAAACTAATTTTCGAGATGGTGGATCATCTTATGATGCTACAAAAACTACAACAAATTTTGAAGCAACACATTCTGAAAGTGGAACAACTGGATTTAAGTATGGTACTGGCGATGACATTGCTCAAGGAACTGGATCTCAAAGAACTGGATTAGTAGGTAGTGATAATGATGAAAATTTAGCTGGAGAACTTTGGTTATTTTCGCCATCATCAACTACCTATGTTAAGCATTTTCTTGCCAGAACACAAAGCTATTATGGTGGTGCTTATGCCTGGTCTAATTTTATGGCTGGATATTGTAACACTACAACAGCTATAGATGGAGTTCAATTTACAATGTCTGCTGGAAACATAGATGCTGGAACAATTAAACTCTATGGAATTAAGGATAGTTAATGAGCATAGTTAAATTATCAAATAATGGAGTAAAGAACGCAACTGCTTTTGGATCTATAACTGGATTAGGCAGCATGATATTTATTAAAAAGCTAACAGCTTCTAGTTCTGCAACTTTATCTTTTGTTGATGGATCAAGTGATGTTGTTCTTGATAATACTTATAAGGAATACTTATTTACTTTTAAAGACATACATCCTCAAAATGGTGGAGATTCAGAAGGTTTTTTACTTTTTCAAGGTTCAACAAATAGTGGAAGTTCTTATGGCGTAACAATAACTTCAAGTCATTTTTACGTACAGCACGATGAAGCAGATTCTGGAACAAGTTTGCAGTATCAAGGAGGTAACGATTTAGCACAATCTACATCATTTCAAAGAATTTCAGAAGAATGTGGTAATGACAACGATCAATGTATTTCTGGTTATTTACATTTATTTAATCCAAGTTCTACAATTTTTGCAAAACATTTTATAAGTAATTCAAATACTTACCATAGAGCTGATTGGAGTTTTAATAATTTTTGTGCTGGGTATTTTAATGATACTTCGGCAATAGACGCAATACAATTTAAAATGGCTAGTGGAAACATAGACGCTGGAGATATTTGCCTTTATGGCATCGCTTAACAATTAACAACAATAACTAATAAGGAATAAATTATGCCAAGACATCATAATATTAATGGAAATATAGTTCCATTTACTGCTGAAGAAGAAGCAGCAAGAGATGCAGAAGAAGCTCAAGCTGCTATTGATAGTCAAGCAAGAAAAGATGCTGAAGATGCTAGAAAAGCAAATAAAATTTCTGGTAAAGAAAAACTAAAAGCTGGAGAGGCTTTAACAGATGCTGAAGTAGAAGCATTGTTCGGATAGTAATGCCTAGAAAGTCTGCCAACTCTATAGTAAATGCTTCACTTGGAATAAGGATCTCTTCTCATGAGAAACTAACAGCAGAACGACATAAACAAATTTTAAAATCAATTGATGAATTAAATAAGAAAGTAGCAAAACTTTCTGACGAAGTATCTACTGGAAAAGGAATGGTTAAAGTTCTTGTTTTCCTTGGAACTATAGCTGCTGGATTAATCGGCTTTTTTAATTGGAGATAATATGATTACAGAAAAAGAACAATGGAATGAGGAATGGTGTAACTTTACACCAGATGAGGTTAAGTGTCAGCATTGTGGAGAATTAAAGATTGATGAGGAATTAATGGACCTGATCCAGGATGCTAGAGAAACACTTGGTCCACTAAGAATTACATCAGGTTATAGATGTAGTGAGCATAACAACAACATAAGCTCTACTGGTCCAAATGGACCTCATACAACTGGCAAAGCAATTGATATTGCTACAAGTAGCAGCCAAAAAAGAAAAGAGTTAATAGACTATTTTGCAACTAAAGTTTCTGGCTTAGGAATTGCAAAAAGTTTTATTCATATAGATTTACTTACTTCTGAAGATGGTTTTGATGCAAGACCTAATTCTTGGATTTATTGAAATACCTAAAGCTCTTTATATTTTTTTTATTTTTTTATTTTATTGGCTACTGCCAAATAATTAAAACAAAACAACATTATGATACAACTACTAGGACTACTGAAAAATCCTTTTGTAAAGATAATTGCTGATAAAACTATCGGAGCAATTACTCACAAATTAGAAAAGGATAAGATAATTAAAGCTAAAGAAATTGAAGCTGCAACTAAATTAGATGTGGCTAAAGTTGGTGTTCAATTAGAACAAGTTAAGCAACAAGAAAACTCATTAAAAGATGAATGGCTTTGTCTTTTTTTCACAATTTTAATGGGATTACATTTCTGGCCACCAGCTCAGGATGCGATGGAAAGAGGCTGGGATATACTTCAAAAAGCAGATCCTATGTTTTGGTACATTATTCTAACAATAGTTGGTGCATCTTTTGGTGTAACCACAATGAAAAAACTTAAAAAGAAATAGTGGCAAAAATTAAATTTGTCCATTTTGTTCCAAGAGATAAGCCTAAAAAAAGAGGACCAGGACAACATAAAAAATCTTTATCTAAACATGAGAAAAGACAAAAAAATACTAATCGTTATTTAGGACAAGGAAGATGAAAGAGTTAAAGCTCAATCAAAACACTGGAATAAATCTTCCTATTGGTAATTTAATTTCTATTATTGGAGCATGTCTTGTAGCAGCTTGGTTTGGATTTTCTATTATTGAAAGAGTTAATTTATTAGAGGTTGATACTAAATTAATTAAGAAAGATTTAGAAGGAGCTGTTGAATTTTCTATTAAATGGCCAAGAGGAGAACTTGGATCTTTACCAGCTGATAGCGAACAATTTTTACTAATTGAAGATGCTTTAAAAGATATTGAAGATATACAAGAAGAACTAAAAGAAAGTCGTCATAACGCAACTAACATATCTAGATTACAAAAAGATGTTGATAGATTGCTTAATGAAATAGAAAAATTAAAAGACAAGGTAAGAGCAAATGGAAACAGTCATTAGTGGAGTTATAGTTTTATGTATGTTCTATCAAGGTGGAATAATTGAACATACTTATATTCAAGATCAAAAAATGAGTTCATGCTTAAAAGCAAAGAGACAAGTTGAGAGATCGGTTAATCCAGAAAATGTTAGAATGCAATGTGGAAAGGTAGATGCAATTATTGAAAATGATAATGGTAGATACAGAGTGGTTAAAATTACTAAAGATAAATACGATAGCTCAGGTTACACAAAATAATTAATGCGAAGAAAAAAACCTGAAACTCAGGTCCAGGTTACTTGTGCCTATTGTGGATCTCAAACAGAAACATTTGTAACAAGCTATCCTGATTATTTAAACTTCTGTCGAATACATATTCCAGGTAAAGAGCCTGAGAAAGATTGCATGACAGATTACTATGAGGAAAAAAAGAATGTACAAAAAAAAGAAGAAGTCAAAAGCATATTCTCACAAAAGAAAGAGCAGCTTCAAGAAAAAGAAAAAGTATTAACCGATAGAACTACAGCACTTAGAAAGTTAGCTGAATTAAAACAGTTTCTTTCTAATAAAAATAAAAAGTCTCTCTAAAAAACTTTTTTTATATCTATTCTTAAATATAAATTTTTGAAGATCAAACATATCTATATTAGTATTCATTATGCTGCCTTTGGTGCACTTATTTGAAAAATCCTTGTAGTTCCATTCTCAGCATTAACCACTGGAACAGTCATTGATCCAGTCTCCTTAACTCTACTCAAAATATAATCTCCAACAATTTTTCTCAGTTCTTTTTCGGACATATTCTGGTCCATAGCATCACTTATTTTTACTTTAAAAATCATGCAACAACACTTTCGTTGTAATCAAATTCAAACTGTAATTTAATTTTTGTATAAGCTGCAACAAATTTCATATCATTAATTATAGCTCTGATGTTATAGTCAATATAAGCTACTGTTACATCAACAGATGGTCTAATATTAATAATTCTAAAATCCTTATCTTTTTCTTTGACTGAATGAGCTGCCATCTCAATAAAAAATCCACCATCAACCAAATCTTTAATTATTTTTTGAACTGTTTTATGCGAGGCATTAACTTTTTTTGCCAACTTTTCTTTATAGATTGTTTCTCCAGCTGCTGAACAATAAACCACATAATTTAAAATAAGATTTTTTAAATGTGTATCGAATGGTTTTAATGCTTTGTACTCAGCATATCTCACATGGTTTCTAATATTTATAAAACCGATGTCTTTACTCATAGCCAAAACCTTATCTAAATTTTTGACATTACAAATGCTTTCGGCTCTTATTTTTGCATAAGCTGGCTTAAGTCTTTTACAAAGTTGCTCAGCTCTTTCTTTTTGATCTTTGGACCAATTCTCAAAGTTTAAATTTAAGTAAGATGTTGATCCAATTGTTACTTCATCTTTTTTCATTTATACCTTCTCTTTCTATCCTTTAAAATCACATATTTAGATTCTACTATCAATGGTAAATGTTACCTATAATTTATCTTGGAATATTTTACGAATACTGCAAGTTGATCTTTAAAAAGTGAATCAAATTGTAGTGAATTTGACTATATTATAATTTCCTATTTTATGTTAAGTTAAAATTACTATGGCTCGAATAAAAACAAACAGTGAAAAAAAAATCACTACAATTGGTTTTGACACTTAATGAAAAATGAAATAAACATTGCTGTCATTAAACATTCCTCGGTAGCTCAGTTGGTAGAGCAGTTGACTGTTAATCCAAGCCTTTATTCGCCTCATAGTTTTATAAACAATAACTATGAAAGGCTTAGTCAAGTCATATTATTTTACAAGATAATCTTTCAAAATTTGATGTGTAGGAAAATCATTCACTACAATTCACTATCTAAAAATAGTGATTCAACTTCTGCGTCTTATTTTAGAGTAGTTTATCATTGTCAAGTTATCTGATGAGACTATGAAATATCTATGAAGATATACAGAGTAACACCAAAGAATGGTAAATGGATTGTTCAAAGAATAGAGGATAGATCTACTGCATCTCCTCATCCATTTTTAAAAAAATCAGAAGCTGAAGATTGTATGTTTCAATTGATGGCAGCTGATAACAAATCAACTATCCAGGAAGAGCAAGGAGGCGAAACAGTAGTTGAAGCCTTTAAAGAATTTGCTGCTTGGAAGTTAGATCAATCTGATGAAAGTACCAGGATCACAGATCATTCTGTAAAAAGATATGACACTGAATACAGATTGAGAATATCTAAATACATGGACCATAAAGTCTTGTTGTCTAGTTTTAACATCAAGGATATGGAAAATTATTTGGATAAATGTAAAGCAGCTAAAGTTCCTTTTAAAACAATGCGTAAGTCGGTTAAAGACATAAAGCATTTTTTAAGAAGAATGAAAGCTATAGGTAAAGATCCAAGTATGGATAATGAAGAGTTTGATATTCTTACTTATCATGCTGTTGTTCCTCACGATGACGATCTAATCTACAGAAAAGAAGTGGAGTTGATTGGAGATGATCAAATAAAAGAAATCTTAAATGAATTATATAAAGATTTTTATAATGACAGAAATGCTGCCAATGCTTTTGGTATTTTCTGTATGTTATTTTTATTTGGTTTAAGAGCTTCTGAATTAGCTGGTCTTAAAAAAGATTGTGTTGATTTTGATAATGAAGAGTTAGTGATTAAAGGAACTTGGATTAATCAAACTTATTACAACAGAACAAAGAATAGAGGTAGCAAAAGAAGAATTGCTATGGATGACAACAGCATTAAATTTTTAAATGTTTGGATGGATTACTTGGAAAAGAATAATAAATATTCTACCTGGTTATTTCCTGGTCTTAAAGGAGATGGTCCATTGAGTTACAAATATATTAATGCGACTATGTGGAAAGTTTATGCAAGAATGGGATTAGCAGACATCACTGTTAGAAGAGATGGTCATGTTATAATTAACTCATCTCCACTTAAAGGTTATCCAACAAAGATCTTTAGACATAGATTGGCATCACATTTGATTTCTGCAATGGCTGCTTCTCCTGAGTTGGACCAAAACAGAGTAAAGACTATTATTGGTCATACTCAATTTTCTACAACAGAAGGTATCTATGGTAATAAACTAATAGATAAAGACAGAAAAAAAGTAGCAGATGCAAAAGCTGCTGCTAATAACAATTCATTAATTCCTAATTTTTCTAAAAAATAACTAGGTATCAAAGGTCATGGAGGCTGCGAAATCGCAGTCTCTGTGGCTCTGTGTGCGTTTTATTTTTGGAATTTTGCCTTTAAAAAGTAATTTTGAATATTTTTCTTATGTAATGCGTTTTCTTTTTTTAATTTGTTATTTGCTTTTTTTAATCTATCTACCTCTTCATACAGTAATCCATTCATTCTCTTATGCTGCTTCTCAACATTCTTACATTCATTTAAATCGTTACTTAGTTTCTGGATCTGTTTGTGTAGCTCTAACTGCGATTTCTGTATCAGCATCTGGAAGCTCCTCATTCATAACTAAATCATACATGCCATTAGGATTTTCAATAAAGGCAATTTCTTTTTTAGTTTCTTTTATTATTTCTTTGCAGTGATCTTTTGCTTGTTCCAGGACCACTGTTAAGTTTGGAAAATTGGAAGGATATACTCCATAGATATAAAGATCATTGATAGCTGCTGCTACTCTACTTAGACCTTGGTATCTTCTTTTTAATCTTTGAACTTTACTATCTATTGGAAGATTATGAGGTAGATTCATTTTTCCTCCACTTAATATTATCAATTTTAATACTCATCTCTTTGACCTCCTGAGAGACTGGCTCTTTTCCTTCTTCAGCTTTAGCTTCATCTTCAAACTTTTCCTCAAGAATAAAACTAGCCTCTCCAGTTGTTGTTTTAATTATTTTATTCATTGTCTTTAACTACATTTCCAGTATCAACAGTTTGCCTTATGTGAGGCTTACTATTAGTTAATAAAACTTTAGCAATTTCTTTGCTTTGATCTGGTCCTTCAAAGCTAACTAAAACCATATACTTACATCCAGCATTTTCTTGCTGCTCTTGGATCTCTATATCTATTTTATCGCTTTCAATTATTGCCACTGATAACTCCTTTTTCGATTGATTTATTTTGTATGTAATCTGGATTAGTTATGTCGTTTGGTGTAACTTTATAAAAGTCTGCCAATTGAACTAATCTATATGAGCATGGAACATTTTTTCCATTTTCATATTTTTCCATTTGCTGAAATGAAACACCTAGAAAAGATGCTGGAACTTTCTGAGGCATAAAGACTGCTCTATCTAATCTTAAATATCTTAAATTAGATCCAATCATACATGCAAATCTTTTAACATCTTCTTTATCTCTGTTCTTTGCCATCAGTTGCCTCCATAAATTGTTTAACATCAGATTTTATTAATTCGACATCTAGTGTTTTTGAGCTTTCGCATGTTGCTTTAAAACAAGCATTAGGCAGCTGCTGAAATTTAGATTGCATATCTACAAAATATCCAACAGATCCATCTGTTTTCTTTTTGATCCACCAAGAGCTATTATCTAATCTCTTATAAGGACCAGTCTTATCGTTTAGGAAAGTTGTCTTGCTCATAGAGCAATAACTTTCTCTCGGTTTTCTACTCATAAAAAATCCTCCATAAATGAGTTTCTGATTAATGATGTTGCAAGAACTGAATTAAGTCTTGCAGCTGTAATTGGTGCGAACTCTATTGTCTCGCCATGATTTGATAATATTGATAATTCTATTTGTGTGATTGGGTAATTATGCCATTTAGGATCTGACATTTTGGCAGCTATTGATGCTGTATGTTTTAAAATTTCTCTTTGTTGTTCATCCAATTGTGGATTTTCAGATCCAGGAAATTTTACTATGTTATTTATAAATCTTTTTTCTGTACTCACTTTTTATGTACTCCTGATATTCTTTAAAAAATTTTTCATTTTTTTCAAAAGTGGATCTACCATTGAGTTCCTGGTTTAGCTTCCATTCCAAGTAACTCATCGGTATCAATCTCTTCTGATTTTTCTTTGTGCATGTCATGTGATTGAACGATGTAAGCAAGAGCATCATCATAAGTATCTTGTTTAAATTTATGTGTTGCTCTAATTAATTTTGCCTGAGCATAAAGAAGTGGAATTACATGACCAGGTATGTCTTGCTTTAAATATGGATCTAAGAGGATGGACCAAGCAGCAGCAATTTTTTTCATATTGCGACTGAAAGATCCATAATCCTCTTCTCTGGATTTTTCTAACTCAGTTAATCTTTTATTAAGATTTACTTTTGCCATTTTTCTTAAAATCCTCATGAGCTTTTGTGATATAAAATTCAACTGTCTTACTCATTGAAATAGGCAGCTCAAACTTTTTTTGAGAAAGTTCCTCAAGTAGTTTGTAAGTAGCAATATTAATTGCAACTGATTTGAATTTATCTGGATTCATTAAGCCTCCAGTTCAGATGGCTCAAAGCTGGTATCAGCAGCTCCTCCAGGAGCATCAGCAAGTTCTACTCTATAAAAAGTATAGAACACTGTTCCTTCTGGCATCTTACCTTTACCACTAGCTTTTTGTTTATAAGCTCCAAACTTATGCTTAACTCCATCAACTACAATTGTTCCTGACATATCGTATGATTGTGGAGATTTTTTATTTGTTGCAATGAAAGCTGCTCCAAGATCTGGTCTTTCTTTCTTTTGCATTTGTTCATCTGACATTAGATTACTCCTCTTTGTTGCAGATTATTTTTAGCTGAAGTAAATTTTTCCATAAAATCTTTATAGACTAATGGATTTTTTGACTTCAGATCGGAAAGGAAAACTTTATTTTTAGACAACCATTCCTTATAATTTCCAGCATGACTTACAGAGTTTAAATCTTTAAGGCATGTTTGGATTTTTATGTCTTGCTGCTCTATTGCAGCTGAAACTTCTTCTGCTGATGCAATTTGATCATTTGTAATTCCACAAAATGCAAGAGCTCTACCTACTGCTGAACTTTCGCAGTTTTCAAGAGCTGAAGTTTGATTTATTCTGGACGCAGTTCTTTTTTCTTCTGCAAGACCAGTTGCAATAACATTTCCACTTAATGAAATAGTTGCTTTGCAAACAACAGTATCTTTATCAATTGAAATAACTTCAGTTTCAATCTTAGCTTTTGCACCAAGATTTCTTCTAAATATTGCAATTCTATGAGCTACTGTTGCATACTCTTTTCCATGGATGTTAATCATCTGTCCATTTTTTGATTTTTTAAAATCATTGATGGTAGTAATTAGATCGTCAGGAATTACAGTATTATTATTATTAGACATAATATAACTCCTATTGTTAGTGTTAGTTTTAATCGCTGCTTTAGTTGCAGCTTTTTTATTTTGTCCAATTTATGTTGGATGTGAAAATCTTTAATTAATTTACTTTCCATAATTCCTTTGCCTCTTGCAATAATTGTGGTGGTAATCCATTCCAGGCAAAAGGATGATCGAAGTTTGGATCAATCATTTGCACTGCATGCTCTATAATTTCTTCTCTTGTATAATCTTGATATTGAGAAAGTAATTTTTCTCTTCTCATAAATGTTCTAAACATTATTTGTAAATTCTTTTTCATTCCTTCAATTGTTAAATGATGACAATTAGTGCTATCAAAAATTTGAAAATCTTTTGCAGTTGAATAGAGTAAATAAACTGGAACTTTAAAATTCCAATGTGCAGCATAAACTGCACACTGTACCAAATGGTTAAAACTCGGAGTAGCTGGAGAGGAGGAAACAAGAAAACTCCTACTACCATCCTTTTTAACTTTGCCAAGCCTCGAATATTTAGTTTTCAATTCAACGATCTTTTGAGGTAGAAAGGCATCAGGACCTGATGGTACAACACCAGTTGATGTCGGATTTTCACCGATCCTCATTTGACCAAAATCGAAATCAATTCTGCCAACAGTAGATAACGAAGGAGAACTAAAAAAATCATCCAACTTGTTAGCATCTATTGAGACTTGTCTTTCGCAAGTAATAGGACTTGCTATTCCGAGTTCTGTTAAACCAGCATTTGCATTAGTAACTATTTGAGGAACTTCCTCCAGGTACTTTATTTTTTTATCGCTATCTTTGTCATCGACTGGCTGGTATTCTTTAAAAATTTCTATTTGTTCTTCTATTGCATTATCTAAACTAATTTTTTCATTAGTTGTTGGTGCAACTTTTTTTGTTAAAGGATTTAATTTATAAATTGTTTCAGCATGTATTCGCTGCAATACCTCTCCTACTCTTTTTCCAGCCTCCATAGCTGAATTGCTATCTAATAATTCTCTTCTTTGTTGTTGAGTTAAACAAACATATTTGAATAGCCAGGCACTATCAGGTAATGCAAATTGTGTTGGGGAGAAGTGTGAGATTTTTAATTTCTCTGCAAAGAGAGGTAAGGTTTTTTCTTTTAAAGGATCTTGTAAAATTTCGTTATTTAATTCCATGAGAGCTCATATAATTATCTCAGATTATATGTAAAGCTCATTATCCAGTTTGGATAATATTATTTTTTGGAAATATCCTTCTTGGTACGATTAGATCCGATTGAAACGATAGGAGCTTTTTTGTTCTTAATATGTCCTTCAAACCATTCGATAAAAGCTGCTCTTGGATATAAAATTTTATCTCCTAATCTAAAGTGCATTGGTCCTTGATTATTTAATCTCCATTTTTTTAATGTGTTAATTGGTATTTGGAAATCTTTTTCAATATCATGATCTGTTGCAGTTTGTTTTTCTTCAATCCATTTTTCAAACATTATTTTTTACCTCTAATAACTTTTAATGGATGATAAATTTTATTAATTATAGATTGCTCTTTTTCAAATAAATTTAATTTTTGTTCAGTTTCATGTTGTATTCTATGTGTAACTTCAGCAACTTTTGCCAATTGTACTTTTAATTCTTCTTCTAATTTTTCATATTGTTTTTTAACTTCTTGAGATGTTTTTTCTAAAGAATTTCTTTTTTCTAATTCAGATCTTAATTTATATATTTCAGACTTTAATTTTTCTTCTTCTCTAACAAGAGCTGCTTGAGGAATATTATATTTTAATTTTGTTTTATCTACTACTGCTACTGGGTTTAATAAACTAATTACTGGTGCTATAAATGTTGGTCTAAAATTTTGTAAAATAAATTTATTTTTATAAACATCAACATAAGGATCTGGATTAATTAAATTACTTTGTCCTCTAACTTCTTCATATAATCCAAAATAATATCTTTCTTCTGTTGCATCAGTAAGTTCAGCTGGACCAAGTGGAGCTTCTACTCCAACAATACATAATTCATTTAAACAATCTGCCTCTCTATCGGCAGCTCTATAATAAAAAGCAACTTTATTATGATACATAGATCCTCTTGCATCAATTTTAATTGCTTTAATATCTTCTCTATAAATATCTCTTGGAACTACAACTTTTTCTAAATCATTTTCGGCTGCATAAGCAAATAATCTTCCTGGTCTATAACTTTCTTCAAGTTCAGTAGATTTTAATAAATTTACTTTAGACCATACTGGAATAGAAATTTTATCAAACATTAAATCCACTGGATCACAATTTAATTTATTTGCATATTCAATTGCAGTTTCTCTTGAGATCTCTCTTCCACCAGAAACATGATGATATAAAGATGGAGCTGCTACTCCAGTTTGTTTTGCAAATTCTTTTGTGTTTAAATTTAATTCAAATAATTTTCTTTTTAATAATGACGAAGGAGAAGAGCTTGGTTTTTCATAATCAGTAGCTTTCCACTCTTCTATAAATCTATTTTGTAATTCTGCTGCCTTAGCTGGATTTTTCTTTTCTTTAATTTTATCTAAAGCTCTTTGATAAACTGCATCTTCTGGACCAAATATAATTAATCTTTTTTGATCTTTTTCTGTTTCTCCAGATTTTTTTTTATAAAGCAGCATAACATCAGCTTTACCAACACCAAGTAATGACTGAGGAGCTAGTTTAATTATTTTAAAATCAACTAGCTCGCTTACATTTTGCCAATTGCCTAGTTTTTCTTCTTTATAAGGAAGAGCCATTTATTTTTTTTTCTTTAATTTGTAATAAGGTTTTCTTTTGATGGTTTTATAAAAACTCTATCATCAATATAAAATCCACCATCTTTATAACCTAAATCTTGAAGTTTTTTTGCTGCTTTAAAAGTATATTGTCTCTCTTCATCTTCAGGAGGCATATCATCAACAGTATCTTCTAGTTTATACTTTGTCCTAACTCCAACTTCTAAGATTTTATAGTTTCTTAAAATGTATTTTTTCATAATTCTTAATATTTAATATCTAATATCGGAAAGTCAAGGACATTATCCAAAGTGGATAATAAAAGACTTGACTATTTATCTGAGGAAATTAAGGCTTTTTTGATGCCTCGAAAACAGTATTTTGACCAATTAGTAACACCTTTCTCATATTGGCATAGAAATCAGCATAATGGCATTGCTTATTCAGATATAGACCAGGTTTCTATTTGTCCAGCATGTGCAGCTCCTCTTTTCCTGGCAGATCATATCTACAATAAAGATAATCAATTTAGATCCAAATCAGAGTGGCTTTATAGACCTTATAAGATCCTGGCCAAAGCAGCTAAAATACCTTTTTTCACAATCTGGTACACAGTGGATGAAAACACTGAAAACAGAGAAATCACTCAATTTCATGTTCGTAATAACCTCTCAGGAGCTCGTATATTGCGATTAGAGCCTGATTGGATGCTCCAGTACCTAGAGTATAAAGTGGTCCAACACATTCCAGATTGCCAAGCTAAAGATTACTTATTGAAGAGAGTAACAGACACTAACGAACACAATCAAAACTTTTTAAGGCAAGATAATTATGTCAAAATTTTACTTAACAGATCCTAATATAAACACATTACCTTTGACTGACTTACAGTTTAGGATTTATCAATATTTATGTGGTCAATATAATATTAAAAAACAACAAGCATTTATTCGTATTGTAAATGTAGCTGGACAATTCCAATTAACAAAAGATGAGGTCCAAAAAGAGCTTATTGTTTTATCAAATGTAAGACATTTAGATTTGCCATTAATTACAATTAAGCAAGATAAATATATTTCTTTTGATATGCCATCGCACAGAAAATTTTTAGAAAGTATTGGATTTAAAAAATATCAAAGTGCTGGATGGAGAGTATTAAATGGTCATCTTAAAGAGATAAATACAAAACAATTAAAGAGAGAATATTTATATCCAAGATTAGATCAGTATGAGCTCTATGATAAACTAGACGATTTGCCAACAGAAGAACTTAACAAAATTAAAAAAGAACAATTACAATATCCATGGGTGCTTAAAGATGTTATCAAAAATAGAGCATGATGTAGATATATATCTTAAAGTAAGAAGGAATATAGTTATGATCCTGGATGATGCTGGAAGATGTGAAAGATTTTTAAAAGCTCCAGGCAATAAAAATGTTCCTTCTATGTATCAGATTATAGAAACTTGTTATTTAAAATCAGAACTTGGTTATTATCATAAAAGATTAAAGTTAAGAGCAACTCCAAGGCAATTAACTAATTATGATACTGCAATTGATATATTATTAATGGTTGATGAAAGTATATCAGATGATCCTTTACTAATGAAAAAGATATTCCTTGGATCTTGCAAGTCTAGCAAGTGGAACACCATTCATCAATTCTTGGCAAATCTTGCTAGTTAATTGTTCTGTTATTACTAATTCTTTTGTCATTATAGTTAATTATATTTTGAGCAGACTTTGCTTTACCTTCTTTAGTTTTAGGACCTGAGCTCCATCCACCATGAATGCGACAACGCACTCTGCCATTCTTACAAAGAATGCCAGGTGCTCTACAAGGTCTTTTACCTT
>CACJAU010000016.1 GCA_902591415.1 uncultured Pelagibacteraceae bacterium
AGAACCAATTCACAAATAAGAAAACAAAGAGGCACTACGATTATGTCGAAACAAGATTCTAGAATTGTCAAATCGTATATGCCATATAACTTAAGAGGATAATATGGCTAGAACAAAACGTGGTGTAGTAAGTAGAGCAAAGCATAATAAAGTTTTAAAATCTGTAAAAGGACAAAGAGGAAGAAGAAAAAATACTATCCGAATTGCTCGTCAAGCGATGGAAAAAGCCATGCAATATGCTTACCGAGATAGAAAAGCTAAAAAAAGAGAATTTAGGTCATTATGGATACAGAGAATCAACGCCGGTGTGAGAGCCGAAGGGTTAACTTACGCAAAATTTATTAACGGTTTAGCCAAATCAAAAATTAAGTTAGACAGAAAAGTTCTAGCAGAGCTTGCTTACAATAATCCTGAAGTCTTTAAATCAGTAGTAAAAAAGGTTCAATCCTCCCTAGCTTAAAAGGGTCTTTGATTTAATCTCAACTTAATATAAAAAATCAATTACCTAATGAGTGATTTAGAAAAAATAACTTCTGTATTTAATGCAAAGATTGACTCCGTAAAAACAAAAGACGATCTTCAAAATATAAAGACAGAATTTTTCGGAAAAAATGGTCAAATTACCCATCAGTTCAAATCTTTAGGATCTTTAGATCCAGAAAAAAGAAAAGAATTTGCTACAAATCTAAATAAAATTAAAGACGATCTAACACATCAGTTAGAGCAAAAAAATATTGAGATTGAAACAAGTGAAATAAATGAAAAACTTAAAAATGAAAAAGTTGATATTACTTTGCCAATTAGACCCGGACGCCAAGGAAAAATTCATCCAGTCTCACAAGTTATAGATGAAATATCTTCCATCTTTTCAGAAATAGGTTTTTCAGTTGCCGAAGGACCTGACGTTGAGACAGAATATTATAATTTTACAGCATTAAATACACCCGAAGAACATCCTGCTAGAGATATGCATGATACTTTTTATTTAGAAGAAAATAAAAAATTGTTGTTGAGAACTCATACTTCACCAGTTCAAATTAGAACAATGTTATCAAGTAAACCACCATTTAAAATAATAGTGCCGGGAAGGACTTATAGATGTGATAGTGATCAAACTCATGCACCAATGTTCCATCAGCTTGAAGGCTTACACATAGATAAAGGTATCACAATGGGGCACCTTAAAGGTTGCCTTGATTATTTTATAAAAGAGTTTTTTGAAGTTAAAAATGTAAAAATGAGATTTAGGCCAAGTCATTTTCCTTTTACCGAACCATCAGCGGAAGTTGATATTGGATACAAAATTGAAAAAGGAAAAATTGTAATCGGTGAAGGGGATAAATGGCTAGAAATTTTAGGATGCGGAATGGTTCATCCTAATGTTCTAAAAAATGTAAAAATTGATACTAAAAAATATCAAGGATTTGCATTCGGAATAGGAATCGATCGTTTAGCAATGTTAAAATATGGAATTAATGATCTAAGAGCTTTCTTTGAGGCCGATTACAGATGGTTAAGCCATTTTGGATTTGATCCATTAGATGTTCCAACTAATTATAGAGGACTTAGTAAATGATCATCACAATTCCTTGGCTTAAAGAGCATCTTAAAACATCAGCTAAAGAAAATGAGATTATTGATCGTCTTACAAATATCGGTCTCGAAGTCGAAAGTGTAAAAGAAAACTCTGGAGAGATGGGTAAGTTTAAAATCGCAAAAGTTTTAAAAACAGAAAAACATCCTAATGCTGATAAGTTAAAAGTTTGTGATGTTACTATCGGTGGGAAAGAAATTTTAAAAGTTGTATGTGGAGCTACAAATGCCAGAGAAGGTCTAATCACAATCTATGCACCTCCTGGAGCCATAATACCTAAAACTAATTTTGAATTAAAGGTAGCAAAGATAAGAGGTGTTGAGTCAAAAGGGATGCTTTGTTCCGAAAGTGAACTTAATTTATCTAATGAAAGCGAAGGGATTATCGAACTTAAAAATAAAGAGAAAGAGATAGGGAAAAGCTATTTTAAAACTAGCTCACAAAAAGCTATTGATATTTCTATAACCCCTAACCGTGCTGATTGTTTAGGTGTTAGAGGTATTGCAAGAGATCTTTCATCTGCAGGGGTTGGAAAATTAATAGCAATAAAGAGAAAAAAAATTAAACGAAATACAAAACATAAAATTAAAACATCAATTAAAAAAGAAAAAAACCAAGGATGTGATATCTTTGGAAGCTGTTACATTAAAAATATAAGTAATAAAGAAAGTCCAGAATGGCTTAAAAAAAAATTAATCGCAATAGGTCTAAAACCTATTTCTGCTGTAGTGGATATAACAAATTATGTAATGTTTGACCTTAATAGACCATTGCATGCTTATGATGCTGATAAAATTAATAAAGAAATTATAGTTAGAAACGCCAAAGAAGGCGAGATGTTTGAGGGATTAGATAATAAAAAATATAAATTAAAAAAAGACATGTGCGTCATCTCTGATAAATCTGGTGTCCTTGGGTTAGGCGGAATTATTGGAGGAATATCTACCTCTACCGAATTTGATACGAAAAATATACTATTAGAAGCTGCTTATTTCAGCCCATCTTCAATAAGAAAAACAGCTAGAGTTCTTAATATAAATACAGATGCCAAGTACAGATTTGAAAGAGGAATTGATCCTAACTCGATTAAAGAAGGGTTAGAACTTGCAACTGAACTAATTTTGAAAATTTGCGGAGGGGAAGTAAGTAAGTTTCAAATTACTGGAAAGACGAACCAAAAAAATAAGATAATTAATTTTCGAGTAGAAAAATTTGAAAAACTAATTGGTATTTCGATCACCGCTAATGAAATTGATAAAATTTTATCCTCTCTAGGTTTTAAATGTAAAAAAGGTCAAAAAGTTATTAAAGTAGAAGTACCAAGCTGGAGACCAGACGTGAGTTTGGACGAAGATTTGATTGAGGAGCTAATTCGAATCAAAGGTTTCAATAATATAAAATTAATTGAACCAAACAAAAAAAGAACCCTAGATACTTTAAACTTTAAGCAAAAACTTTTCCATTTATCACAGAGATCTTTAGCTTCTAAAGGCTATATGGAAATAGTAACCTGGTCGTTTGCAGACTCAAAAATTGATAAACAGTTTGCAAAAGGTGAAAAAGAAATTTCAATTTTCAATCCAATTTCGTCTGATCTTAATGTTTTAAGACGTTCAATTTTTTCTAATTTAGCTGTTTACCTTAAAAAAAATCAAGATAGAGGATACGAAGACTTATCTTTATTTGAAATTGGCCCAACATTCTTTGGAAAAAATCCAGGGGAACAACAAATTGTGGTTGGAGGTTTGAAGTCTGGAAAAATTAATAGAAAAAGCTGGCTAGACAAAGAGAGAAATATTGATGTTTTTGATATCAAAAGCGATGTTATTAAAACATTGATAGAACTTGGTATAGAAGAAAAACATCTTTTTGTGAGCGACAATACAAAATACAGTTATCATCCAGGTAGATCAGGGTCAGTAACTCTTAAATCAGAAAAAGGACCCCATTTAGCTTATTTTGGAGAAATACATCCGGCAATTATTAAGAATTTAGATTGTAAAGATAAAAATATTTTTGGATTTGAAATATTTTTGAAAAATATCCCTGAACCAAATAAAAAATTAAGACAAAGTAAAAAAAGCTTTCAGGCATCGGATTATCAAAAATCAGAAAGAGATTTTGCTTTCGTGATAGATAAAATTTTTAAAATTGGCGCTCTAGAGAAAATTATTAGAGAAGTAGATGAGGATTTAATTCAAAATGTATCAACTTTTGATGTTTTTGAGGGAGAAAATATTCCAAAAGATAAAAAGTCAGTTGCAATTAACGTTACACTACAAGCTTTAGACAAGACTCTTTCTGAAAAAGATTTAGAAGAAATCAGTAAAAAAATTATTGATATAGTAAGCAAAAAAACTGGTGCTACAATCAGGTCCTAATGTCAGATATAAAAAGAATACGTAATTTTTCTATAATTGCGCATATAGATCATGGAAAATCAACTATTGCTGATCGAATTATACATAAATGTGGTGGGCTTTCTGATCGTGAAATGAAACAACAAGTTCTTGATTCAATGGATATTGAAAGAGAAAGAGGAATTACAATTAAAGCGCAAACTGTAAAACTCAATTACAAAGCAAAAGATGGCAAAGATTATATATTAAATATTATCGATACTCCTGGACATGTAGATTTTGGCTATGAAGTAAGCCGATCTCTATCAGCGTGTGAGGGGTCTCTTTTAATTGTTGACAGTACTCAAGGAGTAGAAGCTCAAACTTTAGCAAATGTTTATCAAGCTTTAGAAATTAATCACGAAGTTATACCAATTTTAAATAAAATAGATTTGCCTGCTGCAGATATTGAAAAAACAAAAACAGAAATCGAAGATGTTGTAGGAATTGAAACGACTAATTCTATTTCTTGTTCTGGAAAAACTGGAGAAGGAATAGATGAAATCTTAGAGGCAATTATTAACAAGTTACCTGCTCCAAATGGAGCGGTTAATGAAAAATTGAAATGTTTATTAGTAGATAGCTGGTATGACAGTTATCTCGGAGTAGTCATTTTAGTTAGAGTCATCAACGGTAAATTAGAAAAAAATATGAAAGTAAGATTAATGTCTAATAAACAAGAATACGTAGTTGAAAAAGTAGGAGTTTTCACGCCTAAACCTAATGATATTGAGGAATTAAGTTCTGGTGAAATTGGCTTTATTATTACAGGTATAAAATCTCTGTCAGAAACAAAAGTTGGAGACACCATCTGTGACGCCAGTGATCCAATTGATGAACCTTTACCGGGATTTAAACCGAGTAAACCTGTAGTTTTTTGTGGCCTCTTTCCCGTCGATAGTTCTGAATATCAAAAACTAAAAGATGGTCTAGCAAAATTAAAACTTAATGATGCAAGTTTTTCTTACGAACCAGAGTCGTCTAGTGCTTTAGGTTTAGGTTTTAGATGTGGTTTTTTAGGTTTATTGCATTTAGAAATAATCACCGAAAGACTTGAAAGGGAGTTTGACGTTAATCTTATCACCACAACTCCTGGAGTAATTTACAAAGTTCATAAAACCAAGGGAGAAGTTTTAGATTTACAAAATCCATCAAATATGCCTGACCCATCTCAAATTGAAAAAATAGAAGAGCCTTGGATTAAGTCTACTATTATTACGCCAGATGAATATTTAGGATCTATTATAAAAATTTGTCAGGACAAAAGAGGAGTTCAAACAAATTTAAGTTACTCAGGCAAAAGAGCAGTTTTATCGTATGACTTACCGTTAAACGAGGTTGTATTTGATTTTAATGATAAATTGAAATCTATCTCAAGTGGCTACGCAAGTTTCGATTATGAAATTTCTGACTATAGAGAGGGAGATTTAGTAAAACTTGGTATACTTGTAAACTCTGAACCTGTAGACGCATTAGCTATGATTATACATAAAGATTTTGCGCAAACCACTGGAAGACAAGTCTGTGAAAAATTAAAAGATTTAATACCAAGACACAATTTTATGATTCCAGTTCAAGCAGCTATCGGTGGTAAGATTGTTGCAAGGGAGTCTATAAAGGGATTTAAAAAAGACGTTTTGACAAAAATACATGGCGGTGGAGCTACTGACCGAAAAAGAAAACTTCTAGAAAAACAAAAAAGGGGTAAAGCAAGATCGAAACAATTTGGTAAAGTTGAGATTCCTCAGGAGGCTTTCATCGGGGTTTTAAAAATAAACAAAGACGCATAATGAAAAAAAAATTATTCATTTTTTCTAATGAAAGTATCTCTACTGAAGATGATAAATATTATTGTGATAACTTAGATTTAAAATCTACTCCGGAGGGTTTAAATAAAAAATTTGAAGTAAATTTATTAGGCAGAAAATCATTTAAAAAAAGGTCTCATGAAATAAAGTTAAAGAGAATTAAGGTATTTAATAATATTTTTTCTTATTTATCTGAAGTAAAAAATTCTGCAAAAAACAAGGACTCTAAATTTTTAATAATTTCAATTTCTCCTTATACTTTTTTAATTTCTTTATTTCTTAAAACCTTAGGTCGGAAACCGATAGTATATTTGAGAAGTGACGGTTATGGAGAATATAAAGCGATACTTGGAAAAATTGGACCTCTAATTTATCATTTTATGTTTAGTATTACCGGAGCAATCTCAAACTTAATAAGTTGTAGAGATTATATACTTCGTGGAAAAAAGGGTAAAATTATTAGCCCGTCTCAATTAGACTCAGTTTGGCTAAGACAACCCAAGAATATTGAAATTAAAAATTTTAAACTTTTATACGTAGGCAGAATAAGAATTGAAAAAGGAATATTCGCTTTATCTGAATTAATAAGAAACAAAAGAGATATCTCTTTGACAATAATTGGTGCTGAAAAAGGTGGGTCAAATAAAATTAATCAAAGCAATATAAGAATTCTTCCTACACAAAGTAATAAAACTAAACTAATTAAACATTATGATGATCATAATATTTTTATATTACCCTCATTCACTGAAGGTCATCCAATGGTATTACTTGAGTCTTTAGCCAGAAGGAGGCCGGTAGTAATCTTTGACGAAATTAAACATGTTATTGGAGATAAAAAAGGTATCTTTGTTACAAAAAGAAATTTTTTAAGTTTCTTAGGCACCTTAAATAATATTAAAAAAAATTATAAAAAGATTCAAAAAGATATGAAGAAAAACAAGCTTCCAACTAATAAAGAATTTATAGAAAAATTCATTAAATTAATTAATGATTTTTAATTGGAGAGGTGGCCGAGTGGTTGAAGGCGCACGCTTGGAAAGCGTGTAAACGGGAAACCGTTTCGAGGGTTCGAATCCCTCTCTCTCCGCCATTCATTATCCACATACAACCATAAAGAGTCTTAAATTATAATGTCGAATCATTTAAGTTATATTTAAGGGCAGTGGAGGGAGACTGAAGCTGCCTTTGCTAATTATAGCCTTTTAATTCCAATTACTTTCAACTTAGCTGTCCGTTCTATTGTATTAATTGTTTGATTTATTCCCATAATCACAGTTTTTTTCATTGGTCCATAAGCATGAATCAGTTTTTTTTTTGAAAGTGCAATTGCCACGTGACCTTTCCAATAAATGATATCATTTTTTTTAATATTTTTTAATTTTACATTTTTTTTGAAATATTTAACCTGATCTTTAGCATCCCGTGGGCAAAATGTATTATTAAAATTTAAAAATACTTGTACGAGTGCTGAGCAGTCAATTCCTTTAAAAGATTTACCGCCCCATTTATATTTTATATTTTTAAAAGTGGTTATTTTTTTAAATGGGTCGTTTTCTTTATAAGAAATAGGTTTAACATCTTTTTTTCTTATCCATCCTTTAGCAAATTTAAAAAATTTTGAATTTTTATCTATAACTTTTATTTTAGAGCCATAAGTAATTTCACTCTTCTTTATTTTATTAGGAAATTTAAAAACTTTTGCCTTTAAAGAATTTACCTTGTGAGTTGATTTTATAAAACAAGAATAATTTTTATTTTTTATGTATCCTTTATATTTATCCTCTTTAATTTTAATTTTAAGCCATTTTTTTGATTTTTTAAAAACAGAAAAACTGTCCCCATATATCATTTGAGTCACAGTTTCAGATTTAGTAGAAGGATTTTTGTAAAGATTTATTTCTGGGTAAATATTTGTAAAATATTTAGTCATTCAGCTTTAGTTTATCTTTAATGATATAAAGAAAGATAAGAGATGGTATTACCATCACAGCAGTTATTATAAAAAATATACCCCAATCTCCATTTAACCAATCCACTAAAGCTCCTGAGGACGCAGCTAAGGTAGTTCTTCCAGCTGTCCCAATTGATGCAAGAAGCGCGTATTGAGTTGCAGTATAAGTTCTGTCAACTAGCATAGAGATAAAAGCAACAAATGCAACAGTAGCGAAGGCTGCTGCCATATCGTCAAATATAACTGCAATTGCAAATAGCAACTCTGATTTACCTGACCATGCTAATAGTGAAAACAAAAGATTTGTGGAGGCCATTAAGATACCAGATACAAACATTGCTTTAATAACTCCAGAGCGAATAGCGAATAAACCCCCCAATAAAGTAAAAATTACTGTTGTTATCCAACCAAGTCCTTTTGAATAAAGCGCTATATCAGATTTAGTGAATCCAATTTCTTTGTAAAAAATGACTGACATTCTTCCTAAAAAAGCTTCACCTATTTTAAAAAGAAAAACAAAGCCTAAAATTCCTAAAGCAATTTGAAAACCATTTTTTTTAAAAAAACTCATAACTGGACCGATTATTGTTCCAGTCATCCAAGCAAAAGTTTCAGTTATTAAATTTGAGGAACCAAGCTTATCACGTATCATTTTATCGGTTTGTTTCTGTTTTTCAGCTCTATCAATTGGTTGAGGTTCGTTAATAAATAAAAGACCAATATTGCAAGCTATGATTAATATACCTAAAATTAAAAAGGTGATTTGCCAATAGTTTTCAAAACCTGCATTTTGAAATAACTCTGCTGCATTAAGAGCAACAACTCCCCCTAATTTATAACCTGTCCACCATCCAACAACGGCCATTGCAGCACCAGCTTGCATTGATCTGCCCTCATGCTCACCAATCTGTTCTATTCTTAATGCATCAACAGTAATATCTTGAGTAGCAGAAGCGATGGCTATAATTAGTCCAATAGTTATTACAAGAGCTAAATTTGTAGTTGGATTAATCAAACTCCAACTTATTAAACAAATTATAATCAATGTTTGCATTGTTATAATCCAACCTCTTCTATGACCAACTTTAGCTGTAAGCCATGGAATTCTTATTCTGTCAATAATCGGAGCCCATAAATAATTAAAAGCATAAACTGCAAAAATAAGACCAGCCCAACCAATTGTGCTTCTACTTAATCCATCCTCTTTTAACCAAAGGCTTAAGCTACTACCAATAATAACCCAAGGGAAACCACTAATTGCACCAAGTAATAATATTTTGATCATTCTACGATCGAAATAAACTGAAAAAGTTTCTGCAAGTGATTGTTTTTTATAAATTTCCATAAACTAGTTTCTCCAAAAAGATGGAAAGAAAAGAACTAAAACTGCAAATAATTCCAATCTCCCAAGCAACATCCCAGTCGCTAAAATCCATTTAGATAAATCTGGCAAACTTTTATAATTTCCATCTGGTCCAATTATTTCACCTAATCCAGGCCCAACATTTGAAATTGAACTTGCTGCACCAGAAATTGAAGTTACAAAATCTAATCCACTTATCGAAAGGAGCATAGCAATGATTAAAAATATAAACAAGAAAGAAAAAATAAAAATAATTACTGATCTTATAAAATCATCTGATATTTTATGATTATTATATTTAGTTATGATCACACTATTAGGATAAATTAATTTTTTAACTTGATTTTTTAAAAAAATTAAAAGCATCTGCAATCTAAAAATTTTAATTCCGCATGCTGTTGATCCAGCACACCCTCCTATAAACATTAAAAACAAGAAGAAAATTAATGAGAATTTTCCCCATAAACCAAAATCATCAGTTACATATCCCGTACCCGATAAAATAGAAATTACATTGAATGAAGAAATTCTAATCTTATCAAATAAACTACTCTCATAATTTATGAACAATAAATACAAAAACATTATCGATATTGAGATAATTAATAAATAAATTAAACCTCTTATTTGAACATCTTGAAAGAAAATTTTTTTATTTCCTTGAGAAAATTTTAAATAAGAAATGAAAGGTATGCTCCCTAAGATAATAAATATACTTGCTATGATTTCTATATTAGAATTTTTAAAAAAACCAATCGAGTCATTGTGGGTAGAAAATCCTCCAGTAGCAATTGTTGTCATTGAATGACAAACGCTGTCAAAAACTGTCATACCAAATATCCAATAAAAAAAACCACAAAATAATGTTAAAACTATATAAGTTGAAATTATAATAGTAGCTACTTCGATAGTTCTTGGTAAAATTTTTTCAGTACTATCAGGACCTTCCATTTTAAAAAGCTGCATACCACCGACTTTTAATAAAGGTAATATTGTTATGGCCATTACAACAATTCCAATACCTCCAAGCCATTGCATAATTGCTCTCCACAATAAAATACTTTTTGGACTATTATCTAAATCAGAAATAATAGTTGCACCAGTAGTTGTTATACCTGACATACTTTCAAAAAATGCGTCGCTAAAAGAAAATGTCTGATTTGATAATATAAAAGGCAAGCTTCCAAAGGTTGCAACAGTAACCCAGGCAAGAGTGGAAAACAAAAAAGTTTGTCTTAAGTTAAGTTTTAAATCTTTTTCAAGATTTGCTAATATACATAAAATTCCTATAAATATTGTTACAAAGGATGAGGATATAAAGCTGTGACTGTTTTCTTTATACATAACCTGCATGGAGTAAGGAGCTAACATTGATAACCCCAAGACAATGAGCAATACTCCAATCAAGAAAAAAACTGTTTTGTTACCAGCCATTAAAAATGAGATTATTTAAATAGTTTTAAAATTCAACTTAATATGACGTAATTATATCTGTATTTTGCATATAAAATTTAATAAACCATTACTATGCTGGATAATAACTTAATTCAATCAACTTCCTCTTGGCCTTTTGTTGAAATCAGAAAGCTTTTAAAAGATAGAAAAGATATTATTAAGAAAAAGAATAAAATAACTTTTCAAACTGGTTATGGACCAAGTGGATTACCACATATAGGAACTTTCGGTGAGGTAGCTAGAACTACCATGATGATAAATGCTTTGAATCATATTGAAAAAATTAATCATGAACTAATTACTTTCTCTGATGATATGGATGGATTAAGAAAAGTGCCTGAAAATATTCCTAATGATCAAGTATTAAAGGATAATTTAGGAAAGCCTCTTACGAATATTCCAGATCCATTTAAAAAATATAATAGTTTTGGAGAGCATAATAATGAAATGCTTAAAGATTTTTTAAATAAATTTAAATTTAAATTTACTTTTAAAAGCTCAACAGAAAATTATAAAAAAGGTATCTTTAACAAATCATTAATTAGAGTTGCAGAAAAATATGAAGATGTAATGAATATTATTCTACCAACTTTAAGAGAAGAAAGAAGAAAAACATATTGCCCGTTTTTACCAATTTGTCCAAAAACAGGAGTGGTGCTTGAAATACCTTTATTAGAAATAGATAAGAAAACTGGAAAGGCAGTTTTTGATAAAAGTGGAGAAAAAATAGAAACAAGTATTTTAGATGGAAACTCTAAACTTCAGTGGAAAGTTGACTGGGCGATGAGATGGTTTACTTTCGATGTTGATTTTGAAATGTACGGCAAAGATTTAACCGAGAGTGCAATTTTATCAAATAAGATTTGTAAAACCCTTGGAAAAAGTCCTCCAAACGGTTTTGCTTATGAACTTTTTTTAGACGAAAAAGGAGAAAAAATATCCAAATCAAAAGGAAACGGTATTTCCATAGACCAGTGGCTCAGATATGCATCGCCAGAGAGCTTATCTCTTTATATGTACCCTAATCCAAAAAGAGCAAAAAAACTTTATACTGAGGTTGTACCTAAGACGGTCGACGAATATTTAACAAGTATTGAAAAATATCCAAATCAAAAAGAAAAAGATCAAATTTTAAATCCAGTTTGGCATGTACATAATGGAAAACCACCCGCGGAAAAAATTGTGATGCCTTTTTCAATGTTATTAAATTTAGTCGGATCAAGTAATGCAGATAATAAAGAAATTTTATGGAAGTTTATAAATAGATTTCATCAAGAGATTAAACCTAAAGATTATCCTATTTTAGATGGATTAACTGAGTTTGCAATAAACTATTTTAAAGATAAAGTTGAACCAAATAAAAAATTTAAAAAACCCTCATCTGATGAGAAGAAATCATTAGAAAATCTTGTATCAAAATTATCTGAAATTAAACAAAATTTAAAACCTGAGGAAATTCAAACCATTTTTTACACCACAGGAAAAGAAAATGGATATGAGAAAAATCTAAGAGATTGGTTTAAATTAATTTATGAAGTTGTATTTGGAGAGGAAAATGGTCCTAGAATGGGTTATTTTGTCAGCTTCTTCGGTTTGAAAGAGACAATTGAGTTAATGAAAGATAAAATAAGTAATAATTAATGTTTTCAATTTTAAGACCTTATATATTTTCATTAGATCCAGAAGTAGCTCATGATTTAGCTATAAAATCACTAAAAGCAAATATTCTCCCAAAAAGTTTTTTCAATGTTGAAAGTGAGGAAATGCTTGAAACAAATCTTTTAGGGAAAACGATTTCAAACCCAATAGGCTTAGCAGCAGGTTTTGATAAAAGTGCCGAAGTTTATAATTCTCTTTTTAAATTTGGCTTTGGTTTTATTGAGGTAGGGACCGTCACTCCGAAACAACAATTGGGAAATCCAAAACCAAGAATATTTAGACTAGAGAAGGATCAGGCACTTATTAATCGTCTTGGATTTAATAATCATGGGTCAGAAACTGTATCAAAAAGAATATCCAATAATCACCCAGATGGTTTTTTGGGAATTAATATTGGGCCAAATAAAGAAACAAAAAATAAGGAAGACGATTATTATATTTGCCTTTCAAGACTTGGAATGTACGCTGGATATATAACAATTAACATCTCATCACCAAACACTGAGGGTTTGAGAGATTTTCATGATCAAACAGAGATGAAAAAACTTTTATCTGGAATAAATAAAATTACAAAAGAAAAAAAAATTGAGTGTCCACTAGCAATTAAAATATCACCAGATATCAATGATAATGAAATAAGCAAGATAGTTGAATTAGTAACTGGCCATAAAATACAAGGTATAATAGTTTCCAATACAACAGACAGTAATCGCGACAATCTTTCTGATATTAAAAAGCATGAAATTGGAGGGTTATCAGGAAAACCGCTTAAAGATATCTCAACAGATTTGATTAAAAAATTCTATAAACACACCAAGGGTAAGATTAATATAATTGGAGTTGGGGGAGTAGACTCTGGAGAAAGCGCTTTTGAAAAAATAACAGCAGGAGCTGACGCAATACAATTATATACTGGCATGGTTTACAAAGGGCCTGGTATTGTTAAAGAGATTAAGAGAGACTTAATATCAATTTTAAAAAAAGAAAATATCAAAAAAATAAGTGAGGCAGTTGGAATTAATGCTTGACCCCAATGTATACAAGAATTATATAACACCAGGAAAAAATTATGTCTAAAAGATGCGAATTAACAGGAATATCACCTTTAAAAGGTCATAACGTTAGCCACGCTAAAAATAAAACTAAGAGAAGATTTTTACCTAATTTAAAGAAAGTTACTTTTAGAAGCGATATCTTAAAAAAAGATATTAAATTAAATGTAGCTAACGCTGCTCTAAGAACTGTAGATTTCAAAGGTGGTTTAGACAAGTTTTTAATATCAGCAAAAAACGCTAAACTTTCAAAAAAAGTTAAAAAAATTAAAGCTTCAATTTCAGCTAAATCATAATTCTCAGATGAATTTATTTTACAAACTCTCTATTCTAATGGGTTTGGTTGTAGTTATTTCAAACTACTTAGTTCAATTTCCGATTCAACATTTTGGGTTAAATGAAATCTTAACTTATGGTGCCTTTAGTTACCCGGTCACTTTTTTAATAACAGATTTGGCAAACCGCGCTTACGGCAAATTAGTGGCAAAAAAAGTTGTATATATAGGATTTACTATTGGAGTTCTTTTAACATTATTTGTATCAACTAATTTTTCGGATATTATTTCTATAAGGATTGCAGTTGGTTCTGGAGTTGCATTTTTTATAGCTCAAAACATAGATGTTCAAATCTTTGACTCTTTAAGAAAAAAAATATGGTACGCAGCTCCTCTCGCATCATCAATAATTGGATCAATAACTGATACGTTTCTATTTTTTTCAATTGCTTTTTACGCAACAGGAATACCTTGGATAACTTTGGCTTTTGGAGATTTAGCAGTTAAGTTATTTATAGCGTTGATAATGTTAATTCCATTTCGATTATTAATAAATAAAATAAATGACTTTTCAGATAGTTCGGTTTCAGAAATAAAGAATTAGTGTATTGTTTTTTTATTCTTTTCGACAAACAAGTCAGTAAGCTGATTTATCATTACATCACCTAAATCCTGAACATCTGTGATTTTTACAGCTTGATTATAGTATCTTGTAACATCATGACCAATACCAATAGCTAATAATTCAATACTTGTTTTACTCTCAATCCATTTGACAGTTTTTTTAAGGTTAGACTCTAGATAGTCACTTGTATTCGTAGATAAAGTAGAGTCGTCCACTGGAGCTCCATCTGAGATAACCATAAGGATTTTTCTTTCTTCTTTTCTTCTATTCATTTTGTTGTAAGCCCATTTAAGTGCTTCGCCATCAATATTTTCTTTTAACAATCCCTCTTTAAGCATTAAACCCATGTTATTTTTAGCTTGTCTCCAAGGAGTGTCTGCTGATTTATAAATAATATGCCTAAGATCATTTAATCTTCCAGGAAAAGTTGGTTTGTCATTTTTCATCCATTTTTCTCTAGAAGATCCTCCCTTCCAATGTTTTGTTGTAAAGCCAAGTATTTCAACTTTTACAGCACATCTTTCCAAAGTTCTGGAAAGTATATCAGCACAAATCGCTGCAACTGAAATTGGTTTGCCCCTCATGGAGCCAGAGTTATCTATTAAAATAGTTACCAAAGTGTCTTTAAACTCTATATCTTTCTCTTTTTTAAAAGATAATGAATTAAATGGATCCATAATTATTCTCGGTAATTTTGAAGTATCTAATAATCCTTCTTCAAGATCAAAATTCCATGATCTATTTTGTTTTGCTAATAGTTTTCTTTGTAATTTGTTAGCGAGTTTAGAAATAAAATTTTTAAGTTGTAATAATTGTTGATCTAAATTCTTTCTTAGTCTTGTAAGCTCCTCAGAACTTTCTAGTTCTTCAGCTTTTATTATTTCATCAAATTCCTCAGTATAAGTTTTGTAATTTATATCACCTAAGGCACTTTTACCTCTTTTTCTTAAATCTGGTTGAGAACTATCCTCTATCTCAATATCCTCTTCAGCCTGATCTGATTCTTTTGCTTCATTTTCAAGATCTGGTATACCAGAGTCTATCGACATCTCTTCTTGTTTGTCTTCTTTTTCTTTTGCCTGTTTTTCCTGATTATCTTTTTTATTTTGCTTGTCATCGTTGTTTTGTTCATCATCTTTTTTTTCTTCTTCATTAAGATTTTCATCAAGATTCATATTTCCAATAAGTTCAGAAATTAAAGAGTTAAATTTTTCTTGATCTAATGTATAATTATTTAGTTGATTGATTTTATCTTTAAATTTTTCATTTAGATCTTTTTTATAAGATTTAAGTTTTTTATCGAGTACACTGCTATTCTCAAAATCAAGAAATTTTGTTCTCAAGTAGTTTTCAAAAGACTCTATAATTTTATCTTCACTACTTTTAAGATCTAGGCCAGATACTCTTTCTTGGTAAAAGGTTTCGATATTATTTTTTACACCTTTAAAATAACTAGTACCAATTTTCTCACATCTAATTTTTTCTGAAATTTTATATAATTGTTTAGATATATTTCCCTGAGGCTCGTATTGTTTAAATGTTTTTAGATTTGAAAATCTGTATCTTAGAGACTTTGAGTCTGCAATTGCTCTTATTTGATTATAATTTAACTTATTATTGATAGAACTTAATTCTGGAAGTTTTATTAAGTTTTTTCCAGATTGAGAACTATCATTTCCAAAAGAAACATCAATTTTTTCAGAATTAGAGAGCGATCTTACTGTGGAGCTAATTGCAGTTTTAAAATCAGCTATTTTTTCTTTTTTATTTTCCACTTTATAAAGTGATATTAATAGAAGACTCTGGCAAGTCCTCTCCAAAACATCTTTGGTAGTATTCAGAAATTATTTTTTTTTCTAATTCATCACATTTATTTAAAAATGTAATTCTAAAGGCATAACCTCGGTCTTTAAAAATACTTGTGTTTTCTGCCCAGTGTAAAACTGTACGAGGACTCATAACAGTCGAGATGTCACCGTTTATAAAACCTTTTCTTGTTAGATCAGCAACCTTTATCATATTAGATAAAACTTCTTTTCCATCTTTACTATTAAAATTTTTATTCTTTGCTGAAACTATTTCCAATTCTTTTTCAAATGGCAAATAATTTAATGTAGAAACAATATTCCATCTATCCATTTGACCTTGGTTAATTTGTTGTGTTCCGTGGTACAAACCAGTTGTGTCTCCTAGACCAACTGTATTTGTTGTTGCAAAAATTCTAAATAAATCGTGTTGTTGTAAAACTTTATTTTTGTCTAATAATGTA
>CACJAU010000017.1 GCA_902591415.1 uncultured Pelagibacteraceae bacterium
CTCTATTAATATGACGTGGAGCTATGATTGTAATTATATCTTTATATTCTTCTTTAAGTTTTATGTGCGTTTTAAGACAAAAAACATCTTCACCTTCATGAGTACTAGCTGCGAACCAAAATCTTTTTTGTGATAGTAAATTGTCATTTATATTTTTTATTTTGGTCTCATTTACATCCTCGATTAATTTTATATTTCCTTTATAAAAAACATTTTTAAGATTTAATCTTTCTAAGTTATTTTTTGTTTCAATATTTGAACAAAGAAATAATTCAAAAACCTGAAAAATTTTTTTGGCAACATTAGGAAAAATCATCCATTTATTGAATGATTTTGATGTTAATCTTGCATTTATTAGAGCTATAGGAATTTTAAGTTCTTTAGCTTTTAATATCAAATTTGGCCAAATTTCTGAGTCTACTAAAAAAATTTTATCCGGTTTCCAAAGAAGCAAAAATTTCTCTATTAAAAAATTTATGTCTAACGGAAAATATCTATGTTCAATATTCTCAAATTTTTTTAACTCGATTTTTGCTAAATTTCCAGAACTTATTGTAGTTGTTGTAATTAAAAATTTTAATTTTTTATTTTCAGATATTAGTTGTTTAATTATTGGAATGATACTTTTAAATTCACCAATGCTTGCAGCGTGAAACCAAATAAGCGTCGCTTCGTTATATTTTTTTACATTAAAGTGAGAGACTAAAATTTTTTCTTTGAATCTTTGAGGATCTTCTTTTTTTATTAATTTCCTATAAAACAAAAATACAAGTAAAAATGGATATAGTATAGCTGTTAATATCCTATAAGCCTGAATCATTTACCTTAATTGCTTTTTATAAAGTGATTTATATTCATTGCAATTATCAATTAGAAAGTCGTGTTTTCCCGAATTTAGAATTTTTCCATTTTTTAAAACAAATATTTTATCAGCATTGTGAATAGTTGAAAGTCTGTGTGCTATTACTAAAGTTGTTTTATTTTTTGTTAAATTATTTATGGCATTTTGAACGATTTCTTCTGACTCAGCATCCAATGATGAAGTTGCCTCATCCAATAAAATTATTGGAGACTCTTTTAAAATCGCTCTTGCAATTGAGATTCTTTGTTTTTGTCCACCTGAAAGTCTTATTCCATTTTCACCAATCATTGTGTCATATCCTTGAGGCAATTTTTCAATAAATACGTTTGCAGCTGCAAATTCACAAGCTTTTATGATTTCGTCGTGCGATGCTCCTGGTTTAGCGTATAGTATGTTATTTTTAACTGTATCATCAAAAAGAATAACATCCTGGCTTACTAAAGAGAGATTTTTTCTTAGCGAGCTAAGAGATACATGTTTTATGTTTTGATTATCTATTTCAATTGAACCTTCTTGCGGTTCATAAAATCTAGGAAGTAAGTTTATTATAGTGCTTTTTCCTGCTCCACTGTGACCCACAAATGCAGCCATAGAATTTCCCTCAATATTGAAACTTACTTCTTTAATAGCCTTTTCCTCAGTTGACTCATATTTAAAACCAACATTATTAAATTTAATATCTGAATTTTTTAAATAAAGCGAAGGAGACTCTTTGACTTCTTTAATTTTTATTTCTCTGTCTATAATATTACTAATTCTCTTAAATGCTGCTGCACCCTGATAAGCCGCCATATTAATCGTCGCTAAAGATCTTATTGGTTGGTAAGCTAACATCATAGCTGCTAAAAAAGAAAAAAAGTTATTTATTCCGAGTTCACCTGTTGAGATTAATTTTCCAGAAAAAATTATAAAGCCAGCTATCATAAAGCCAGTTAGTGCTTCCATTATAGGAGTGGCTCTAATTATTATACTTCCAATCTTTATATTTTTTTCAACTAAATCATCAATAAATTTTCTAGCTTTTTTATTTTCAAATTCTTCTTTTTGATAAATTCTTATCATCCTGGATCCTTTAAAAATTTCAGTTAAAAAAGTTGTTAAGTTACCAGAAGACTCACCTGCTTTTGATGTAGCTTTTCCGATTCGCTTTCCTAATGATTTTGCCAAACCTCCTGCTAAGGGCATCATAAAAATTGCGAATGTTGCTAACTTCCAGTTTTGATAAAACATTAAAGATACAAGAGCAATGACTGAAAAAGAGTCTTTCATTAAATTTAAAACTCCAGTGCTAACAAGATTTTGGACTTGTCTACAGTCGAACATTACGTTTGAAATATATTTTCCTGAATGTCTGTTATCTAATGTTTGTATGTCAGATAACAAAATGTTAGTTGCAATTTTTTTTTGTAGCGCTCCAGCAACTTCTTCTCCAACTCTTATTATTTTTATTCTTGCTAAATAAAGACATAATCCTTTGCTTGAAAAAGCTAGAACAATTAAAATCGGTATTGACCACGCAAAGACTTTATTTTGCTCTATAAATATCTTTTTAACTGCTGGATCTAATAACCAGGCTATACCTGATGTACTAGCCGCAACTACAATTGAAAGTAGTAAAGCTATAAAGATACTTCCCAAGTGTTTTTTTACATATTCTTGGTAAAGTCTTATTAAAATTATTTTTAGTTCTTCAAATTTCATCTTATAAATTTATAGCGCAAATACTCAAAAATAAAAATAATCCACTATAATTATTTAATTTAAATAATCTTAAATATTTTTTAGAATCATTCTTTTTGAATTTTAACAGTTGATAGAAAAGGCTTACTATAAAAAAAATAATAAAGATTGAAAAAATATTTTTCCCAAAAAATTCATGGAATAAATAAATTATCAAAGCTATTGAAATTAAATATGATGTAGAAACGAACATTCTTATATTTTTTTTAAATTTAATTGAAGTGGATTTTAAACCAATTATTTCATCTTCAGACATATCTTGAGCTCCATAAATCGTGTCATAACCCAATGTCCAAAATATGGCTGATAAATAAAGAATGAATATTTCTTTAGATAAATCGATATTCATCGCTGTCCAAGCCATTATAATTCCCCAATTAAAAGTAATACCTAGAAATAGTTGAGGCCAATAAGTAATTCTTTTCATGAAAGGGTAAGAAAAAGCAAGTAACATCGAGCTCATTCCAAGCATTATTGTAAAAAAATTAAATTGTATTAATACCAAAAATGCAATCGCACAAAGAATAAAAACATATATTAAAGCGCGATTGACACTAATTCTACCAGAAGCGATTGGGCGAGATTTGGTTCTTTGTACTTTTTTATCAAAGTCTTTATCTACAATATCGTTGAAAATACATCCAGCACTTCTCATTAAAACTGAGCCCAAAAAAAATAATATTAAATAATAAACAAATAATTTTAAGTTTTGATTAATTGAGTAAGCGAAAGCTAAACCCCAGGAACAAGGCCAAAACAAAAGCATAAAACCTATTGGTTTATTTAACCTCGTTAATCCGATAAATAATCTTAAATGTTGCATGAAATATTACTTGTAAATATCAAACACTAACTTCATAATCAATTTGATTCGATATGAATATTGATTACACAGTTGCAGCATTAATGTTTCCAGCTATACCCTTAATGATGACAATGTATAGTAATAGATTTCATACTTTAAGCGGCTTAATAAGAAACTTACATGATCAACTAACTATCGAAAAAAAAGCACCTCCTCAATTAGAAAACCAATTACATGTTTTAAATAACAGAACTAATCTTTTAAAATATACAATGGGCTTTGCCGCTTTTGGCTTTTTATTTAATATGTTAACAGTTTTGATGCTATATGTCGGTAGTTTACAAATCGCTAGATTTATCTTTGCTTCGTGTTGTGTTTGTATGATTATATCAATATTTCTATTTCTTCAAGAAATAAGACTTTCTAATCAGGCATTGAAATATCATTTAAGCGATATGGACTCAATGAAAGATGATTTGTAGTTATTTATCTTTCAAAAGATTTTTTTTAAATAGAGAAATTCCTTGATTTTTTTTGTGCTCATAAGACTCTTTAAAAGTTTCTAATTGCCACCCTTGCATTCTTGTTAAAATTACTTTTAAGTTTTCCTCTTTCCACTTTTCGTTAGTACTTTCATCTTTCCACAATTTTTTTTCTTCATTTGTTCTTGCACAACCATAGCAATATCCAGTGACAGGATCTGTTTTACAGATACTTATACATGGTGAAATAATTTTTTTTGCCATTATGGGATTAACAAAGCTGGACCGGTAAGTTTACGAGCCTCTAAATCTTCATGTGCCTTTTTTGCATCAATTAAATTATATTCCTTTGAAATTTTGATTTTGATTTTTCCAAATTTTACTTTTTCAAAAATTGCATCAGCTCCAGTTTGAAGTTCTTTTCTATTAGTAAAATACTGGCCAATTGATGGTCTTGTAAGAAAAAGACCCTTTGGTTGAATATCTTTTGGTACGTCAACGGGGTCCAAAGGTCCTGACGCATTTCCAAAACTCACCATCATACCTCTTGTCTTGAGACAAGCTATGGAACCTTTGAATGTATTTTTTCCTACTCCATCAAATACAGCTGAGACACCTTTATTGTTTGTGATTTCCATCACTTTTTTAGAGAAGTTGTCTTTTGTATAATTTATTACGTAGGCATAACCATTTTCTTCTGCTATTTTTATTTTTTCATCAGAACCAACTGTACCAATTACTTTTGCTCCAATACTATTAGCCCATTGCGCAAATATTTGACCAACTCCTCCTGCCGCTGCATGAAATAAAACTATTTCTCCTGCTTTAAGTTTATAAGTTTTACAAATTAAATAGTTAGTTGTTAAACCTTTAGTCATTAAAGCTGCAGCTTGTTTATGAGAAATTCCCTCTGGAACTTTCACAGCAATTTTTGATGGAATTATTCTTTGCTGTGAATACGCTCCTAATGGGACTGAAGCATAAGCGATATTATCACCAATATTAAATTCTGTTACATTTGATCCAATTTCTTCAACTTTTCCTGCTGCTTCTAAACCAATTCCACTTGGTAACTTAAGGGGATATAGGCCTGATCTATGATAGGTATCAATATAATTTAAACCAATTGCGTGATTAGTAACTTTAATTTCATCAGGGCCAGGGACACCGATCTTAACATCTTGAAGCTCTAAAACTTCAGGGCCACCATTTTTTTTTATTATTATGGATTTTGGCATTAACTGAACGTACTTGAACTTTTAATATTTAGCAAATGTTCCATTATTATAATCTTGAATAGCTTCTAAGATTTCAGCTTTGGTATTCATGACAAATGGACCACCTCTGGCTATCGGTTCGCCAATTGGCTTACCTGCTATGAAAAGAAATTCTGTTTTTTTTTTGGCTTTTACAATCAGTTTATTTCCTCTTTCTAACAAAATGAGATTAGAATTTACTGTTTTAGAGTGATCTTTATTTCCAATTTCTAACTCACCTTTTAATAAATAAATAAAACTGTTGTGACTCTCAGGCACTTCGCAAGTGAATTTCTTTTCCTCATTTAAAATTATATGAAAATATATCGGTTCAACATTATGATTTTTCTCGGGACCTTCAGCTTTTTCATATTTGCCAGCAATTACTTTTACAGTTTTTTCATTATCTTTATGAACTCCTAGTTCATTACTCTTTATATATAAATATTCAGGCTTATTCTTTTTCAGTTTTGCTGGCATATTTACCCAAAGCTGAAATCCTAATAATTTTCCATCCGACATAGCTGGCATTTCAGAGTGAATTATTCCTCTGCCGGTTTTCATCCATTGTACATCTCCAGAAGACATTATTCCTTTAGCTCCAGTGCTATCTTGATGTTCGAATTCACCTTTGAGCATGTAGGTAACTGTTTCTATTCCTCTATGTGGGTGTGGAGGAAAACCAGCAATATAATCATCTTTATTATCTGAACCAAATTCATCTAACATCAAGAAAGGATCAATATAATCTGCCTCTGGAGTTCCAATACTTCTTTTTAATTTAACTCCAGCACCATCTGATGTTTCTATAGCTGGTACAATTTTTTTTATTTCAATATTCTTCATTAAGATTATTTAGCGTTATGTGATCCATCACACATTGGCTGATCATTAGTTTGTTTACAAGTACAAAAAAAAACTTTTTTAGATTGTTCAGCTTTATATTGCAAAGGCTTAAAATGAGTATCTTTATGAGATCCATCACAAAAGGGTTGTTTTGCACTTATTCCGCAAGTACACCAATAATAAGTTTTACCCTCTAATACATTTACTCCGACTGGAGTATCCCCAGCTCTTTGACCTTTAACTATGTTATTTCCCATAAATTTTAATTTGCTTATACAATATCTAATAACTGTTTCAAATTTTTAATTTCATTATTTGGTTTGTAATCAAGATTATCAAAAATATTATTATTTCTATTCACCCATATAGAGCTGTAACCATAATTTCCACCACCAGATACATCCCAAGTATTTGCACTTAAAAACGCAACTTCACTTTTTTGTATATTATATTTTTTTATTGGCATGTCATAAACTTTTGAATTTGGTTTATAAATACCAACTTCTTCAATAGAAAAAACATCATCAAAAATATTTTTTAAATTATTACTTTCAATTAATTCATAGAGAAGAGCAGGAGTTCCATTTGAAAGAATTCCTAGTTTATAATTTTTCTCTTTTAAAGATTTTAAAACTTCAGGAACCTCTTCAAATGGCGAGAGTACTTTATAGAGGTTGAGTAATTCGTTTTTCATTGAGGCTTCGATCTTAAAAGCTTTCATTGATTTATTTAAACTATCCTCTGTAATTTGCCAGAAGTCTTTGTGTCTATTCATCAAACTTCTAAGCCAAGTATATTCTAATTGTGTAGTCCTCCAATAATTAGCAAAACTCTCCCACTTACTACCAATTTTATCTTTACACTTTTCAGCAGCTGAATTGACATCAAAAAGAGTACCGTAGGCGTCAAAAATTATTGCTTTAATATTTTTCATAACTTAAATTGATCTTAATGAGCAATATTAGATTATTTCACCCAGAAAATATAATAGAAAATACTACAACCCTATTATCTAAAGAACACACACATTATCTTACAAATGTAATGAGAATGAAAAGGGGTTCTAATATAAATTTTTTTAATGAAAATGGAGAATGGCTAAGTGAGATAGTTTTTCTAGATAGAGATCGGGTTGAAGTTAAATTTTTGAATAAATTAAGAGAACCAACTAAAAATTCTAATATTGAATTAGCCATCTGCTTAGTAAAGAAAAGTCCAATGGACACTATTTTACAAAAAGCTACAGAGCTTGGTGTTACTAAAATCACACCGATTGTATCTGAAAGAACAGAAATTAAAGAATTAAATTTTGAAAGAGCAAAAAAAATTGTGATTGAGGCTACTGAACAATCTAATCAATTAATTCCACCAGAAATTTCTAAAGTGATAAAGCTAAAAGATTTTCTAAATAATTTAGACGGTTCTACAAAATTGTTATTTGCGGATGTAAACTCTAAAGAAAATCTAAAAAAAGAGACTTTGAGTAAAGCTAAATCTTTATCTGTGCTTGTGGGCCCGGAGGGAGACTTTTCACCGTCTGAAATAGAACTTATTCATGGAAACTCTAATGTTGTGCCGTTTACAATATCTAGAAACATTCTAAGATCAGATACTGCTGTAATAAGCGCTATTTCATTAGTGAATTTTATCAATAACTTTCATTAATTGTCGCATTAATTGAAATTGTGAAATTGTCTAAAAACTGTATAAAAACTCATGCTTAAAAAAATTGCATACACTTTATTCTTATTAACACCGTTTTCACTATCGGCTAATGAGCCAGTGGACTGGCAATTAGGTTTTCAAAAATCAGCCTCTAAAACGATGGATGATATAGTTTGGTTCCATGACTACATGCTTTTACCTGTTATCACAGCAATAACGGTCTTTGTTCTTTTTCTAATCGCTTATGCTTGTATAAGATTTAGAGCTTCAAGAAATCCTGAAGCTTCAACAACAAGCCACAATACAATGATCGAGGTTATTTGGACTTTGGTTCCTTGTTTAATTTTAATTGTTCTGGCTGTGCCATCATTTAAAGTTTTGTATTCTCAAGATGAAATTCCAAAAGCAGATGTAACTATCAAAGCTATAGGTTACCAGTGGTATTGGGGATACGAGTACCCAGATGAAAATATAGTTTTCGACTCTTACATGATTGAAGAAAAAGATCTAAAAGAAGGTCAACCAAGATTACTTGCTGTAGACAATGAAGTTTTCGTACCAGTAAATAAAGTTGTAAAAGTTATGATCACCGCCAACGATGTTTTGCATGCTTGGGCTTTACCGTCATTTGGTGTTAAGCGTGATGCTGTTCCGGGAAGAATTAATGAAACATGGTTCAAGGCTGATAGAACTGGAACTTTTTATGGTCAGTGCTCAGAGCTATGTGGCATCAAACATGCCTTTATGCCAATAACTGTTAATGTAGTAACCGAAGAAGAATACAATCAATGGCTGGAAAAAGCCAAAGTAGAGTTTGCGAAGGAAGAAATTAGCAATAATATTAAAGTAGCTAAAAAAATTAAGGAGATAAAATAATGTCAGCAACAACTGCATCACACGAACATCATCATAATCCAACTGGTTGGAAACGATGGGCTTATTCTACAAATCATAAAGACATCGGAACAATGTATTTAATTTTTGCGATTATCGCCGGAATTATTGGAACAGCTTTTTCAGTGCTAATGAGAATGGAATTAGCGCATCCAGGTGATGGAATTCTTGGAGGAAATTATCATTTATATAATGTATTAGTTACAGGACACGGACTGATCATGATTTTCTTCATGGTAATGCCAGCTATGATAGGAGGATTTGGAAATTGGTTTGTCCCAATCATGATCGGAGCTCCAGATATGGCATTTCCACGAATGAATAATATTTCTTTTTGGTTATTGCCAGTAGCTTTAATTTTATTAATCGCATCAATTTTTGTGGATGGCCCTCCAGGTGCACAGGGTGTAGGTGGAGGTTGGACAATTTATCCTCCGTTATCTTCTAAGACAGGTCAACCAGGACCAGCGATGGATTTAGCAATTTTAAGTTTACACGTAGCAGGAGCCTCTTCTATTTTAGGAGCAATAAATTTCATTACTACTATTTTAAATATGAGAACACCGGGAATGACGTTACATAAAATGCCATTGTTCTCGTGGTCAATTTTAGTAACAGCTTTTTTACTTTTATTATCATTACCAGTTTTAGCAGGAGCAATTACAATGCTTCTTACAGATAGAAATTTTGGTACTGCTTTTTTTGAAGCTCAAACAGGGGGAGATCCAGTCCTATTCCAACACTTATTTTGGTTTTTTGGCCACCCAGAAGTTTATATTTTAATTCTTCCAGGTTTTGGAATGATAAGTCATATAGTTTCAACTTTTTCTAAGAAGCCAGTATTTGGATATTTAGGAATGGCCTATGCCATGGTTGCAATTGGGGTAGTAGGGTTCGTTGTATGGGCTCACCACATGTATACAGTTGGTTTAGACACAGATACCAAAGCATATTTCTTAGCTGCAACTATGATTATTGCAGTACCAACAGGAATAAAAGTTTTCTCCTGGATTGCAACAATGTGGGGTGGATCTATAAGTTTTAAAACACCAATGTTATGGGCAATAGGTTTTATATTCTTATTCACTTTAGGAGGAGTTACTGGAGTAGTCTTAGCTAACGCTGGTGTAGATACTGCCTTGCACGATACATATTATGTAGTTGCACACTTTCATTATGTACTCTCAATGGGAGCGGTATTCGCAATATTTGCTGGCTTTTATTACTGGTTTAGTAAAATGAGCGGATACGAGTATTCAGAATTTTTAGGAAAACTGCACTTTTGGTTAACGCTTGTTGGAGTAAATTTAATTTTCTTTCCTCAGCATTTCTTAGGACTAGCAGGGATGCCAAGAAGATATGCTGATTATCCAGATGCGTTTGCAGGATGGAATTATATTTCTTCAATAGGATCATATATTACTGTCGTAGGTTTAGCAGTTTTCTTGATTAATCTTTTATATGCTTTTGCTAAAAAGAAAAAAGCTGAGCAAAATCCATGGGGAGAAGGAGCAACGACTTTGGAATGGACAGTGTCTTCACCGCCACCGTTCCATACTTTTGAAGAGCTACCTAAAGTAAAGTAAATTGAGCCAAACACTTTCAAAAACGAGAAACTCTAAACTTGGTTTAGCTTTAGATCTTAATTCATTTTTTAATCTGATGAAGCCAAGAGTAATGTCTCTTGTTTTATTTACATGCATGGTTGGCTTATTGATTGCACCCTACAGTGTTGATTTAAAAACTTCTTTGATTTCATTACTAGCAGTAGCGATTGGCTCCGGTGCAGCCGGAGCTTTAAATATGTGGTACGAGTCCGATGTTGATGCTTTAATGAGCAGAACTTGTTTAAGACCAATACCAACAGGTAAAGTAAAAAGAAATCAGGCTTTATATTTTGGAATAATTTTATCTTTTGTATCTATTGCTATACTTTATTATTCTGCAAATCTTATTTCAGCAATTTTATTAGCATCAACAATTAGTTTTTATTTTTTTATTTACACAATTTGGCTTAAGAGAAAAACCCCGCAAAATATTGTCATTGGTGGTGCTGCTGGAGCTTTACCTCCAGTTATTGGATGGACAATAGCCACAGGATCTATAACTATTGAACCAATAATACTTTTCTTAATTATTTTTGTTTGGACGCCGTCTCATTTCTGGGCATTAAGTTTATATAAATCTGGAGATTATAAGAAAGCTAAGATACCTATGTTACCAGTTATAGCTGGAACGAAAACTACAAAAACAAATATATTATTTTATTCATTTGCTATGTTACCGATTGTAATAGCTCCATATTATTTTGACTTAGCAAGCTTATTATACTTAGTTTCAGCATTAGCTATGACATTATATTATAATTACTTATGTTTAGAATTATTCAAAGCAAAGTTCATAAAAACCTCAAATAAAATTGCAAGAAAAGTATTTATTTACTCAATCTTTTATCTATTTTTTATTTATCTAATTTTACTTATTGATAATGCTAGGAGCCTTTTTTAATGAATAAAAAAAAGAAAAACGTAATAACTGCAATACTATTAGTACTATTTATGATCTTTTTATTTGCACTTACTTTCTATAACATTGGAATTTACAATAGAGAAATTTAATGACCATTAATAAAAAAAACTTAACACCAATAGCCTTAGTTTCAATTTTTATATTAATGCTGGCTTTATCTTTTGCAGCTGTACCTTTGTATGATTTATTCTGTAGGGTAACTGGCTTTGGAGGAACAACACAAAATGCTTCGGATAAAGAAATTCCAAAAATAATAGTTAATCAAGATTATAAAATGAGGTTTGATACCAATGTCCATAGCACTTCAGATTGGAAATTTTATCCTGAAAAAAATACACTAGATTTAAAACCGGGCCAAGTTCACACAGTCAAATTTAACGTTGAAAATCCAAGTAATCAGACTTCATCAGGCTCAGCTTCATTTAATGTTTCCCCCTCTTCATTTGGTAAGTATTTGAATAAGATTGGCTGTTTTTGTTTTGAAAAACAAACTTTAAAGCCTAATGAGAAACAAGAATTTGTTTTGACATTTTTCTTGGATCCCAAAGTGGTTGATGATAATAAAACTAAGAATATTTCTGATGTTACGCTATCTTTTACGTTCTTTGCATCAGAATTTTATGAAAAGGGAAAAATTTAATGTCGGCTGAAAAAAAGAAACATGATTTTCATTTAGTAGATCCAAGTCCTTGGCCGATATATGTGTCTTTTGCAACATTAGTATTAGCAGTCGGTGCAGTTTATTATTTTCATTCCAAAGCTCTTTGGCTTTTATTAGTTGGTTTTGCTTTAGTTGTGTATGGAGCATTTATGTGGTGGAGAGATGTTATTGAGGAAGCAGAGCACCAAGGTCATCATACCCCCGTTGTACAAATTGGTCATCGATATGGAATGACTCTTTTTATTGCTTCAGAAGTTATGTTTTTTGTTGCATGGTTTTGGGCTTATTTTAATGCAAGTTTATTTCCAACTGAGTCTATCGGAGGAACATGGCCTCCACCTGATATAAAGACATTTGATCCTTGGGATATACCATTAATCAATACCCTTATTTTGTTATTATCTGGAACAACAGTAACATGGGCGCACCATGCAATGCTAGAAAACGATAGAAAAGGACTTGTGAACGGATTAATTGCAACTGTGTTTTTAGGATTTATATTTTCATGCTTTCAAGCCTACGAATATCATCATGCTACATTTACTTTAGATGGAAATATTTATGGTTCTACATTTTATATGGCTACAGGCTTCCATGGCTTCCACGTCATTGTTGGTACAATCTTCTTAGCGGTGTGTCTGTTTAGATCGATGAAAGGTCATTCAACGCCAACTCATCATTTTGGTTTTGAGGCGGCTGCTTGGTATTGGCACTTTGTCGATGTGGTTTGGCTATTCCTTTTTGCTGCAATCTATATTTGGGGAAGCTAATCTTAAATTGAAAAGACAATTACTTTTTCAGTTATTTATAGTTCTGTTCATCACATTATTTTGTGCATTAGGCACTTGGCAACTTTATCGTCTGCAATGGAAAATGGAGTTAATTAGTGAAATTAATTTTGGATTAAATTCCACTCCTATAAGATATTCCAATTTAATTAAAAAAAATTACCAGAGAGTTGTCTCTGAAGGTTCTTTTAATTTTAAAGATCAAATTTATTTGTACAGTTTAAATGAAAAAGGAAAACCTGGTTATGATATTATCACTCCGTTTAAAACAAATAATAACGAGAATGTTTTAGTTAATCGAGGATGGATTGAAAAGGAGCTTAAAGGATCTTCAGAAATAAATAAAAATGTTAACTCAAAAAAAATTACGGGACTTTTAAGAAAAATTTATAAACCCAACATGTTCAAACCTGAGAATGATTTAAAAAACAATATTTGGTTTTCAATTAATTTGAGTGACATTGAGAAATTTACAAACACCAAGTACCCAAATTTCGTAATATTTTTAGAAAATCCAGAAATCAAAGTACCATTATCTAAAAAAATAACAATTGATGTGCCAAATAATCACCTCAAATACGCTATAACTTGGTATTCTATAGCAATATCAATTTTACTTTATTATTTATATTTTAGAAGAAAGAAATGAATTATTTAAGCACCAGGGACAAGTCTTTAAATTTTAATTTTAAGGATATCTTCTTAAGAGGCTTAGCACCGGATGGAGGGTTATTCTTGCCTTCAGAGATAAGGATTTACAATAAATCAGAATTAGAAAAATTGAGTAAACTATCCTATTCTGACCTTGCCGCTGAAATTTTATTTAACTATTGTTCAGATAATTTATCTAAAGACGAACTACAATCTATTACTCGAGATGCTTATAAAAACTTTGAAGATAAAGAAGTTGTAAGAATAAAAAAAATTGGAAATATTAATCTTTTAGAACTGTATCATGGCCCAACTTTAGCTTTTAAGGATATTGCTATGCAGGTTATAGGTAATATGTATGATCGATTAAAAGTAGCTGAAAAAAAATCAGTTAATGTAGTTGTGGCGACTTCCGGAGATACTGGATCGGCTGCTATAGCTGCGCTGAATAATAGAAAAAATATAAATTTATTCGTGCTACACCCTCACAATAAAATTTCAAAAGAGCAGAGAAAGATAATGACTACAATTGGTTCAAAAAATATTTTTAATATAGCTATTGAAGGTTCATTTGATGATTGCCAAAAAATTGTAAAAGACCTGTTCAATGAAAATGATTTTAGACAAAAAATAAATATGTCTGGAGTAAATTCAATTAATTGGGCAAGAATAATTTGTCAAATTGTTTATTATTTTTACGCTTATTTTTTCTTAGGTAAAGAAAAGATTAGCTTTTCAGTACCTACAGGAAATTTTGGAGATGTTTACGCAGGTTATGTTGCCAAAAAAATGGGCTTACCGATAGATAAACTAGTAGTTGCAACAAATGAAAACGATATTTTGCAAAGAGTAATTAACACTGGTGAATATAGACCAGATAAGGTTAAACCATCTTTATCTCCAAGTATGGATATACAGGTATCAAGTAACTTTGAAAGATTATTATTTTATATTTTAAATGAGGATGACCAAAAAGTAGCTTCTCTGATGAAAAATCTCAAAGATAAAGGGTCGTTTAAACTTAATGAAGAGGAAATAAATAAGATTAAAAAAGATTTTAAAGCTGAAAAAATAAGCGATATTGAAACTCTATCAATAATAAAAGAGGTTTATGATAAAGAAAAATTTATTATTGATCCGCATACTGCCACTGCCTTTGGAGCCATCAATAAGATTGAAGTGTTAAAGAATACAGTTGTGCTAGGAACAGCTCATCCATATAAATTTTTAGAGACTGTAAAAAAAGCTACTGGTGAAAAAGTTGAGGCACCACATCAATTAGAAAAGTTTATAGATAAAGATGAAAAATTTGATATAGTTGAAAATAATAACGAAAAAATCAAAAAATACATCCTTAATAAAATATAATGAATATAAAAGTAGGCGATAAAATACCCACAAAAGATTTCTTTCATATTGACAATAGTGGAGCAGTAAAAAAAGTAAAAAGCACTGAGTTACTAGCTAAGCAAAAAGCTATTCTGATAGGGGTTCCGGGAGCATTTACTAAAGTTTGCTCTGCAAAACATTTGCCGGGATATGTAAATAGTTTTGAAGAAGCCAAAAAGAAAGGAATAACTAAAATTTTATGTATTTCTGTAAATGATCCAAATGTAATGAAAGCTTGGGGAGAAAATCAAAATGTTGGAGATAAGATCTTTATGGCAGCAGATCCTTATTGTGAATTTACAAAAGCTATCGGAGCAGAGATAGATAGAACCGAGCGTGGGCTGGGAATAAGATCAGCAAGATACACCATGTTAGTTGAAGATAACGTAATTAAGACAATAAAAGCAGAGGAAGATACTGCTAACTGTGAAATTTCCGCAGCAGAAAATTTTATAAAAGGAATTTAATTTTTTATTGCTTGAGTTGCAAGTTCATCTGCTAAATTATTATATTTGTTTGTCGAATGACCTTTAACCCACTTCCATGACACATTATTTTTTTCGCACAATCCATCTAATTTTATCCAAAGATCTTTATTTTTTACTGGTTTTTTATTTGAATTTTTCCAGCCATTTTTTTTCCACTTAACCACCCATTCTGTAATACCGTTTTTAACGTAAATCGAGTCAGTATAAATCACTACATCTGATCCACTTTTTATTTTTTTTAAAGCCATAATTGCAGCAAGAAGTTCCATTCTATTATTCGTGGTATTTTTCTCATTCCCAGAAATATTTTTTTGAGTGTTATCTTTGTCAAAAATTACTGCACCCCAACCGCCTGGACCTGGGTTTCCAGAACAAGCCCCATCTGTGTAAATTTTAAATTTCATTAAAAAAAATAATCCTCATGGTTTTTTGCATTTTTATGAAATTCCAGTCTCTTTAAGTATTCTATGGGATCTTTTACTTTTACCATTGCTCCTTCAACAGTATTTAAAGCATCAAAAACACGAGTTAGTAAAAACCTTAAAGCAGCTCCTTGAGAAAGTACTTTTATACTTTGTTTTTCTAGTTCTGATAATTTTCTTACTGAGGAATAGCCATCAATAAAGTTTTTAGCTTTTGTTACATTAAAACTCAAATTTTCCTTAGCCCCGTCAAAACATAATGCATTGAAACATATAGCTATTTCAAAAGCAAAAAAATCTTCACATGAAAAATAAAAATCTATAATTCCACTAACCTTATCTTTATTAAAAAAAATATTATCATGAAATAAATCTGCGTGAATAATTCCTTTTGGTAGATCTTTAGGCCAATTCTTTTCAACATTATTAAGATTCTCTTCTATCAGTTTTGGTAGATCTTTATGTAACTTAGAGCATTGATCTTTTACAGTTTCGAATAAACTTCTCCATGAATTAACAGATAAATCATTTTGTCTTTTAATTTTTATATTTTTTGTCAATTCGTGCATTTTAGCTGTTTCAATTCCTATATCCTTACAATTGTTAGGAGATAAATTGGACTTAGCTTTGCCATCAAGAAAAGAAACTATCATTAATTTTTTGCCATTAAAATTTGTAATTGTATCATTACTATTATTTATAATGGGAGCAGGGCATTTAAAATTTGCCTTATTTAAAGATGACATTAAATTAGAAAAAAAAGGAAGATCTTCAGATTTAACTCTTTTTTCATATACAGTAAGTATTAACTTTTTTTTATTTACCAATAAAAAATAGTTTGTATTTTCTATCCCATCTTCGATCCCTTTAAATGAGTCTAATTTACCTAAGTCATAATTAGATAAAATTTCCTCAATTTTATTTTGATTTAATTGTGTG
>CACJAU010000018.1 GCA_902591415.1 uncultured Pelagibacteraceae bacterium
ATTTAATATGAAGGTTGTAGCCACAATTAATCATAATATCGATAAAGACACTGCAGAATATATAGTTAAAGAGTTTGGCCACAAACCAATATTAGAGGAGAAACCCTCAATAGAAACAAGCAAATCTAAAGAAAAATTTGAGGGAGAAGTAAAAAGCAGACCACCTGTAGTCACAATCATGGGTCACGTAGATCATGGTAAAACATCATTACTTGACTCTTTAAGGGACTCAAATGTTGTATCAGGTGAACATGGAGGAATTACTCAACATATAGGCGCATATCAAGTAAACACAGAGGATAAAAAATTAATTACTTTTATCGATACACCTGGCCACGCAGCTTTTACAGAGATGAGAGCCAGAGGTTCAAAAATTACAGATATCGTTGTATTGGTTGTTGCTGCAGACGATGGGATTAAACCTCAAACTGTTGAAGCAATCAAACATGCTAAAGCAGCTAAAGTTCCTATAATTGTTGCTATTAATAAATGTGATTTACCTGAGAAAAACATAAGCAAGATTAAAAATGAGATGATGCAATATGAATTGATCGCAGAAGACTTGAGTGGAGATACTTTATTTGTAGAAGTTTCGGCTTTAAAAAAAACTAATCTAAATAAGTTAAAAGAGGCTATACTTTTACAATCAGAAATTTTAGACCTAAAGGCTTCTTATAGTGATAAAGCAAGGGGAATTGTTATAGAGTCAAAAATTGATAAAGGAAAAGGGCCAGTTTCTACGATTTTAATAAGTAACGGAAAATTAAAACGAGGTGATTATTTTATTTGTGGTGACACATGGGGCAAGGTGAGAGCAATGATTAATTACGAAGGAGTAATGATAAACGAGGCCTTACCTTCAATGCCAGTAGAAATTTTAGGTATGAATAGTTCAGCTTATGCAGGAGCTGAGTTCATGGTTACAAAAGATGAAAATGAGGCAAAAAATCTTAATGAATTTAAAAAAAATAATACAGCTCAAAATAAAACTTTAGCAAAAGATAAAACAACTTTATTTGAAGATACCAAAGATAAAGATGAACTTAACATAATAATAAAATCGGATGTTCAAGGATCTAGTGAAGCTTTAAAAATGGCTGTAAATAAAATTGAACATAAAGAAGTAGAAGCAAAAATAATTTTATCTGATATTGGAATGATAAATGAAACTGATGTTTCTTTAGCAAAAGCTTCAAATGCAATCTTAATTGGATTTAACGTCAAACCAAATAGAGAGGCAAAAAAATTAGCAGAGGAACAGAAAATTGATATAAAATACTTTAATATTATTTATGAAGCTATTGACTATGTTGAAAAATCTTTATCAGGTCTTTTAGAGCCAGATATAAAAGAAACAATTCTAGGTAGCGCAGAAATTAAAAAGATTTTTAAAGTTTCATCAGCTGGAAAAATTGCGGGGTCAAAAGTAATTAGTGGTGAAATTAAAAGTAAATCTAAAGCAAGAATTATTCGAGACGGTGTAGTAGTTTATAGTGGAGAAATTTTAACAATTTTTAGAGAAAAAAATCAAGTTAAAGAAGTAGGAACTGGTTTGGAATGCGGTATAAGCATAAAAGATTTCATAGATTTTAAAGAAAAAGACGTAATAGAGTCCTACCTTTCAGAGGAGATTAAAAGGTCAATTTAAAATGATGAACAATCAATCAACTGATAAATCCTACAGCCAGAGACAGTTAAGAGTTGGTGAGTTGGTCAAACAAAACCTTGGTGAACTCTTTATTAGAAATGAAGCAAAAATACCTTCATTTAACTCAAAACTGATAACAGTAACTGAGGTCAGAATGACACCGGATTTAAAAACAGCTAGAGTTTATGTAATTCCTTTAGGAGGTGTAGAAACTAAAGAAACAGTTAGGATCTTGACGGAGAACTCGCATCTTGTTAGAAAAGCTTTATCTAAAAGGCTAGATATAAAGTTTCTTCCTAAACTCACTTTTGTAGAAGATAACTCATTTGAATATGCTGAAAAGATTGAGAAAATTATAAAAAAGAATAAAGAAAATGATAAAGAAAAAAAAAGATACAATTAAAACACTAGCAATCCATGATAAAGATGTTGGTTCTACAGAAGTTCAAATAGGACTGCTTACTGACAAAATTATAAAATTATCAGAGCATTTTAAAAAGTTTAAAAAGGATAAACATTCAACTTTAGGTTTGACTAAATCAGTAAATAAAAGAAAAAAGCTTCTTACTTACCTTAAAAAGAAAAATGTTTTGTCCTATCAAAAGGTCATCAAACAATTAAATTTAAGGAAATAATGTTCAACATACATAAAGAGGAATTAGAAGTTAATGGAGTAAAATTATCTTTAGAAACAGGAAAAGTTGCTCGTCAGGCCGATGGAGCGATTATAGCAACTTTAGGCGAAACAGTTGTGATCGCTACAGCAGTAGGAGCCAAAAAATTAAATGATGGACAAGACTATTTTCCATTATCAGTAAATTATCAGGAAAAATATTATGCAGCAGGAAAAATTCCTGGGGGATATTTTAAAAGAGAAGCACGACCTACTGAGGCTGAAACTTTAATTTCAAGATTGATAGATAGACCAATCAGGCCTTTATTTCCATCTAGCTTCTTGAATGAAGTTCAATTGCTTCCAACAGTTTTATCATACGATGGAAAAAACCAACCTGACATATTATCTATAATTGCATCTTCTGCGGCATTGGCAATATCTGGATTGCCATTTCAAGGACCAATTGCTGCTAGTAGAGTCGGATATAAAGATGGAAAATATTTACTTAATCCGTCTATAGAAGAATTAAAAGAATCAAAATTAGATTTAGTCGTAGCTGGGACAAAGGATGCAGTTTTAATGGTTGAGTCTGAAACATCAGGATTATCTGAAAAGATTATGTTAGACGCGGTAAAATTTGGCCATGAAAAATTTATACCGATAATAGAAGCAATTGAAAAATTATCAAAAAAAGCTGGTAAACCTAAATGGGAAGTTGAAGAAATTGATCACTCAGAAGTTAAAAAGAAAATATCTGAAAAATTTGAAAAGAGTTTAAGAAGCGCTTTTAAAGAAATCGATAAGAAAAAAAGATCAACAGCTATTTCTGAAATAGAAACACAATGCAAAGAAATGTTTGCAGAAGATGAAAATGTAACTGAAAATCAAGCTATGGCTCAATTAAAATCTCTTGAGAAAGATATAGTTAGGACAGCAATCTTAAAAGATAAAAAAAGAATAGACGGAAGAGGTTTGGCCGATGTTAGACAAATTAAATGTGAGGTCGGTGTACTTCCTAGAACGCATGGATCAGCTCTTTTTACAAGAGGGGAAACACAAGCTTTGGTAGTCACTACTCTTGGAATGTCAGATGACGAACAAAGATTAGAAAGCCTTGATGGAATGCAGAGATCAAATTTTATGTTACATTATAATTTTCCACCTTTCTCAGTTGGAGAATGTGGAAGGATAGGCACTGGAAGAAGAGAGATCGGACATGGTAAACTAGCTTGGAGAGCTATTAACTCTTCGTTACCTTTAAAAGAAAATTTTCCTTACACGTTGAGAGTAGTCTCTGAAATAACGGAGTCAAACGGGTCTTCATCCATGGCTACAGTTTGTGGAACTTCACTTTCACTAATGGATGCGGGAGTACCAATAAAAGAACCTGTAGCTGGAATAGCTATGGGATTAATTAAAGAAGGTGATGATTTTTCCGTTCTTTCGGACATATTGGGAGACGAAGATCATCTAGGGGATATGGACTTTAAAGTTGCAGGAACTAAAGACGGTATTACTTCTCTTCAGATGGACATAAAAATCACAGGCATTACTTTTGAGATAATGGAAAAAGCCCTAGATCAAGCTAAAGGCGGAAGAGAGCATATCCTTGTTGAAATGAATAAAGCAATTAAAACATCAAGAAAAGAATTTTCAAAGCACACTCCTAAAATGGAAACAGTAAAAGTTGATAAAAAGGATATCGCTACTGTGATCGGAAAAGGTGGAGCAACTATAAGAGAAATTGTTGAAACATCAGGCGCAAAAGTTGATGTCAAAGATACTGGTGAAGTAACAGTTGCAGCACCAGATGAAGCTTCGCGAAATAAAGCCATAGAGTTTATCAAAAATTTGATTGCCAAACCTGAAATGGGAAAAATTTATAAAGGTAAGGTTGTAAAGATCATGGAGTTTGGAGCTTTTGTTAATTTCTTAGGCAAACAAGACGGACTTGTTCATATTTCTGAATTAGCTGACAAAAGAGTTGCAAAAGTTGGTGACGTAGTAAAAGAGGGCGATGAAGTTTCTGTTAAAGTTGTTGGATTTGATAGAGGAAAAGTAAAATTATCAATGAAACAGGCTTCGGTTTAAACCATATTTTTTGGATCAGGCATACCTACTTTGTTGTATCCAGCATCAACGTAGTGAATTTCCCCAGTGACGCCAGCAGCGAGACTACTTAGTAAATATAAAGCAGAATTTCCAACATCATGAATATCCACATTTCTTTTTAAAAAGGAATGATCTTCATTCCATTTGTACAAAAATTTCGCATCCCCTATCGCTGATGCAGCTAAAGTTTTTATTGGACCTGCGCTTATAGCATTTACTCTTATTTTTTTTTTCCCAAGATCTCTAGCTAAATATTTAACACTTGCTTCTAAGGCAGATTTACAAACACCCATCACATTGTAATTAGGAATAGCTTTAGTAGACTCGTAAGTTAGAGTTAACAAACTGCCACCTTCTTTCATCACTTTTGATGCCTCTTTAGAAACTTCTGTAAACGAAAAACATGATATAAGCATACTTTTAAGAAAATTTTCTCTTGTCGTGTTTAAGTATTCTCCAGATAGCTCAGATTTGTCAGAGAAAGCTACTGCATGGACCACAAAATCAATTTCACCCCATTTTGCTTTAATATCCTCAAAAAGTTTTATAACTTCCTGTTTATTTTCTACGTCACAACTGAATGTAACTTTTGAATTTAGTTTTTCTGCCAAGGGTATCACTCTTTTTTTTAAAGCATCACCAAGGTATGTGAAAGCTAGATCAGCACCGGCATCTGCAAGTTTTTGAGAAATTCCCCAAGCAATGGACCTTTCATTGGCCACTCCCATAATTAATCCTTTTTTACCTTTCATTAAACTCATAACTATACCTTTTCAAAAATTAATGTAGCATTAGTTCCACCAAACCCAAAACTGTTTGACATGACTGTATTTAATGATGTCGTTTTTTCAGTTTTAGTAATTATGGGAAACTTTTTAGCTTCATCATCCATTTCACTAATGTTTGCTGAACCAGTAATAAAATTATTTTTCATCATTATTAAACAATAAATAGCCTCATGCACAGATGCAGCACCTAATGGATGACCTGATAATGATTTAGTTGAACTAATTTTAGGAATATTTTCTCCAAAGGTGTTTTTTACTGCGTTTAATTCAGTTATATCTCCTACAGGAGTAGAAGTTCCATGAGTATTTATATAATCAATTTTATTTTTTGAAGTTGCCATTGCCATTTTCATGCACCTAACAGCTCCTTCGCCGGAGGGAGCTACCATATCATAACCATCAGAAGTAGCTCCGTACCCTGTAAGTTCAGCGTAGATTTTTGCTCCTCTTGCTTTAGCATGTTCATATTCTTCAAGAACTAAAACACCAGCACCGCCAGCTATAACAAAACCATCCCTTGTCTTATCGTAAGCTCTCGATGCAGTCTCTGGCTTATCGTTATACTTTGAAGATAAAGCTGTCATCGCATCAAACATTGCAGTCATTGCCCAATGTATTTCTTCACTGCCACCAGCAAAAACAATATCTTGTTTACCCATCTGGATTAACTCCATTGAGTTTCCAATACAGTGTCCACTTGTTGCACATGCAGAGCTCATTGTATAATTAGTTCCTTTAATTTTAAACGGCACAGCTAGTGTTGCTGAGGCTGTACTACCCATTGTTCTTGGTACAATAAAAGGCCCCATCAATTTTGGAGTTTTTGCTCTAGTTTTATCTGCCGCAAGAATTACATTTTCAATTGAAGGTCCACCAGAACCCATAATAATTCCAGTTTTAAAATTACTTACATCTTTGTCCTCTAATCCAGAGTCTTTTATAGCTTCTTTCATCGCAATATAATTGTAGGCAGAACCAGAACCCATAAATCTAATTGTTTTTCTGTCTACAAAATCTGAAAGTTTTATGTTTGGTTTTCCATGAACATGACTTTTAAGGTTATGCTCTTTATATTCCTCAGCAAAAGAAATTCCTGACTTCGAATTAAGTAAGGATTTATGAACTTCTTCTTGATTGTTACCAAGACATGAAACAACGCCTAAGCCTGTAACTACAACTCTTCTCATGATTTAAATAATCCAACTTTTAAATTTTCAGCACGATAAATTATTTTACCATCGGCACTTAATGTTCCATTTGCTAATCCAACTGTCGTTCCTTCTTTTTTAAGAATTCTTTTCATATTTATTTCATAAGTAGCCATTTTTACGTTTTTAAGAACCTCTCCCGTAAATTTAACCGAATTTACTCCCAAAGCTCTTCCTTTTCCAGGTTCACCGGTCCAGCCTAAAAAAAAACCAACTAACTGCCACATCGCATCCAATCCAAGGCAACCAGGCATAACAGGATCACCTTGAAAATGACAATCAAAAAACCATAAATTATCCTTAATATCAAGCTCTGCTTTAATGATTCCTTTTTTAAATTCACCGCTTTTTTTGTCGATTTTTGTAATTCTATCGAACATAAGCATTGGAGGAAGAGGCAGTTTAGCATTCCCTTCTCCAAATAAATCACCTTTGCCACATGCAATTAACTCTTCATATGTAAAACTGTTTTTTTGCATAATTAAAAATAACTTTTACTTGATTTATGAAATTAATTATATATATATAGTTTAGAACGATTATAAATTATATATTAAAAATTAAGTAAAATGGATAAAAAGAAAGATTTCGCAGAAAAATTAAGAAGCTCCGGGTTACGACCAACGAAACAAAGATTAAAGTTAGCAGAATTTTTATTTAATAGAGAAAGAACCTTTCACTTTTCTGTTGAAAAATTAGATAAAGCAATTAATAGAAAAAATTCCGAAGATAAAATAGCATTAGCTACAATTTACAATACTGTTCACGCATTTAAAAAAGCAGGCCATCTAAAAGAAATTTTAATAAAAGAAGGTAAAAATTATTTTGATACTAATACATCTTCGCACCATCATTTTTACGATGAAGTGAACAATGAGCTCACAGATATTGAAAATAACAAAATAGAATTAAAAAAGTTTCCGATCCCGCCCAAAGGAAAATCTATTACAGATGTTAATGTAATTATTAGCATTGATAATGATAATCAAAATCACTAGTTTATAATCATTCTAAAGTACTTGACATGTAGTTTAGAATCATTATATCATTTGTAAATAACAAAGGAGTAAACATGGCACTTAAAGGTTCAAAAACAGAAGAAAATTTAAAAGCTGCTTTTGCAGGAGAAAGTCAAGCTAACCGAAGATATCTTTATTTCGCTCAAAAAGCGGATGTTGAAGGGTATAATGACGTTGCATCAGTATTTAGATCAACAGCAGAAGGTGAAACCGGCCACGCTCATGGTCACTTAGAATATTTAGAAGAAGTAGGTGATCCAGCAACTGGTAAACCAATCGGTGAAACAAAAGCGAATTTGGCTTCAGCTGTTGCAGGAGAAACACACGAGTATACAGATATGTATCCTGGTATGGCAAAGACAGCCAGAGATGAAGGTTTTGATGAAATAGCGGACTGGTTCGAAACACTTGCTAAAGCTGAAAAATCTCACGCTGGAAAATTTCAAAAAACGTTAGAGTCAATTAAGTAATCAATAATTTTGCGGTGGAACTTTTGTTCCACCACAAAAATCAAAGAAATCAAATGTCTAAAGAAGGAAGCACAGAAGCACCCATAAGACACCCTGTAGATTTCAATCATCCAGATTTTTTAGATCCAAAAAAACTCGATGATGAAATGAGACGTGTATTTGATATCTGTCATGGATGTCGAAGATGTTTTAATCTTTGTGACTCATTTCCTAAACTTTTTGACATGATTGATGAGTCAAAAGATGAAGATGTTGAAAGTCTTAAAAGCGAGCAATTTAAACCTGTTGTAGATGCTTGTACGCTTTGTGACATGTGTTTTATGACGAAATGTCCTTATGTGCCGCCACATGATTTTAATTTAGACTTCCCACATTTGATGCTAAGATATAGAACAGCCCAAAGAAAAAATAAAGAACTACCTAAAATGCCTTACCAACTCGCGCAATTAGATAGAAATGGTAAAATTGGAGTTTTTTTATCAAGCTTTATAAATTGGGTTACGAATATTAAAAACAGTTTTTTCAGAAAAGTCATGGAAGTACTTACCCAAATCGACAGGAGAGTAAGATTGCCAAAATATAACTCTGAAACATTTACAAATTTTTTTAAAAACAATGCTAAAAAAATTGATTTTGAAAGATCAATTGACAGAAAAGTTGTTATTTATTCAACTTGTTTTGTGAATTTTAATAAGAAAAATACTGGTGTAGCAGCTCTTAAAGTTCTTAAAAAAAATGGTGTTGATGTAGAACATGCATACCCTGGATGTTGTGGGATGCCATTTTTAGAGCAAGCTGATTTACCAAAAGTTGTCAAGCAAGCAGAAGAAGTTTCAGGTGAACTTTTAAAATGGATCGATAAAGGTTATGAGGTAGTAACACTTACAGCAAGCTGTGGATTAATGTTAAAGTTTGAGTGGCCATTATTATTGCCAGACAATGAGAACATAAAAAGATTATCTAAACATGTTTTTGATATTGATGAGTATATTGTTGATATTGCAAATAATGAGGGATTAGCTCCAGGTATTACAGAAATAGATGGAGGTGTAACAGTACATAACGCATGTCACGCAAGAGCTCAAAACATGGGAATCAAAGCAAGGGATATGCTTAAAAATATTCCTAATATAAAAATAGACGTAGTAGAAAGATGTGCAGGTCATGGAGGTACTTTTGGTGTAATGAAAGAAACACATGATCTTGCAATTAAAGTAGGAAGGCCCACTGCAAGACAAATAGATAATAAAAAAAATAAGTACATGGCATCTGATTGTCCTTTAGCAGGGAAGCATTTAAATCAATTATCAAAAGATACTGAGATAAGACATGATGAGGCATTACATCCTATCGAAATCATGGCAAAGGCATATAAACTGTAAAAATGAACAAACAGGCAAGAGAAGTGACTAAAGCAGATTTAATACCTGCAGATGAGTACGCAAAAAATAGAAAAAATTATAGAAAAGAAATTGTATCCTATAAAAAAAATAGAAGAGTTTCATTAGGGCCTTACGCAAATTTCTATTTTGAGTCATTTGAAACTATGAAAGCACAAATTCAAGAAATGCTTCACATTGAAAAGGGCGGAGATGAACAGCTAAAAGATGAATTAGCTGCTTACAATCCTCTTATACCTAAAGGAAAAGAGCTTGTAGCCACATTGATGTTCGAGATAGATAATCCATTAAGTAGAGCGGAATTTTTGAATAAGGTTGGAGGAATAGAAGAAAAAATTTTCTTGAAGATTGGCGAGGAAAAAATAAAATCTATACCCGAGCAAGATGTAGATCGAACCTCTGCAGAGGGAAAAGCTTCGTCAGTTCAATTCGTTCATTTTCAATTTAGCGATAGTCAGATAGAAAAATTTAAAGATTTATCAAATGAAGTTTTCATCGGCATTGATCACGACATGTATGCGCACACCTCGAAACTAACAGATGCTAACATAAAAGCTTTAGCTCAGGATTTTAGTTAAAACAAGCCCCAAAGACTTTTTTTTTCTAACCAGCCTTTGAATTCTCCAGAGCTAATTTTGCACCATTCATCCTTGCATTTATTTATTTTTACAAGCCTACCTTTCTTGATTACTGCTAATGGGTTTGAATAAACTGTGGAATTACTAAATAAAATCAAATCATCATCTATAGTAATTGCTGCTTTTTTTTTAGATAATTGAGAAATATGTATCCATCCTGAATTATTCTCATGATCTTTTATTTTTCTAAAATTATCTGATTTTTCTATAACAAGCACAGGTAAAAATTTTTTTTTGTAAAATATTTTAACAGGATAATCAAAGGAAGGCCCTTGACGTAAATTTACTTTATCATTTCTCAGTGTAAGAAAATATTCATCCATAGAATAAAGAATTTCGTATGGTAAAAATAAAAATAAAAATATTATTAAAGGCATTTATTAGAACATTTTGGATTTTTACTAATTTTTACTTTACGAAAGGACATTGATAAAGAATTAAAGACTAAAATATTATTGCTAAGGTCATCTTTTAAATCTAAAACTGTTTTTAAAACTTCATTTGCTTGTAAAGAGCCAATAATCCCTGCAACTGGAGCAAATATCCCATCCGTCTCACAGTTATTGTTTTCTAAAGGTTTTTCTGGCATAAAACATCTTAAACAAGTTCCCTTTTTTTTAAAATTATATTTAAATAGATGGCCATTAAAACCACTAATGGCAGCCGAAATAAGAATTTTTTTATTTTTTTTGCAATAGTCATTTATTAAATACCTAGTATTGAAATTATCAGTCCCATCACAAATAATATCAAAACTTTTAATAATAGATTGAATATTTTTTTCAGAAATTTTAATTCTAAAAGATTTTATTTTAATTTTTTTATAGATCTTACTGATTTTAGATTTTGCTTGATTAACTTTAAATTTTCCAACATCAGAAGTATTAAATAAAATCTGTCTATTTAAGTTACTTAATTCGACTTTGTCGTAGTCTACTATTCCGATATTACATACGCCTGAAGATGCAAGATAAGTAAGAAGAGGACAACCTAAACCACCCATCCCAATAATTAAAACTTTTGCGTTCTTAATTTTTTTTTGGCCAACAAATCCAATTTTTTTTAAAATTATCTGTTTTTCAAATCTTTTAAAGTCCTTTAAATCGAGTTTCATAAGTTATTTAACTCCAGTAGATCCAAATCCACCCGATCCTCTTTTTGTATTTTCAAGAGACTCAACTTCTCTTAACTTTGCTTTTACAATTGGACACAAAACCATTTGTGCAATGCGAAGACCTTTTTCGACTATAAAACTTTTACTACTTAGATTAATTAAAATTACTTTAAGTTCTCCTCTATAATCTGCATCGATTGTACCTGGAGTATTTAATACACTTATTTGACTTTTAGCAGCTAAGCCAGATCTTGGCCTAATTTGTATTTCAAAATTTTTTGGTATTGCTACCGCTAGCCCAGTAGGGATTATCTCAGACTTACCCGGTTTGATTACAATATTTTTATTCACGCATGCTGCTAAATCTAAACCAGAAGATCCATCAGTTTCGTATTTTGGTAAAGGAACTTCACTTGATAACCTTTTAATTAATATTTCTGTCATCAATTAATCTGTCTAATAAAATTTGAGCAATTTTATTAGCAATAAAACTTTTTTTATTTTTTGGTATAATTTTTATATTTCCTTTTTGATCTATTACTGAAACTTTATTGAAGTCAGAATTAAAACCAATCCCTTTTTTAGAAACATCATTAGCAAAAATTAGGTCACAATTTTTATTTTTCATTTTCAGGATAGAATTTTTAATTATATTTTTAGTTTCTGCTGAAAAACCAGCTACTATTTGAGGTCTATTTCTATTATTTTTTGATAAAAAATCTAATATATCATTATTTTTAATAAAATTTATTGATCTGAAATTTAATTTATCCTTTTTTATTTTATTTTTACTTTTTTCAATAGGCTTTAAATCAGTTACTGCTGCTGTGCATACAGCTAAATCTACAGGCAAAGTTTTTTTAACTTCATTTAACATTTCATCTGCTGATATAATTTTTTTTACTTTAATATCTTTCGGGTAGGCTAGTTTAGAAGGTCCGGTTATTAATGTTGTTTTTATTCCAAGTTTATTTAGCGCTATAGCTATTTCATAACCTTGTTTTCCACTCGACTCATTAGATATATATCTTATAGGGTCGATGTACTCTCTTGTAGGACCTGCAGTTACTAAGGCTTTAAGGTTTTTCTGCTTTATAATATTCCTTTTTTCAAAGTAATTTTTTAAATAAGAAAAAATTTGTCTTGGACTTGACATTTTACCCTCACCGAATTCTCCACATGCCATTTCTCCCTTCTCGGGTCCTATAAATAGATAACCAAAATCTTGTAAAATTTTAAGATTTGATTGGGTGGCTTTATGCAACCACATTCTCACATTCATTGCTGGTACTAAAAGGATATCTTTATCTGCAGCTAATAAAACTGTAGTAGCTAAATCTTCTGCCTTTCCAATTGATAGTTTACTCATAAAATTTGCAGTAGTTGGCATTACTAAAATAATATCAGCCCATCTAGATAGAGCTATGTGATCTATTTCTGCTTCTGACTTGGTATCGAATATATCCTCAAATATTTTGGACTTAGTTAACGTTGATAAGGACAAAGGTGTAACAAATTCTCTTCCACTTTTTGTAAGAATAGTTTTTACCTCCATATTATTTTTTTTTAATAATCTTATTAAATCCAGTGATTTGTAGGCCGCAATACCACCTCCTACAATAATTAAGATTTTTTTATTTTTTAATGTCATTATCCTAGATTAAAATACTAACAAGAAGACAATTACAATACCAAAAAAACTTATTACGACATTATTTCTAAAGTTTTTTAATTTCATCTGTTCCATTTCTAAGTTTTTATTGTTAATGCCTAAATTTAATTTTCCTTCTGCCACGAGTTTTAAAGCATATTCTGCCTTATCCATCAAACTTGGAAAATCGGGTATTCGTTTAATAATTTCAGCAGAAGTAGTTAAAGCTGTATCAATTGTTGATTTAGGGCTTTTAAGGTTTTTTAGCCAATCTTCTAAAACAGGTTTAGATACCTCCCAAATATTTGTCTCAGGGTATAGTTTTCTTGCAACTCCTTCAACAACGACCATGGTTTTTTGAAGTAATAATAATGGAGGTTGTGTTGCCATATTAAATTTCTCTGTAATTTCAAACAATTGAGCAAGTAAATTTCCGCCAGAAATATCTTTTATGGATTGACCAAAAATTGGTTCACCTACAGAGCGTAATGCTTGAGCAAATTCATCCTTAGATGTATTTTGAGGAACCAATCCGGCTTGGAAATGAACTTCTGCAACTTTAAAATAATCCCGCTGTATGAAACCATATAAAATTTCAGCTAAAAATTTCCTATTATTTTTGTCTAGCCTACCCATAATTCCAAAATCAACAGGAACAATATTACCTTTTGAGTCTACAAATAGATTGCCTTGGTGCATGTCGCCGTGGAAAAAACCATCTCTAACAGCTTGTTTTAAAAAATGTTGAATTAGATTTTCGGCTAAATATTTTAAATTTACGCCTTGTTCTTCTAATTTTCTATGTTCTCTAATTGAAAAACCATTTACTTTATCTAAAGTAAGTATTTTCTTTGTTGTGTAATTCCAATAAATTTTTGGAACATTGAATCCTCTATCCAATTTAGTATTTTCATATAATTCGTTAGCAGCTGCAGCCTCAAATCGTAGGTCCATTTCAATATTAGTTATTTCTCTTAATAGGTGCACCACCTCTACTAGCTTTAATCTCTTAGCTTTAGAAATTGTATTTTCAACAATATAAGCAAACAACATTAGAGCATCCAACTCCTCATTAAATAATTTTTCTATATCCGGTCGTAAAATTTTTATTGCTACTTGCTTTTCTTGATTTTCATTCTTAATTTTTGCAAAATGAACTTGGGCAATAGATGCTGCCGCTATAGGTTCTCCAATTTCAATAATATTTTGGTATTGTTTCTCACCAATTTCTTTTTTAATAACTTTCTTTGCCTCATAAAGTTCAAATGCTGGAACTTTATCTTGAAGTTTTTCTAAATCTTTTGCCATCTCTTCGCCGATTATGTCTGGTCGAGTAGCTAAAAATTGTCCGAGTTTTATAAATGTAGTACCCAT
>CACJAU010000019.1 GCA_902591415.1 uncultured Pelagibacteraceae bacterium
AAACTAAATCAGAGATTAATAAAAAATTAGATAAAAACGTAGATTCTGAGGATACTTTTTATAATATCGAGTATTCAGGAATAGATCTTTCTGGTAACAGATATGTTCTTAAAGCCAAAGAAGCTAATAACGATAAAAATAACAATGAATTTGTTAATTTAAAATTTGTAGATGCAACTTTTTATTTTAAGGATGATACTAAATTATTTGTTAGTTCAAAATTTGGATTGTATAATAACCGAACGTTAGATATGATTTTTGAAAAAGATGTGGTAGGGAGTCATACATCAAGTCAATTATATGCAGAGAAAGCCGAATACTCTAGTTCTGAAGGACTTCTCGTTATTTCAAATAATGTTAAAATAAAAGATATTAGAGGTATAATTGAAGCTGAAAAATTAGTATTTGATATTAATGAAAATAAATTAAATATTAGTTCTAGTGAAAGAAAAAAAATTAATGCGAATTTAAATTATAAATGAAAAAAACGTTTAGAATTCTTAAATTTAAAAAAGATAAACCGATATTTGAGATAAAAGATGTGAGTAAATCTTTTGATGGAAGACCAATATTAAAAAAACTTTCAATAAAAGTTTTTCCTGGAGAGTGCGTTGGTATTCTAGGACCTAACGGATGTGGAAAAACTACTTTATTTTCAATGTGCATAGGCGAACAGAATGTTGATGGAGGAAAGATTTACTTAAACAACAAATCAATAGAAAATATTCCTATTCATTTAAGATCAAAAGAAGGATTAGGTTATTTGCCTCAACAAAGAAGTGTATTCAATATGACTGTCTACGATAATATTATCGGAATAGCTCAAATATCTATTAAAGGAGCGCAAAATCAAAAAAGCATTACAGAAAAAATTTTAGATGAGTTTAATCTTCAACATTTAAGAAGTCTAAGTGCATCTGTTTTGTCGGGAGGAGAGGTAAAAAGATTAATGATGGCAAGAGTTATGATTAATAAACCAAAAATAGTTTTACTCGACGAACCTTTGGCTGCGCTTGACCCTCTAGTAATTCAAGATATACAAAAATATATACTTAAGATCCAATCAAATGGAACTGCTGTTTTAGTAACCGACCATAACGTAAAAAATTTATTTGATATTACAGATCGTAGTTATGTATTGGGAGAAAATACTGTTATTGCTGAGGGAACTTCAAGAGATATATTAAAATCTACAAAAGCTATACAGCATTATTTTGGGACAAATTTTTCCTAAGTCTTAAATGATAAACAAAAGTTTTAATGTAAAAATAAATAAAAAACTTTTCCCATTCAATAAATCGATAAATGTTGACTCTGATAAATCTATTTCTATCAGAAGTTTGTTAATTGGCTCAATATCTCAAAATATATCTAGCGTTAAAAATATTCTAGAATCCGAAGACGTTTTGGCTACTGTAGAATGTTTAAGAAAATTGGGCGTAAAAATAAACAAAAAAAAGAATTGTTATCTCGTTTATGGAAAAGGATTGGGCAGTCTAATTGCAAAAAAAAATAGTAAATTGAATTTTGGTAACTCAGGAACTCTTGCAAGACTTCTAATAGGTTTGCTTTCTACAACACCAAATATTTCTATTAACTTATCAGGTGATCACTCCCTTAAAAAAAGAAGTATGAAAAAATTAATTTTATTAATGTCAAAATTTGGGGCAATTTTCTTGCCAAAAAATAAATTTAATTTTCCACTGAGATTAATTTCCTCTGAAATGCCAATAGGAATCATTTATAAGGCGGGTGTTTCTGCTCAACTTAAAAGCGCAGTATTGTTGGCTGGATTGAATTCATATGGAGAGACTAAAATTTTAGAACAACAAAAAAGTCGAGATCATACTGAGCAAATGCTTTTACATAATAAAGATGTTATTAAAATTCATAAGAAGAAGAGAAAAATAATTAAAATTAATGGAAAAAAAACATTGAAGTCAATAAATATTAATGTACCTGGTGATCCCTCTTCTGCGGCTTTTTTTTGTGCTTTAACAATTCTTAAAAAAAACTCTTCAATAAAAATTAAAAATATTGGACTCAACCCAACAAGAATTGGTTTTTATAACTTAATAAAAAAACATGGTGCTAATATAAAAATCAAAAATATCAAAAAAAGAAATGGTGAGATCGTTGGTGATATTCATGTAAAATATTCAAAATTAAAACCAATAAAAGCTCAAAAAAAATATTATGTAAATTCTACAGATGAATATCCAATTTTATTTGTTATAGCTGCTTTAACAAAAGGGACTTCAGTTTTTAAAGGTATTAGTGATTTAGCAAATAAAGAGAGCAACAGAATTTCTGAAATGCAAAAAATTCTTTCACAAGTTGGAATAAAAAGTAAATTTTATAAAGATGAATTAAAAATTTTTGGTAAGGAATTTATAGATGAAAAAGGAAAAAAAATAGAAGTTCGTAATTTAGGAGATCACCGTATTTGTATGTCGTCGTTTATTTTGGCAATTTTAACAGGCATTAAAGCCAAAATTAATAATTTCGAAACTGTTTACACTTCGTCACCTTCCTTTTTAAAAATAATGAAAAACTTAGGAGTTAGATTTGAAATTCAAAAATAAAATAATTCAAATTTCTTGTGATGGAGGCGCTGCTACAGGTAAATCTACCGGAGCAAAAATGATTTCAAAAAAATTTAAATTAAAATTTTTATCTTCGGGACTTTTATATAGATATGCGAGTTATTTAATTCTTAAATATCAACCCTCAAATAAAATAAGTTTTTTAAATAAAAAATTTAAAAATTTAAATTATAAAAAATTAGACAAAATGCGTCTTCATACTCCACAAATTTCTGAATTTAGTTCCATTATAGCTAAGGATAACAAAATTAGAAATATTTTAAAAAAATTTCAAATAAATTTTGCAAAAAAAAATAAAAGATGTTGCATAGAGGGTAGAGATATTTCTACTAAAATACTACCAAAGTCAGATGTTAAATTTTTTTTCAAATGCAATTTAAAAACTGCATCAATGAGAAGATACAAAGAATTAAGGAAAACAAATAGAAAAATTAAATTAAAAGATGTCGAAAAAGCCCTCAGAATAAGAAATATATCTGACATTAAAAGAAAACACTCCCCTTTACTTAAACATAGAAATTCGATAGAAATCGACAGCGGAAAACTGAGTAAGTCGTCTATGTTAGCAAAAATGACTATTGTCGTACTGAAAGTTTTAAGAAAAAAATATGAAAACTGAACAAGATTTGAAAAATTCCAACCCTCTCCTAAAAGAGTTTCAAAGTTTATTAGATAAAGATTTTAAAGATAGAAAACTAAAAGAAAATGAAGTTACTTCAGCTATTGTAACAGAAATTACAAAAAATTTTGTTGTAGTTGACTGTAAAGCTAAAATGGAAGGAATGATTCCAATTGACGAATTCAAAGATAATGACGAACTCTCAAAGATTAAAGTCGGGTCTAAAATAGAAGTATATTTAGAGCGAATAGAAAGTTTCAAAGGTGAAATAGTTGTTTCTCGAGATAAAGCGAGAAAATTAAAAGCTTGGAAAAAAATGGAAAAAGTTTTTGAAACACAAGAAGAAATGACTGGATATATAACTGGAAAAGTTAAGGGCGGTTTTATTGCAAATGTTGAGGGTTTACCTTGTTTTATGCCGTCCTCTCAAATTGATGTAAGACCTTTAAAAAAAATTGATCATTTAATGAATACGCCGGTAAAAGTCATAGCAACTCGGATTGATAAAAATAGAGGTAACGTTTGTGTTTCGAGAAGAGCTGTTCTAGAAAAAAGTAAAAATGCTGAAATATCAGAAGCTCTCAGAAACATAAAAGAAGGAGATATTGTTGATAATGCGATAGTCAAAGCTACAACAGACTGGGGAATATTCTTAGATATAAATGGTATCGACGCTTTATTACATGTTTCAGATTTAAGTCACGGCAGAGTTAGAAAGCCTGCTGACTTAGTAAGCATTGGACAAAAAATTAAAGTGAAGATTACAAAAATTGATGAGAAAACAAATCGTGTTTCTGCTTCTGTAAAAGCTTTAACTGAAGATCCTTATGATAAAATTGATAAAAGATATAAAATTGGTGAGATATATGAGGGAACAGTAACTAAAATAATGGATTATGGTTGCTTCGTAAAAATTGAGAATGGTATAGAGGGATTAATTCATAACTCTGAATTAGATTGGACTAATAGAAATATTAAACCTGAGAAAGTTTTATCAGTTTCTCAAACTATTAAATTTAAAATAGTAAACATTGACAAAGAAGCTAAAAGAATTTCATTATCTTATAAAGCAACTACGGAAAATCCTTGGGACAAACTTAAGGATAAAGTAGGTGAAGAGACAAAAATTAAAATTACCAATGTTACTGATAAGGCTATTTTTGGTGAACTAGTCGATTTGAAATTATCAGGTATGTTACATTATAAGGAAATTTCTTATCAAGAAAATATAGAAGATCTTAAAAAATTCAAAAAGAACGATGTTTTAAATGTGAAAATTATCGAAATTAAAGATGAAAAGATAAGATTTTCAAAACGAGCATTAGAAAAAGATCCTTTAGACTGGTTTAAAGAAAATAAGAAAAAACTTGGTGACATTGTTACCACAAGAGTTCATGAAGTTTTAAAAACAGGTGTAAAAGTTTCATTAGATAAAGATAAACAATTAATTATTTTAATTAAAAAGACTGATTTAGCAAAAGAGACTTCTGATGCAAGACCTGAGGTATTTTCTCCCGGAAATGCTTTAGATGCAAAAATTACTGAATTAGATCTTAAAACTCGAAGAGTAAAATTAAGTGTTAAAGCAGCTCAAATTGATGAAGAAAAATCTTTAATAGCTAAATTTGGAGAGGGCGCTACGAAATCTGGGGCAACTCTTAAAGGTATTTTTGAAAAAGCAATTGGTAAAAAAAAGAAAAAAGAAAAATAATTGTCACGTAAAAAGCTTATAAAACAGCTTAAAGATAAATATCCAAGCCTAAATCAATCTCAATTAGAAAAAATATTAGATATTTTTACTGATAGTATTGCTAATGCATTAAAAAAAAGGAAAAATGTAGAAATACGTGGACTGGGAAGATGGTATTCTAAAAAATTAAAAGAAAATTTTAAATTACGCAATCCTACAACTAATGAATTAATATACAAACCAGAACGTGTTAGGATAAGATTTAGGCCATCAAAAAAACTGAAAAAAATTATTAACGAATGAAAAAAACAAAAATTTTTATAGCTTGCGATACTACAAATCTTATAAAAGTAAAAAAAATTATAAATCAAACAAAAACAAGTAAAATTAAAATTGGTTATAAATTTGGATTAGAATTTATGAATTCTAAAAAAGGTAGGGCGTTTATATCAACACTAAAGAAAAAAATTATTTTTGTTGATTTAAAATTAAACGATACAGTAAATACTATGTTGTCTGCAGTAAGAGCTTTGAAAGACCTAAAAATTAATTATCTTACTGTGCATATTTCTTCTGGTTTAGCTGCTCTAAAAGCAGTCAAAAAAATTTCAGGGTCAACAAAGATAGTTGGTGTTACGACTTTAACTTCATTAAATAATAATGATTTAAAACTTATTGGATATAATAAATCTGTTAAAAATTTGGTTACACATCAGGCAAAACTTGCAAAAAAAGCAAACTTAGACGCTTTAGTTTGCAGCCCTTATGAGGTAAGTGCGGTAAGAAAATTTTTTAAAAAAGAAATCATTACACCTGGTGTTCAAATAGGAAAAAAAAATTATGATCAAAAACGTTCCATGGAAGCTAAAAAAGTCAAGTCTGATTGGTTGGTGATTGGACGAGCAATTACTGCCCATGGAAATATAAAAAAAAATATTCAAAATCTTATTGAAAAATTAAGATAATGAAAATAAAGATTTGTGGTTTAAATCCAACTAGAGATGTTCAATTATGTATTGATCTTAAAGTTAACTATTTAGGATTTGTTTTTTATAAAAAATCTCCACGAAATACAATTTTATCAGAGATTAAAAAGCTTTCAAATTATGATAAAAAAGAATCAGCTTTTGTTGCTGTAACAGTAGATCCAAGCAATGAATTTATAAAAAAAAATTTGATAGGAAATTTTGATTTTATTCAACTTCATGGATCAGAATCAAACGAAAGAGTAGAAGAAATAAAGGGTATGGGTTTTAAAATTATAAAAGTTATAAAAGTTAAAGAGGAAAAAGATATAGACAATCATAAAGAATTTAATAATGCCGACATAATATTGTTTGATACACCGGGAATGGAAAAATCTTTGGAATTTCCTAAAGATTTAATTGCTCAGCTCCCTAAAGGTGAAAAATATGCTTTAGCGGGTTCTATCTCTGAAGATAACGTAGAAAATATTAACAAATTAGGGGTTAACTTTTTTGATTTATCGTCTAGTTTAGAAAATCAATTAGGTTACAAAGATCATCATAAGATTAAAAACTTTATAAATAAAATTAATGAGCTTAAAAATTAAAAAAAATACACCTCTAATTGACCAACACGATAAAAACTTTATGTATGGAGGTAAATTTGGTGGTAATTTTATACCTGAAACTCTTAAAAAGCCTGTAGATGATTTAACAAAATTATTTACAAAATTAAGAAAAGATAAAAATTTTCTTAAAGAAAGAGATCATTACTTTAAAACTTATGTTGGTGCTCCTACGCCTTTTATAAAATTAGATAATTTAACAGATCATCTCGGAGGCGCACAAATATATGCAAAAGTAGTCTCTGAAGCTAATGGCGGAGCTCACAAAATTTATAATGCTACGGTACATTGTTTAATTGCTCGAAGGGCCGGTCTTCGACAGATTGTGGGGGATACCAGGCGCCGGTTACGCTGGTAAAATGTTATCTATGGCTGCAAAAAAATTCGGTCTTAAATGTAAAATTTTTATGGGAGCCAAAGATATTAAAAGACAAAGACCTAACGTAGAAGCTATGAGAAAAAATGGTGCAGAGATAGTGCCTGTAACTACAGGAAGTCAAACACTTGTAGATGCTGTAAGTGAGTGTATGAGATACTGGGTTTCAAATTGTGACACTACACATATGTGTGTTGGTTCAACAGTTGGCCCAAACATATTTATCAAAATTTGTGCTTGGAGCACAGCTCAAATATCCAGAGAATTGATGAAACAGGTTAAAGAAGAATTTGGAAAAGTACCTGATAAGTTAAAATTAATTAATTGCGTTGGAGGTGGTAGTTCAGCTGCTGGATTCTGGAATGAATTTTTAAATACTCGTGCCCAGTTCATTGGAGTGGAAGCTGGAGGTCCAAAAAAAAGTAAACTTCATGCCGCGCCACTAACTAATGGATCTAAAATTGGTATTCTTCATGGAGCTGCGCAGTACGTCATACAAGACAAAGAAGGTCAAATAGGTTCTACGGAGTCTATATCTGCAGGTCTCGATTACCCTGGAATTTCTCCTCTCCATTGTTTTCTGAAAGATGCAAAGAGAGCTAGATATACTTCTGCAAGTGATGAAGAGGCGCTTTATGCTTATCAATTGGTTTCAAAACTTGAGAACATTTCTCCTTCACTTGAGCCTTCACACGCTTTTGCTGAAGCAATTAAATTAGCTCCTAAATTGAAATCATCTGAAGTTATTATTGTAAATTCTTGCGGTGATAGTCTTAAGGATAAAGATATTATTAAACAAAAGTTAGGATCATATATTAGATGAAATCTAAAATAGCTTTAGCTTTTGATAATTGTAAAAAAGAAAAAAGACCAGCACTGATTACGTATACTGTTGCAGGGGATAATACAAAAAATAATTCTCTTAAAATTTTAAATAAAATTTCAAAACATGCTGATATTTTAGAACTTGGATTTGCACACAACACTCCCATAGCTGATGGTGGCCAGATACAAGGTAGCTCGCACCGAGCTTTAAAAAATGGAATTAAATTAAAAGATGTTTTTCAAATTGTTAAAAAATTTAAAAAAAATAATCTTAAAAAACCAATAATTCTAATGGGATATTTTAATTTAATTTTTCAAAACGGTGAAAATAACTTTTTAAAAAACTGTAAATCTTCAGGTGTAGATGGTTTAATTATAGTTGATCTCCCTTATCCTGAAAATAAAAGCTTTGCAAATAAATGTAAGAAAAAATCAATAAATTTCATACAACTATTATCTCCTACTACATCTAAAGAAAGAATGAAAAAAATTATTAAAGATTCACATGATATGGTTTATTATATATCTATGCTTTCAACCACAGGCGGAAAACTTAAAGTTTCACCAAAAAAGATCCTTGAAAACTACAATTTTATTAAAAGAATCAACCCAAAAAAAAACTACGTAATTGGCTTTGGAATTACCGATAAAACTATTTCTTCTCTAAAGTCAGCTGATGGACTGGTTGTAGGTAGTTTATTATGTAAAACAATAACGAATTCACTCAAAATGAGACAAAATCCTGTCACAATGTTAGATAAAGTTGTGTACAATCTTAAAAAAAAAATAATATGAATTGGATAAGTAAATTTATAAAGCCAAAAATAAAATCACTATTTGAAAAAAAATCCTCAAAAACAGAGGAAAATCTTTGGACTACTTGTGGATGCAAAAACTTAATTTATAAAGAAGACTTAGAAGCAAACCAGAAAGTGTGTCCTAAATGCGGGGCACATCATAAATTAACTTGCAAAGAAAGATTTGCAACTTTTTTTGATCGTAAAGAATTTGAAATTATTGAAACTCCCTTACCAAAAGATGATCCATTAAATTTTGAAGATAAGAAAAAATATACTGATCGATTAAAAATGGCTAGAAAATTGACCGGGCAAGATGATGCTGTCTTAATAGCGAAAGGGAAAGTTCAAAATATTGATGTAGTAGCTGGAGCACAAGATTTTAGATTCATAGGTGGTTCATTTGGCGCAGCATCAGGAGAGGCTTTTATTGCTGGTGCTCAACATGCTATAGAAAATAATGTGCCTTACATTTTTTTTAGTTGTTCTGGTGGCCAACGTATGATGGAGTCCTCTATAGCTTTAATGCAAATGTCTAGAACCGCTTTAGCTGTAAACGAGCTGAAGAAAAAAAAGGTTCCATTTATTGTTATTCTTACTGATCCTACAACAGGAGGTGTGACAGCATCGTGGGCAATGTTAGGCGATATTTTAATTGCCGAACCTAAAGCAACAATCGGTTTTGCAGGTAGACGTGTTATTCAGGATACTGTAAGAGAAACTTTACCTGATGAATTTCAAACAGCTGAGTACGTAAAAGATCATGGTGGAATTGATTTGGTTATCGAGAGACAATACCTAAACTCTACAATTGGAACATTATTAAATGTTCTATTGAAAAATGCAGAGGCGCAAGCTAAACAAGACTCGAATGTCACAGTCGATAAGTCTTTACAAGCAGTTAGCTAATCATAAGCTTTTTAAAAAAACTATTAATTTTGACTTAACTAGAATTAAGTTAGTCCTTCATAAATTAGGTCATCCAGAAAAAAAGTTAAATAATGTAATTAATTTTTTAGGCTCAAGCGGAAAATTTACCACTCTTTACTCTGTCAAAAGTTTCATAGAAGCTAATAAACAGTCAGCAACAGCTTATATTTCCCCATCTCTAAAAGATATTAGAGAGAGATTTTGGATGGGTAACAGATATTTAACTCACAAAGAAATTAAAGAATCCATAAAGTTCATTTCTAAACAAAGAGTGCCGCTTACAACTTTTGAAGTTTTAACTATAATTTATATAATTAATGCTGCAAAACAAAATACTAAATATCATTTAATTGAAGCAGGAGCTTTATTTGCTAAAGACTCTACAAATATTTTTGATTTTCCACTAGCTCAAGTTGTTGTAAACATTAATAAACAACATTTGAATTTTCTTAAAAAAAAAACGCTCAACGAAGTAATATTTCAGAAGACTGGTTTTTTGAGTAATTTTACTAATATTTACATAGGTAAACAAAAACCTAATGTTTTAAAAAAAATCAAAGAAAACCTCAAAAAAAATAAAAGTAAAATAAATTATTCAAATACCTGGAAATTAATAAAAAAAAATAAATCTTATTTTTATCAAGATAAAAAAAATAAGATAAAATTAAATACTTTAAATATTCATTCAAAAGGATTGCTAGAAAACCTCTGTCATGCAATAAAAATATCTCTTGATCTTAAAATTGATAAAAAAATAATTAAAAAAACTATTCCTAAAATTTCTTTCGAAGGAAGATTTCAGTATTTAAAAAAAGGGAAAGTTAAAAATAAACTCCATCTTAATGAGCAGATAATGCTTGATGGTGCCCATGCTACGGCGGACGCAAAAAACTTAGCAAATTACTTAAAAAATATTAAAATACCTAAATATGCTATTTGGGCAATGATGAAAAATAAAGAACCTGATTTTTTTATTAAACAATTTAAAGGAATTTTTAAAAAAATAATATCTACTCCAATTGAAAATGAGAAGAATTGTATGTCTGAAACTGAACTTTATAATATTGCAACCAAAAATAATTTTAATGTTGGTCATGCAAAAAATTTTAACAAGGCTATTCAAATGATAACATCTAAAGAAAAAAAATTAATCGTTTGCTTTGGATCTCTTTACAATGTGGGAAATATTTTAAAAAAAAACTAAACGTTTTCCTTTAACCAGTTTTTTACTGTTTCATAATCTGACGCACCAGCTTTTTGTGATATTACTTTACCGTTCTTCATAATATACATCTGTGGTATAGATCTTATATTAAAAGAAGTTGCGGTATTCACTCCCTCTTTATCAATTTCCATTGAAACAAAGTGTACATCTGGCATTTCCTCACTGATTTTTTCGACGATTGGAGTGAGCATATGACATGGCTGACAAAAATCAGCTTGGAATTTAATTACAGTTGTCTTTGGGTTATCTAGAACTTCGCTTTTATAATTTTCATCTGAAATTTTTTTTATAGCCATACTGTCTAAATAAGTATTTTTAGTTTATTGTCAACTATGCAGATGAGTAATGTTTTTCTAAATCTTCAACGTATGCGTTAATATCATCTAAAATTTTTAATTTTTCCTTGTCATCTTGTTTTTCAAATTTTGCTCTCAAAGTATCTATCTCAGAATATGTGCGTGGTATTGTGTTCCATCGTTCATTATTCGTGCTTAAAAGTTTCTTAGCTGTATCTTTGTGAATTAAATTGTATTCTTCTTTGCTTAATAATTCAGGTTTTTCCATATAGAGAAGTTTTTTTCCAAAATATTGTAGACGCTCATCTTTAAATTTAGAAATTACACTCAATTTTTTATCCCACTCAGCAGAATGAAATTCAGGCATTACTTTATTGTCCTCTGCTGTAGTAAATTTAGCGTAAATACTTTCCTCGTTATATAGGTCCTCTTGTGATTTATTTTGTTCTTTTTCTTCTACCTCTGAACGTTTAATAGATTGAATTTTTTCTGCAAATTCTTTATTTTTTCTGACAAGCTCTGCCCTAGCTTTTAATTTTGTTGAACCTATAACTTTGTATTCCTCAAATTTATCTCCATAAGATGGATTCATTATTACTGGATGTTTATTATGTCTAACAGTTCTCATAAACTTCGGTTGTTTTTTCATTGCAGCCTCTAATTCCTTTAATGGCATGCTTAAGTAAGGTGTCGGATCATGCCTTAAATCAAAACATAACGGCCATTGATATTGAGGGTGCTGACACACAAAAGTTTGTACAAAAGGTCTACTACGTCCATAAAAGTATTCATTTGTGCAAAAGAAAATTTCTTTTTTGATTATTTCTAATGATTGAGTTTTATCCATAGTTAACATGCTTGCTTTCCAAACATTAGGTGCTTTTTTAGAAATAATTTTAGCTATTCCAATAGTAGCAGCAACGTCTCCGATGGCTTGATGGGCGACGTGTTTAATGCCATTAAGAGGAGCCATTTGATCTAATTTATAAACATCATTTCCTTTTTCGTTCACAGAATTTTTTAATGTGTTTGGATAATATAAATTAGCAGCTCTAGCTAAACTTAGAACATCGCCTCTTGTGTTCCCATTCGTGCTTGTAATATATGGATATTCTAAAGTTTGAAACAAAGTACATCTTAAAAATTCTTCATCAAACTCTATCGAATTAAATCCAATGTAAGTAGCTTTTCCCCATTTTTTTAAAGTTTCAACAAATTGTCTTATCATCTCATAATGAGATAGATTTGAATTCTTTAACATCTGAGGTGACGATTTATTTACAATCAGTGCCATAGCTTCTGGAATAATTCCTGGGCTTAACCTACATCTAGCATCAAATCTATCTAGTTCGTCGAGATTATCATTAGTTAAGACAGCACCAATTTGAATTATCTGCCCCCAATATTTGTTGGAAGAACTGGTCTCAAAATCATAAAAGACAAAATTAGACATATTTAATCTACTTAAGAATTTTTATCTTTTCTGAATTTTCCTCTAATGTATCTTTTACCTGTTGGGGGTCTTTAATATTAGAAAGTGTATTCATTATTGATCTTGCATCTCTCCCAAAGCCATCGGTTGCAGTCATAGCTTGTTCAAGTTTTTTCCTTAAATCTTTTATGCCATCAAAATGTTTATCAAATCTTGAGCTTATATTTCTTAAATCGTTATAAATTTGCGTAGCATGTTGCTGTACTTTTAATGTTTGAAATCCTAAATGATAAGATTGTAACAATGCGGATAAAGTATTTGGTCCTGAAATTGTAACTTTATATTTTGTTCTTAATTCTTGAAGTAATAGTTCTTTTGTTTTTGGATCTCTGTAACTTGACAGTTCTGCAAAAAGTCCTTCTGTTGGAACATAGACAATTGCAAAATCTGTACTTTTCGGAGGAGCTATATATTTCGTGTTAACAGATTTGGCTTTTAATCTAAAAGCAGCTGCTAAATCTTTTCTCGCTTCAGCTTGAGCATCTTTGTCATTAACATTATAGGCATCATCAATTGCCTTATATTTTTCTACGGGCCAATGACTGTCAATTGGAAGCAAAACATCCTGGAGCTTTATTGCAAATTCAACAGTTTCTGAGGTGTCTTCCTTCATTTTCACATTAGCTATGAATTGTGAAGCTGGAAGTAAATCTTTTAAAAGAGCTCCTAACCCAAATTCAGCTAATGTTCCATAAGTTTTTACTCCACTTAATATTTTACTAAAATTATCCTGGCTTTTATTAAGTTCACTTACTTGACGATTAAATACTCCAACCTTTTCATCTACTTTTGTAAGAGCTCCTGTCATGTCTTTTGCAATTTCTTTACTCATAGAACCAAATGACTGACTAAAAGAATTTTTTAAAGAGCTCACCTCATCTTTAAAAATCTGACTATTATCAATTTGATCTGGTTGTTTGCGTTTAATTAAAAATATTACTGCAACAAGGTTAGCTAATAATAAACATATTATCAGTAATAATACTATCGAATCCATAAAACATTATACATCATTTAGAATAATTAAATATATTTTAAAATATTTTTAGCTGGAAAAGTTTTTTTAATCCAAGGTGAAGGAATATTTTTTAAACCTTTATAAGCTGCAAAATAAGCTCCTACAAAATTAGCCCTGGAACAATTACATCCTCCAGCTTTAATAGTTTTATAAATAGCTGATTTATAATTATTCGAAGTAATCATTGCGTGTATAGAACCCATGAATGTACCTGGATAACTACAGGCCTTTCCGAATTTTCGTACTACTTTTGTGTGATTTTGTTTTTTTAATCTTAAGATTTTTTTGATGTTTTTTATTACATCTTTAAAATATCTATTATTTTTATATTTCTTCACAAAAATCTGGACTGGGTCTTTCTCATTATCTTTTGCTATACTAATAATCTTAAGTTTTGCTAGAGCATAAGTTTCGTTTATTTTAGAATTAGCCACACTTTTTATAACCCTCTTTAGATCTGTCTCTGAGTTATTATAAAGAAAATAAGGTAAAGCAGCGCAATAACCATCTGACTCATTTACCTTTTTGCC
>CACJAU010000020.1 GCA_902591415.1 uncultured Pelagibacteraceae bacterium
GATCCTTTGCCAAAAGCTGAAGAATATTATAACTGGGCTATGAAAAATTCTAAGAGAAAATCTGAAAAGACCTCTAAGAAAAAAGTCTAATTGGAGACTATAAAGCCAAAGACGAGATCCGATTATTCGGAAAATCAAATCGATTAAATCAACCATAACAACAATAAGGAGATTAGAAAATTATGTCTAATCAAATTACTACAGCTTTTGTACAGCAATATTCAAATAATGTACAAATGCTATCACAACAAAAAGGCTCACTTTTGAGATCTGCTGTTGATGTTGAATCTGTTGTTGGCAAAAATGCGTTTTTTGATCAAGTTGGATCTGCTCTAGCTGTGAAAAGAACGACAAGACATGCTGACACTCCACAGATGGACACACCACATGCAAGAAGAAGAGTTAGTCTTGTTGATTATGAGTACGCAGACTTGATCGATAATCAAGATAAAATTCGTACTTTAATCGATCCTACATCGGCTTATGCTTCTGCTGCTGCTTACGCATTAGGTAGAGCTCAAGACGATGAAATTATCGCTGCAATATCTGGAACAGCATACACTGGAGAGACTGGATCTACATCTACTGCTCTTCCTTCTGCTCAAAAGATAACTGAAAGTGGTACTGATGGATTAACGATTGCAAAATTAAGAACTGCTAAAGAAAAACTTGATGCTGCATCTGTTGATCCTTCAATTACTAGATACATCGCAGTTGGTCCAAGACAAATCACTGATTTGTTAGGAACTACTGAAGTTACATCTAGTGATTTTAACTCTGTAAAAGCTCTAGCGAATGGAGAAGTTAATTCATTCTTAGGCTTCAACTTTATCGTGTCTAACAGACTTGATCTTACTTCGTCTAAAAGACTTTGCCTAGTTTGGGCTCAGGATGGATGTAAGATGGCTATCGGTCAAGACTTGATGACTAGAATTGATGAGAGATCTGACAAAGGTTACGCTCATCAGGTATATGTTTGTCAATCGATCGGAGCAACTCGTATGGAAGAAGAAAAAGTTGTAACAATCCAAGCTCATGAAGCGTAATAGGAGGAAATAATTATGGGAACTAAAAATACAGACCTAGTTGCTAATTTTGAAGCAACTCCTCAAGTCGCTAATAGTGCTGCTGAATTACATGGTGTTTTAAGAACAGCTCATGGAACAGTAGAACTAGCTTCTGGAGATAGTGATGATGACGATATTGTGATGTTAGCACCTATTCCTTCGAATGCTGCAGTGCCAAGTTTATTTGTTGGCTCTGACACATTTGGTGGATCGTGCACATTCAATGTTGGAATATACACTACAGATGGAACAGTAAAAGACGAAGATGTTTTCGCAACTGCAGTAGCTGATGCTGGTGCTATGGCTGATGTTCGTTTTGAAGCTGCTGACATCGATACAGCTGGTAAAAAAATGTGGGAATTGGCTGGAGACAGTTCAGATCCAGGAGGATATTACTACGTTGCTGCTACTATGGCAGCTGCTGGTGGTACTGCTGGAACTATGTCTTGGAACATTTCATACATTGTGAACTAAGCAACTATTTTGTTTGGCGAATGAAATACTTCGCCAAGCAATAAAAATTCATGAAATATATTTTAATTTTATACATGTGTTCAACAATATCAAATCAGTGTCCATCAAGCACAATTTCTGGTTATCAATTTAATAATCATTATGATTGTGTTGCTGCTGGTTACAGAGTTGCACATAATACATTTTTAAACTTAAAAGAAACTGAAGATTTTGAAAGAGAAAGAATTGAGAGAGAAAAACTTGTAATTAAATTTGAATGTAAAGAACTTAAAGGAGAAAATACATAATGGCTTCTGTTGTAGATATGTGTAACTCAGCATTAAATTTGCTGGGAGCATCAACCATCTCAGCTTTGACTGATGATAGTAAAAATGCGAGACTTTGTAATCAAAGATATGAGCCAGTAAGGAATAGAGTATTTAGATCACATGCTTGGAATTGCTTACACAAAAGAGTTCAATTAGCTCAAAACAGTACAGCTCCAGTTGTTGAATATACTTATGCTTATGCTTTGCCTTCAGATTGTTTAAGAGTTTTAAAAGTACATAATGGAACAACAGATAGTATTGCATCATCTATTGATTACAAATTAGAAGGTAGAAACATTGTAACAGATGAAGGAACTATTTATTTAATTTATATTGCAATAGATACTGATCCAAATAATTACGATACATATTTACAAGAAAGTATTTCACATCAATTGGCAGCAGACTTAGCTTATGCTGTAACAAACAATGCAACTCTAGCAGAAAAATATATGACTAGAGCAGATGAAAGATTAAGAGAGGCAAGATTTATAGACGCAACAGAAAATTCATTAGGTACTGTAGAAAGTTCAGAATTTACTGATGCAAGATTGTAATGACAACTTCAGCATTTGATCCAAGATTAATAGAAAAATATTCGAAACCAAAATCACTTCTGCATTTTCAGTGGGGAGATGACACAAAAGTTTATCGATATTGTTTAGTAGAAATTATTGAAGAAAAAGATATTGATCCATCAACTAAATGTAAAAAAGAAGAACAAGGTTTAACTCAACAAGAAATTTTTAAAAAGATATGCCAAGAACAACGCTAGCTTTAACATCATTTGTATCAGGAGAATTTTCTCCTAAAATGGATGGCAGAACAGATTTTGAAAAATACAATTCTGGTGCAAAAACTTTAGAAAATTTTTTAATACATCCTCAAGGAGCTGCTACTAGAAGAGTTGGTACTCAATTTATTTCTGAAATTAAAACAAGTGCTAACAAAACAAGATTAATACCTTTTGAATTTTCAACAACTCAAACTTATATGTTGGAGTTTGGAAATACTTATATAAGATTTTTTAAAGATAAAGGACAAATAACAGAAGATAATAAAACTATTACTGGAATTACTGCTGCTAATCCAGCTGTAGTTACATCTAGCTCACATGGTTATTCCAATGGCGACTTTGTAATTATAACTGGTGTAGTTGGAATGACTGAAGTTAATGGTAAAACTTTTAAAGTAGCAGATAAAACTACTAATACTTTTGAATTACAAGATGTTGATGGAAACGATATTAATTCATCTGGTTACACTGCTTATTCATCTGCTGGAGTAGCAAATAAAATTTATCAAATAACAAGTCCTTATTTAACAGCAGAACTTTTTGATATTAAGGTAGCTCAAAGTGCCGATGTTATGTACATCACACATCCAAATCATGAAGTGATGAAGTTATCAAGAACTGGTCATACTTCTTGGACATTAGCAGAAGTAGAATTTACTGATGGACCTTATCTTGCAACGAATACTACAGCGACCACTTTAACTCCAGCATCTTCTGGAACTGGAACTGGAGTGAATATAACTGCCTCTGCCATAACTGGAATAAATGGTGGAGCTGGCTTTCAAACAACCGATGTTGGAAGAATAATATCTTTTAATTCTGGTAAAGCTAAAATTACATCAAGGACCAATACGACAGTTGTTGTCTGTACGATTACAACAGCTTTTGCTAATACCGATGCGACAGCAGCTTTTAACCTGGGTGCGTTTTCAGATACAACTGGTCATCCTTCTTGCGTATCATTCTTTGAACAAAGATTAGTATTTGCTGGAACAACAGATGAGCCACAAACATTATTTTTTTCTAAAGCTGGAGATTATGAAAATATGTCCACTGGCACTAATGCCGATGATGCTATGGTTTATACGATAGCCTCAAATCAGGTTAATGCTATTCGTTATATGAAAGCAGTTAGAACTTTAGTGGTAGGCACATCAGGTGGAGAATTTACAGTTTCGGCAGATGGAACAGATGCGAGTATTACTCCAACTAATATTACAATTAAAAAACAAAGTTCTTTTGGATCTGCGAATGTTGATGCTATTCCAGCTGGTAACGCAATATTATTTTTACAAAAAGCAAAAAGAAAAATTAGAGAATTACAATACAATTTTGATAGTGATGGTTATCAAGCTCCAGATTTAACTATACTTAATGAAACAGTTACCAATACTGGAATTAATGAAATGTCATATCAGCAAGAGCCAAATAGTAATATTTGGTGTGTAAGAGATGATGGAGTTTTATCTTGTCTTACTTATCAAAGAGCTGAAAATGTTGTTGCCTGGTCAAGACATCTTTTCGGAGGTAAAGGTCAAGAATGCACAATCACTGTAACTGATTATGCTAACATTTCGACTGGAACAAAACTAACATTTACAAAATCTGATGGAACAGAAGTTACATTTACTTCTACGACTGGAACTGCTGGAACAAATGAATTTAAAACACAAACTAACAACGATACAACAGCCGATAATATTTATACAGCAATCAATGCTCATGCAGATTTTACAGTTGCTAATCCAGCTGCTAATGTTGTTACAATTAGAGAAACAGCTCCAGAAGCTACTGGATTTTTAACTTGCGTTTCAGCTGATACAACAAGATTAGCAATTCAAAATGAATCTGCTGCTGTTTGCGAAAGTGTTGCTTCAATTTCTGGAACATTAACTGAAGATGAAGTTTGGGTAATTGTGAAAAGAGTAGTAAATGGTTCAACAAGAAGATATGTAGAATGTTTTTCTGATTTTGATTTTGACGAAACAGATGCTACTGATTTTAAATTTTTAGATAGCCACCTCTCCTACTCTGGATCTTCAACATCCACTTTATCTGGATTAGATCATTTGGAAGGTCAAACAGTTTCAATATTGGCAGATGGAGCTGCACATGCAAATAAAATTGTAAGTGATGGTGCGATTACTTTAGACAGAGCTTGTACTTCTGCATGTATTGGGCTGGCTTATAATAGTGTTTTACAAACAATGAGAATTGAAGGTGGAGCTGCTGAAGGAACTTCACAAGGAAAAACAAAAAGAATATCGAAAGTAGTATTAAGACTATTTGAAACAGTTGGTGTTAAGGTTGGTCCATCTTTAACTAATTTAGAGACTATTCCATTCAGAACAACATCATCATTATTAAGTACACCAGTTGATACATTACTTTCTGGAGATAAAGAAATAGAATTTAACGATGACTATAATTCGGATGGCTTTATATTTATTAAACAAGATCAGCCTCTTCCTTGTTCAATATTAGCAATCTATCCAACTTTAGTTACATCGGATGGCTAATTTTAAAATAGTTCCTTACGAAAAACATCATGGCGATCAAATGGTTGAGTTTGGATTAAACCATAAATTAATGGATAAAGATGCGAGTTATACAGAAACTAGAATTGATACTAAAGTATTCGGTTTGTCATTTAGTTTATTGGCTGACGATAATCCTATCATGGCTGGTGGCATTATTCCTCTTTGGATTGGAACTGCTGAAGGTTGGGTTATGGCAAGCAAAGACGTACATAATTACAAAATTAAAGCAGCTTCTGCAGTCAAGAAGAGATTAGATTTAATTTGTAAGAACAATGAAGTTTGGAGATTGCAAACAGCAGTCAAAGAAGAATTTAAAACTGGTATTCGGTTTGCCGAATGGCTTGGTTTAAAAAAAGAAGGTTTGATGACCATGTATGGTCCAGACAAAACTAACTATTATAGGATGGCAAAGATATATGAGTTTCATAGGTAATTTAGCTGCTGCAAGTTCAGCAAAAGCAATTGGTAAATATAATGCAAGTGTTGCTTATCAAGAAGCAGAATACATAAAAAAAAAAGCAGCTATCAAAGAAAAAGTTTATAACACTATAGAAAGACCAAGATTAATAGATCAGCAAGATCAAAAATTTTCAAGCTTTTTTGTTCAAGCTTTAAGAACTGGTGCAGAGATAAGAGCTGGAGAAACTCCATTTTTAGTAGCACTTAAAAATAAACAATTACAATCTTTTGATTTAGCCATGGCAGATTACAATTCTAAAGTAGCTGTAACAGATCAAATCAATCAATCTATATTACTTGAAGCTAGAGGTAGAGGAGAAGAGTTTAAAGGTAGAATGACAGCTCAAACTGAATACATGAAAGCTGCTGGTAGCTTATTGACTATGGGTTATCAATCTAAACAACGAGGAGAATTGGTAATCGTATAATGGCAAAATTAGAAATTTTTAATAGTAAATTAAATATTAAAGATAGTAATACTCCAAGAACATCTGCTCTTGCGTTACCATACTCTTTAGCAACTCAAAGAGGTGCTGCTATTACAGATGTTGCAAAATCAATTGCTGATATTCAAAAGGATATGCACGCTATTGAAGATACTAATAATTTTAATAAAGCACTTCCACTTCTTAGTTTAGAGATGGATAAAAAATATGCTAAATATAAAAATAGTAGAGATGTTGATGCTCCTAATAAATTAATAAAAGATTTAGAGCCAAGTAATTTTAAAACTTTTTTAGATGGTCAAAATAATACAGTTCAAAAATTATTAAAAAGTAAAATTGCAGAAAAGGCATCTTTATTAGTTCCAAAACTAAACAGCCAAGTTGTAGAAAATAATATTACAGATTTTAAACAAAATTTATCGGATGCTTTTGATTTGGCAATAAACCAAATGATTAGTAAAGACCAGGCAGAAATGGCTATTGGTACGATTGCTTTTGAAAAATTAAAAAATAATACAGCTGCTGCTGAATATATTGGAGTTGAGGCATTTGAAAAATTAGTTGAAGCTAAAACTAAAATTAAAAATAATTTATTATTAAATGTAAATATTCAAATTAATCCTAAAGAAATTTTAGAAAATCAAGAAGCTTTAATTAAAGCTGTTGGTGTAGATGCTGCAAAAGAATACATCTTTAAAGCAAAAACATCTTTAATATCTAAAAGACTTGATAAGGACCGACAAGAAAGAATACTTGAGTTACAAGATCAAGAAACGCAAATTGGTGCATTTACAGATGTTTTATTAAGAATTAATAATTTTCAAAAAAATCCAACTGACGAAAATTACAAAAATGAAATGCCTACTATTAATGAAGTTTATCAAATGTATGAAAATGGCATTATCAATGAAGCTATGTTTATTAAAATTTCTGATTTTTATACAGAAGATGCTCAAGATGGAATGACTGAAAATGAAATATATATGGCAATTACAACTCAAATGCACTCAGCATCAACTATTCAACAATTAGAAGATATTAAAAAGTCATACATAACAGATAACAATCTTTTAAGAAAAATGGCTATAGAAGATATTTCTGCTTTTAATACTATTATAGATAAAGCAAAAGCTGACTTTGAAAGTCATAAAGATTTTAAATTTTATTCTAAATTAATAAATGCCAATATTAGAAACATTTCAACTGTTAGAGGTAAAAAAGGTCAAGCGATTTCAGCAGCGATTGCTAATAAAGAACAATTTATTTTACAGAGTTATACTCAAAAAGTTATAGATGGAATGACTCCAGAAAATGCTTATTTATCAGTTCTTGAAGAAGATTTTAACGAAGATCATGTTCCAACTTTAAATACATTACCTTTTCCAATCAAAAATGTTAATTGGGAGAAAGCAGTTCAAGACTTATCTTTTTTTGATAATGTAGCCAATCAAGTTTTAGAAGAATTTGAAAATTCAAACAAATCATCCTTTGATGCAAAAAGATTAATTGATGAATTAGATCAGATTAATTTTGCAAGAGATTTATATCATATTAGACATAGAATAGCTCCAGGCAAAGATAATATAGAAAAATTAATATGGGCAACTAAAGATGGAGCTTCAACAAGTAACTTTACATTAAAAGTAGAATAATATGAGTGATTTATTAAACAATGTTTATTTGCCAGACTTTGATAAGAGAGTTATCAGAGATAGCGATATTTATAAACTTTTAAAAGATAATAAAAAAGATACATCTATTCTTGAAGGATATGAAAATACAGAGAATATTGAGAAAGTAGAATTTCCAGTATTTAACAATCAATCTGATAAAGAAAAATTTATTGAAGAAAACGCAACATCAGTGGCATCTACTGCAAAAGATTATCTTGAAACTTTTGGAAATTTTTTAACTGATGAAACTGAAGATCTTGTTACTAGCTTACAGCTTGCAGCTGTGAATGGTGCAGATGTTGCAGTTAATCTTATGCCATTAGCTTACAAGATGTTTGAGACAGCTCCTATTGCTATGGCAATGCCTAAAGATTTTTTTAATACAGAAACTGAAGAAGATGTGATGAGAATTGCAAAACATTATTCTGAAAATTTAGGAGAGTACAGAGAACACTTATTTGAAAAACAAAAAGATAATGGCTGGGTAAAAGACTTATTAAGTTTTGTTGTTCAAGATAGTGCCTACTCTATTCCAGCATATAATGTTTTACGGAAAGCTGGTGTTCCTAAATATCCAGCATTCTTTTTATCTGCTGCTATTGGTGCAGTTGGTGTAGAGAATGTAGATAAGGATGGAGATAAGACTTATTTTGCTCCTTTTCAAAAAGATGTTCAAGAGCTTAAAAGATTAATTGGAATATTACCAGATACTCCAGCTGATAAAATTGCAGATGAAGTACACCAAGCATTAGAATATGGAATGTTTGGAACTGCTATTCCAGGTATTATAGATGCTTTTGTATTTATGAAAAAATATTTACCAAAATTTTCAACAGTAACTGGATCAACAGCAGCTGTAGTTGGTTTGACTGCTGACAACGATGCTGAAGGTATGGCTTTTAAATCTATTGTTAAAGCAGTTGATAGTGCACCAATATTTAAATCAGCTGTGGTAGATGCAGCAGAGAAACTTCCAGCAACTGGTAAAGGCGATCAGATTTATAATACGATTGTTAATACATCTGGAGTTAAACAATCTGAATTAAAATGGATGGACCTTGAAGGATTTTTAAAAGGTAAAAATAAAGTAAGTAAAAGTGAAGTTTTAGAATACATAAATAATAATAGAATTGATGTATCAGAAGTTAAATTTTCTGCTGAGGCTCCAGTTGGATTACCAAAAGCATTAAGAAATAATATTGACGAATATGAAGCTAAATGGAGAGATAGTGATCTAGCAGATGGTGTAACTCCTAACTATGACAGATTTACATTTAATTACAAAACTTATGGTATTGCTGATAATGATTTAGGAAAAGTAGTGAAAAGTGATAAACTTACTAATGATTGGTACAGTATTTCAAGAAGTCCATTTGTTCAATTATTCGATGAAAGCTCTAAAATGACTGGTACTGGAACTCCATGGAAAACTATTAAAAATTTATTAATTCCTTTTGAAGATGCACCTGGAAAATATACAGCGACTGTTATTGAAATTCCTAAAAAGCATAGAAAGCTTGGAAATGATTTAATGTTTGTTTCTAAAGGTTACGATGATGCAAATACTGAAAGATTTGTTGTTGCAACACCAACTTTAGAAAAATTACCTACTGATAAATTTAAAAAGATTGTTACTTATGAAATAGATGCACTTGAATTAGAGAGATTTCATTTAGAAGATAACATTAGAGGTTATAAATTATCAAATGCAGAAAAATCTAATCAGCCAATTTATGAAAGATATACTTCGCCTGGAGGAGAAAATTATACTGAGCTTGTTTTTACTACAAAAACTAAAGACATGACTACACCAGCTATTCTTGAAGGAGAATTTGGAACACTTGCTGGTAACAAGGTTAAAACAGCTCAAAAAACTTCTATTGATTTTATGTCTCCTCATTTCAATAGACCAAATGAGTTTGCTCATGTAAGATTTAAAACAAGAACATTAGATAATGGTAAGAAAGCATTAGTTGTTGAAGAAATGCAATCAGATTTATTACAAGCATCTAAAACAGAAATGTTTGCAAGTTCAAAAGCAACAAATGTTAATCAATCAAAAGTATTAAAAGACTTTCCATTTAAAAATACTTGGTATGAGTTTACTATTAAAAGATTAACTAGATATGCAGCTGATAATAACTTTGATGCGATTGCAATTCCTAAAGGAGAACTAGCTGCTAATAGATATGGTCAAAAAATAAATAAAGTAAAATCTGTAGAAGTTGAGCCAATGAACATTAATAAATCCAGTAAAGAATTTTCAGAGGCAGAAAGAGGATATACAGCAAAACTTAAAGATGAAAATGGAGAAGTTGTTTTTAGTAGAACTATTTATGGTACTCCTGGAGAAGATAATTTTTTTTCAAATTTTAGAAATATAGAAAAAGATGTTGGATCAAAAAATTTAGCAATCATTCAACAATTATTACTTAAAGCTGATGATACAGATACTGTAGCAAAAGAAATTTTTGAAAAAGTTGAAATAACTGGATCAGGTAAAGGTAAGTTTGATTTATATAACAAAACTATTACAAGCTACATGAAGAAGTATGCAAAGAAATGGAATGCTAAAGTTTATGATAATCAAATATCTATGGATATGGATGACTTAAGAAAGATGCCAGTTACAATTTTAGAATTATCTCCAGAGATGAAGAAAGATGTCGTAAGTTCTTCGCAACCTCTATTTGAAATATTCGGTACAGTTAGTTTGTCCACCTGGGCTGCTAGTGAAGTATCGGATAGTATGAAAAATAATAATATTTCACAAACGACAAATTAGTAGTATTAAACAAGTATCTTCAAATATTTGTTTTTTCAAAAAATCATAGGAATTAAAACATGGTAGTTAAGGCTATAATTAATGCCATTGGAAAAAGTAATAAACCAAAAAAATTTCCAATAGGTACAGACAAATTTAAAAAAGATGAAGTAAAGTCTTTATTAGAAGAAGCACAAACAAAAGTTGAAAAAATACAAGCTGGAGAAATTAAAGCAGTAGAAACTGGAAAACTTGTTCCTCAAGATGCTGATTATTTAAGTGTTAAAACTTCAACTGTTGCTCCAAACTTAGCTCCTAAAAAAGTAAGTTATAAAGTTTCGCCACCAAAAGTATCATCTAAACAAAAAGTTGATGAATTTTTAACTGATGAAGAACAAATTTTAAAGAATGCTGATTTGGATGGTAACGAAAGTGAAATTTTAAATTTTAATAAAATACAATCTAGTGATGATGTATTAAACAGCATTAGAGTTTTAGGACAACAATATAAAAGTGGAATAAAAAAACAAACTAGAGGTGTTGTAAGTTGGAAAGAAACAAACGAATTAGCAACTTTATTAGGAGTTGATAATACAGAAACTTTACTTGCTAATCTTTTAAAATTAAGACCTGGATCTGCTTTAAATGCACATGAAATAAAAGCAGCAAAAAATTTATTAATTACACAGCATCAAAAGTTATCGGCTCTTAAAAATCAGTTATTATCAGAAGGTGGAGATAATACTAAAATAGCTTTAGAGTTTGCTCAACAGCATGCTTTAACTGCTGAACTAACTAAAATTTATAAAGGTGTTCAAACAGAAATTGCTAGAGCTCTTAACATTATGAAAGAGCCTAATAACACCAGTATAATTAAGAACATTAATTTAGATCTGTTAAATAGAAAAAATATCTTAATGAATTTAGGTGGTAAAGAGCAAATTATTAAAATTGCTCAATTGTATGATGAAACACCTGGTCTAGTAAATAAAATTAAATTTACAGAAAAAAGTTTTGGAGCAAAAACTTCGGATGCTTTAGTTGAAATATTCTTAAACAATATTTTGATTGGTCCATTAACACATGCAAAAAACATTGGTGGTAACTGGATCTATAAAGCAATGGAAAGAACTGAACGAAAAATTGCTGCTAGAATGTATGGTGGTAAAACTGTCGATAGTGTTGCTGAATACGAAGATATAGCTGCTGCTTTTGGAGAACATCTTGCAGCAACTAATATGTTTAGAGCTTTTAGTCAAAAAATGAAATCGATTAAGCCTTTAAGTTCTAATCCATTAAAAACTTATAAGAATGCTCCAGGTATTCAAAGTCAAATTGCTGGAACTAAATTTGAAAGTCCAGTTAATGCTTTTTCATCAGATGCTTTTGGAGTTAGTAAAGATACATTGTTTGGAAAGTTTATAGATGTATCTGGAAGAATTTTTACACTTGATCGTATTCCATATAAATTTTTGCAGAATGCAGATAACTATTTTAAAAACTCTGCATATCAAAGTGAACTTTATGCTTTAGCTTTTAGAGATACTATTAAAAATATTAAGATGGGTGCTTTAAGTAGAAACAAAGCCTCTGATTATTTAGCATCTTTAATTACTAATCCAGATGAAATATTAACTAAATCTGCTTATGAAGCTGCATTAAGAAGAACATTTCAGACACCATTAAGTAAAAGAAATGATATTGTTGGAGATTTAACTGGACAAGTACAAAATTTAAAAAATATAAAATCTTTAAATCCAATAACAATTTTATCTTCTCAGTATTTTACTTTTTTAAGAACACCAGGAAATATTGCTGGAGCAGTAGCTGAAAGATCTCCAGGTGTTAATAGAATTTTAAGAAGTCATAGAGAAGCATTGCAGAAAGGTGGAGCTGCTGCTGAAATAGCAAAAGCTAAATCAGTTATGGGATGGGCTTTCATGGCAACCTTTGTACCATTAGGTTATTTTGGAATATTTCATGGATCAGATCCAGATGTTAGAGGAAGAAAAAAATACGAGTTAAAAAAGGCTGCAAACAAACAACCTAAGTCTTTTAGATTTCATAATTTTTTATCAGATGAGATAAAAGAATTAACTGGTCTTACTGGATCAAAACTTCAAATAAGTTTAAATGGTTTTGAGCCAGCGATTATGCTTGCAGCAATAGCAGCCGACATCGGAGCTATTATTAATAACATGCAAGAAGATTTCTCAGGCTGGGAAAATATTCACAAAGAATTTTATGATTTTTTAACTGCTTATGCTTTATCATTTGGAGACAACTTATTAAATACAACAGTTCTTAATGGAGCTGGAAGATTAACAGATCTTATTTCACATATGAAAATGAGCAATGAACCTTCAGAAGTTGCAATAAGAGAAGGTAAAAAGATTATAAGTGGATTAGTTCCTTTTACAATGTTGCTTTCATACTTTGATGATTTAGGATCTAAAGAAATTGAAACTGAAAACTATGGTTTAGTTAATAAAGATGATTTTAGAAAATTAAATATAGAGTTTAAGTCAATGGTCCAGAAAAATTTTCCTGGATTTGAAAATGATTTATATATAGATAGAGATTGGTTAGGATTGCCAGTTCCTAAATTCGGTGTAATTTCATCAATGGAAGAGCATCCAGTAAATATTGAAGCTGCAAAGATTGGTTATATACCAAATAAAGTTCGTAAGAAAATGATGGTTACAGCCTACTCTATTGAAAATGAAGAGTTAGCTGCTGATCTTGATTATGGTATTCAAGTTAATGTTCCATTAAAAGAAAAAGAATATGCTTACTATGCTTATCTAGTTGGAAATCATATTCGAGCAGATCTTACAGAATTAATTAATTCAGCTGATTATAAAAACGAAGTAGATAAAACATCAAAATTAGAAATGTTTAAGCAAACTGTTGAGGATGCAAAAATAAACGCAAAAGAAGATTTTAA
>CACJAU010000021.1 GCA_902591415.1 uncultured Pelagibacteraceae bacterium
TTATAATAATTTATCTATAGCTTACAAAACAAATGACAAAAAATATAAAGTAGTACACATATCCGGAGTATTTTTTATAAACTTTAATGAATGCAAAAAAAAAATGAAAGTTGTTGATGAAGAAATCCAATCAATGTTTAAATCTTTTAAACGAACTACTGAAAATAGAAAACATGAGTATGATAAAACAGGCGATAGTCATGGAATAGTTATTACTTACTGGGCTGAAAATTATGATAGTATAAACATTTCATGTATAAATTGGTCGGAAAAAATTACAAGTGAGAATAATTGGCACGATAATTTACATTTATCAATTACCAGGAAAGACTTTCTCGTGTGGCAACATAATGTTGCTAATAAATAAAAATTAACTCTTTAGTTTTATTGGAGGTCCGTATTTATTTTTTTTACCACCGTCAGCTACCCACCATACAATCAGAACTATAACTCCAATAATTGTTAAATAGAGAAGCTGCCACCAACCTGATCTACCAGTGTCGTGTAGTCTTCTAGCACCAACTGATAAACTTGGTAAAAGTATTAAGATATAAGCAACCAATTCAAAAAATCCTGATTCATATCCCATTAAATAATCAATAAAAGCCCCGGCTAGTTCAACAATTAAACAAAATAATTGGAACCACCAAAATTCAGATTTCCTTGCTCTTCCTTCAAAAGTTGCATATTTTTTGAAGCAGACTTCTATTGACTTTGTAAAATTCATAGAAAAAGTATTAACCTAATTGAAATGAGTTGTAAACTTATATTGTAGTTAAAAATTTGAAGAGATATGTTTAATAGATGAAAAAATTTTTAGTAACTTTTACTTTAAGCTTGTACTTTTTATTCACATTTTCCTCCAAAGCTGAAAATATCAAAGATTTTCAAATAGAGGGAATAAGTCTTTATGACAGTTTATTAAATTATTATTCAAAAACTCAAATTGAAAAAGTTCCACGACCATTATTTTATAAAGATAAAACTTACACCACTGTTGGTTTTAATGTTAACTCAGACAATTATGATCGAGTAAAATTTGGTTTTAAAATTGGAGATGAGAGCTATCAAATTGTGGGATTAACTGGCTTAAAATATTTTAATAATAGAGTAAAAGATTGTTACATTTATCAGGATAAAATTATTAATGAGATTAAAACACTTTTTAATAATTCAAATGTGATAGGACCAGATTTTAAAAAATTTTCTTACGATAAAAATGGATCTAGTAGACAAGTTTATTTGAAACTATCTAAAGGAGATTTTGTTGGAGTTCAATGTAAAAAATTTGGAAAAGAATTAAAAAAAAAATATAGCCATTATAGAGATAATTTAACTGTATCAATTTTCAGTAAAGATTATAATTATTGGTTAGTAAATAAAGCTTTTAAATAGAAAGAAATTTTGATTAGCGATTTATTCTATTTAACTTCTCTCCAACCAAGTTTTAGATAGTGTTTTCGAAGAATGAAATAAGTAAAAAATGGGTAAATTAAATGAGCTATACCAAATGTGATTAATGCCAGAATAAAGTGAACCACTGCATGAGTCCAAATTCCTTTAACAGCCCAATAAATAGGGCCAAATAATAAAACCCACAACCAACTAACTGGAGTTGAAACTGTTTCGGTGTAATTATTTTTTGTATTTTTAAATCTCATACGATAATTATTAACTGATTTCACTTCAATTTTAAAGCTTTGTATACCAATATTGTGAAAGAGGGTTTGATCAGATAAGCTTATTTAATGAAAAATTTTTTAGCAATTGTAATTTTATCTTTATTTTACTTTAACACTGTTATTGCCGAAACTAAATATTCAGATTTATTAATATTAAACAAATCAAGTGATCCAAAAAAAGTTATAGAATTAGTTGAAAAATTAACTTTAGGTTTTGAAATTGAAACTGATTTTATAGAGGATTGCGCCACTTATATAAAAACTTTTAAAACAAAATCAAACGATAAATGTCGCAAAGTTCTTGAAAGACAAGATTCAATAAGTAGATTGCTTGATATCTTTGGAAGCAACGAATTTAAAACGAATATGTTAAATTTATCGAAAAAAATAGATAATGGCAGCATTAAATTTATTACAGGTAATGAATTATTAAACAAACTTGAGACCCTGATGAAAAAAAATGATGAATTTATAAATGCGACTAAAACAGTTACATTCTTGATGAAAAATTTATAAATTGGGCGTTCTGTTGCTAGGTGCCCAGACCCCATATTATTAGTTGCTTTAGTAAAATGTTATAGGTTTTTATTTAGTTGAAAAAACTTAATACAATTCCTAAAACCATGACACCTATGATTAATGTTTCCATTAAATCTCCTTTTAAAGTTTAACAATTCAAGTTTAAATTATTTAAACAAATCAAAAAAGGAATAATTTTTAAATATCAACAAATATATTTACAAGTGGTCTGTTGTTGGGTGCTCTTACTTTAAAGAGCACCCACATGAATTATCTTGAAAATATACTTTTTAATAATCCTGTAAATAATGCAAATCCAACATAAACTACGCAAATTATTAAGGGAACTGCAATCCACATTCCAATTGTACTCAATACACAAAAGTCTGCAATTGTGAAGTCAAACGGAACTGGACAAGAGTTAACATTTATTACTCTTGCATGAGCATAATTACCTACAGTTAAAAAATATAATAACAAGATTAATTTGTTTATTTTATTTTTAATCATAATTTTAATATAAGGATTATTCCTTCAAATTCTTGTCCAAGATAAATAATAAAATTGGACATTATTTTTGTCTAAAATTATGCGGGTAGGTCTTTATTGTTTCTCTTGGCAAGTACAGATATAATGGATTTAATGAAAAAAATTTTAGCTATCATAATTTTAAGTTTATGTTTCATAGGTTCATCTCAGGCGGATGATATAAGAGATTTTGAAATTGAAGGAATAAGTTTAGGAGATAGTTTGTTAGACAAAATGAGTAAAGAAGAAATTAAAAAACACCAAAATCGTTTTCCTAAAAAAGGGTTTATATATGATTCTAATGAATATTATTCGCTTACTTTTGGTAAAAAATTTATTAACATACCGACTTTTAAGTTATCTCAATATGATGATTTTCAAGTTCATTTGAAAAAAGATGATGAAAAATTTATTTTAGCTGCAATCAGTGGAATTTCTAAAATGAGTTATAAAAAATGTCTCAAAGAAATTTATATCATTGAAAAAGAATTAGATAATTTGTTTAAAAATACTAAGAAAAATAAAAGTGCAACACGTAAACATCCTTTTGATAAAACCGGTGAAAGTTTGGTAAGAGACATATATTATAATTTCAATGATGGATCATCGGCTGGATTAGTATGTACTAATTGGACTGATAACATGATTAGAGAATATCCAGGTATGTATGACCATTTACGTTTAAAGCTTTCTACAGGAGAGTTTGCTAATTGGATGAGAAAAAAAGCTTATAAATAATTCTTTAATTATGAAAAAACTTTTAGCGATTGTGGTTCTGAGTTTGTTGTTTTGCAATTCTGGTTTTACAGATGAAGCAAAATATTCCAGCGATAGTTTAAATAAAAATATAACAGATTATGGTTGGGAAATTGATGAAAGTAAATTGCTTAAAGTAGGAAACACAACTTTAGAAATTTATACATTAGAAAAATCTTATAAAAAAAAAGATTGGATACTTAAGTGTCAAATTGCTTATTACATAAGTAGTTCGAGTACAAACTGTCGAATGCCCTAATATTAATGAGAAGGGGCGATCTGTTGCCAGGTGCCTACCACCACCACCCCATATATCCTCCAAAAAAAGCAATGATTATAAATGTAATACCAAAAGGTACAGCAATTCTGTAAGGACTATTTTTTAATCCAATTAATCCACCTATAAAATAGAAAATCCCATTAGCAACAAGTAAGACTACAAAAATAAAACAAATGTATAGTAAATAGTCCATAAATTTTTTTAGGGGCGTTCTGTTGCCCGGCATTTGATTAGAAAATAGCATATTTGCTCACTTAATCAAATTTCTTCGTTGAAAACTTCGTTGAGAGATCTCCTTATTTTGTCCAAGGTTTGCCTTTTGACTTCGTTGATAAATCAAAAAAACTGAATTAATGTTGTTTGAATGAAAAAATTCTTTATCATATTTATTTTGCTTTTATATCCAGAAATAATACAGGCAAAAACAACAAACTTAGATTGCAAGATAAAAGAAAAATCTTATTCAATAATTGTAGATGATGAAAATAAAAAAGTTACTTGGATAGACAAAATTGTCGATGCAAAGTTTTCTGCTACAAATGTTAATTTTATTGTTCATACTGAGGAATATAAAGCAGGATCAGGTATTTACATTGTTATAAGTTATTCAATTAGCAGAGAAAACCTTGGGATAGTTCAAACAATAAGTATGATAACACCATCATTAGATAAAACTGATACTGTTGCTGAAGAAACTGGAACTTGCGAAATTGGAAAAGAGATAGAAACTAAGTTTTAAGGGGGCGTTCTGTTGCCCGGCAATTGATTAGAAACTAGCATATTTGTTCACTTTATCAAAACACTTCATTGCAAACTTCATTGCCAGAATTGATTATTTTGTTTTCACTTGTTTTTTTTGATCTTACACTTCATTGTAAATTTGATTAAACTTGTTTTATGAAACAAATATCCTTATGCATCTTTCTATGCCTATTATTAAAGGGATGTGGTGAACCAGCAACTAAAATTTATCCTAAAAATGGAATGTTTACAGATAAAAATAAAACTTATGATTTAAGTTGTTATATTGAATTTGGAAAAGATAGAGACCGGGTTGATTATCAATTAAAATTTAACGCAAAAACGGAATTTGTTGAATTTATCCAAGAGAATTGGAAACCATTTAGGAATATAAATGTTGTTGAGAATACTGACGGCGCATTTATCATAACTATAGAGAATGACGATGAAGTTTGGTATCAACTTTTCATAGATACAGGAAGTTTCGGTATAAGCGCTCACAATAGTGGATACTGTATTGAAAAAGGTTATGGTTGGGTGAAAAATAAAGATAACAATACTTTAGTCTATAAAAAATTGAATTAGAGGGGCGTTCTGTTGCCCGGTATTTGTTTTTAAAAAATTGTAAAAATAATGTTTATGACTCCTACTATAATTCCCCACACAATCATTATTCCAACAAAACCTCTTAATTTTTGATTTTTTATAAATCTTAATTTACTTTCTCCAACTTTTTCACCACTTCTAAATAAAAAAAAGTAAAAGAAATATGCTAATGGGATTACAATTATTAAAGCAATTATAGTATTCATATTATCCTTATTTAAAAAGGGGCGTTCTGTTGCCAGGTGCCCCAAACCCCGTTACTTAATTAACAAAGTTAATTAAGCTGCAAGTGCGTAACTTTCGTTAGCATTTGTGTATTGGCCCGTTACGTCGGAACCATCTCGTACGAAAGAATAGCTTTTAGACATCCGTCGATCCTGATTCACCCCCATAAGTTGTAAATGGTGGAGGTGGTGGGTACTGCCCCCACGTCCGTAATGTTTATTACGAAATTCGTTTATCGTCATAGTTGGAAAACCAACACTATTAATATAAAACTCTAAATAAGAGATTCAATAATTTATTTCAAAATGAAGCTTACAAAAGAACAAAAGCAAGAAATTGCAGATCAACAAGCCCAAAAACATCAAACAAAAAGAGTTACTTCACCAGAATTAGAAAAAATTCTTTATGAAGCTTTACCTGTTTTAGACCATGGGTTTGTAAGAGTTGTTGACTATATGGGAGATGACAGTTCTATTGTTCAATCAGCCAGAGTTTCTTATGGAAAAGGAACAAAAAAAGTTTCAACTGATGAAGGTTTGATCAAATATTTAATGAGACATTGGCATTCAACTCCATTTGAAATGTGTGAAATAAAATACCACGTTAAACTTCCTATTTTTATTGCTCGTCAATGGATTAGACATAGAACTGCAAACGTTAATGAATATTCAGCCAGATATTCAATTTTAGATAAAGAATTTTATATTCCTGCAAAAGATCAGCTTTCAGCTCAATCAACATCTAATAGACAAGGTAGAGGAGATTTGATCACAGGTGAACAAGCCGATGAAGTTTTAAAAATTTTAAAAGATGATGCTACAAGAACTTATGATAATTATGAAAAAATGCTTAACGAAAGATTTGATGGAAGTACTATTGACGAAGGCAAAGCAGGCCTTGCAAGAGAGCTTGCAAGAATGAATCTTACTTTAAATTCCTATACTCAATGGTATTGGAAAACAGATTTATTAAACTTATTAAATTTTTTATTTTTAAGAGCAGATAGTCATGCTCAGTATGAAATAAGAGTATATGCAGAAGCAATGTTAGATACAGTTAAAAAATGGGTGCCCATAACTCATGCAGCATTTTTAGATTACAGAGTAGGCGCTGTTCATGTATCTGCAAAGGGTAAAAAGATAATTCAACAAATGGCGAAGGGTGAAAAAGTTAGCCACGAAAATTCTGGTCTTTCAAAAAGAGAATGGAATGAACTAATGACTTCTTTCGACTTTAAAGAAAAGATTGTTTAATTTTTTCTGCTATATTTTTAAATAATTTTGAAACTTCATGATCAGGATTTGAATGTGTTAATGGATCACCTTTGTCAGCAGAACTTCTTAAATCTTGATGAATAGGCAAATGCCCCAAAAATTCTTTGTTAAATTCTTTTGCAGTTTTTTCTACTCCACTTTCTCCAAAAATCTTATATTCTTTTCCATCATCACCTTTAAAAAAACTCATGTTATCAATTAAACCTAAAATTTTTACACCCGTTTTATCAAACATTTGAATTCCTCTTTTTACATCAAGTATAGCTAAGTCCTGAGGAGTTGAAACAATAATTGCTCCGTCGACTTTTACCTCTTGAGCAAATGTTAATTGAGTATCCCCAGTTCCTGGAGGCATATCTATTATAATTACATCTCGGTCTTTCCATAAAACTTTTTGAGTCATGGTTTTTAAAGCACTTATGACCATTGGACCTCTCCAAATCATTGGCGTTTGCTCATCGACTAAAAATCCCATAGACATACATTGAGCATCGAATTTTTCAAGTGGGATCAAAGCTTTACCATCTTCACTTTTAGGCTTTTCATTCAAATTGATTAACTTTGGAAGGGATGGACCGTAAACATCAGCATCAAGAATACCAATTTTTAATCCTAAATTTTGCAATGCAAACGCTATGTTAATTGCAACAGTAGATTTACCTACACCTCCTTTTGCGCTAGAAACTAATATAGTTTTTTTAGTCCCCGTTATGGGAGTTTTAGTAAATTTCTTCGGAGCAAGCTTTTCTTTTATTGTTTTATTCATTTCTACTTTTTTTTCAGACATAATAACGCTCTTACATAACTTGTTTTTACAGTAAAAGTCACTATATAAAGTGTCATGAGCTTAAAAGACAAAATTTTCAAAAATCAGTCCCCGTGGGGTTCACCTCCCGGAGACGGTGGTCGCCCTTCTGATGGCAATGGATCAGGCACTAGACAGGATCCGCCTAATTTAGATGACATAATTAAAAATATTCAAAAAACAATTAGTAAATTTTCAGGAGGAAAATCTGGTGGGTCAAGACCAATAGTTATTGGATTATTAATTATCTTAACACTTTACGTTGCAAGCGGTCTTTACCGAGTACTTCCAGATGAGCAGGGCGTTGTATTGAGATTTGGAAAATTTGTAAACACAACTCAGCCCGGGTTGCATTATCATTTACCTAGGCCATTCGAAAGAGTTTTAACTCCAAAAGTTACAAAAGTTAATAGAGTAGATGTAGGTTTTAGACCAGCGAGTGATAGCGGAAGATCGTCTGGAGTTGGAAACGTACCTGAAGAAAGTTTAATGCTTACAGGAGACGAAAATATTGTCGATATAAACTACTCAGTTTTTTGGGTAATAAAAGATGCAAGTAAATTTTTATTTAACATTCAAAGTCCAATTGAAACAGTTAAAGCAACCTCTGAAACTGCAATGAGAGAAGTGATTGCAAAAAACAATATTCAAACAATTTTAACTGAGGGAAGAGCAAATATTGAAATTGAAGTTCAAGAGATCACTCAAAAAATTTTAGACGAGTATGAATCAGGTATTCAAATTACACAAGTTCAAACCCAGCAAGCCGATCCACCTGAACAGGTAATTGATGCTTTTAGGGATGTGCAAGCTGCTAGAGCAGATAGAGAGAGATCAAAAAATGAAGCTGAAGCTTATGCGAACGATGTTATTCCAAGAGCACGGGGAGAAGCAGAACAAATTTTACAACTAGCGGAAGCTTACAAAAAAGAAGTTGTTGCAAAAGCTGAAGGTGAAGCAAGTAGATTTTTAGCTATTTATAACGAATATAAAAATGCAAAACAGGTAACTCAAGAAAGAATGTATCTAGAGACAATGGAAAAAGTTTTAGCAGACATTGATAAAGTTATTATAGATAAAGAGTCTGGTTCTGGAGTGGTTCCTTATTTGCCTTTGCCCGAGTTAAAGAAATCAGGGGGTAATAATTAAATGAAAGGTATAAAACTCATAGTTCCTATAATTATCTTAATTGGGGTAGTTGTATCTCAGTCTTTATTCGTAGTACAAGAAATCAGCCAAGCAATTGTTCTTCAGTTTGGTGACCCAAAGAAAATTGTTACAAAAGCAGGATTAAATTTTAAATTACCTTTTATACAGAACGTGGTGTTTTTAGATAAAAGAATTTTAAATTTAGATAATGCTCCAGAGGAAGTTATTGCTGCTGATCAAAAACGTTTAATTGTGGACGCTATCGCAAGATTTAAAATTATTGATCCATTAAAGTTCTATATATCAGTTGGCAATGAAAGAGTTGCAAGGTCAAGATTATCAACAATAATAAACTCAAGAATAAGAGGTGTATTAGGAACTCAGGAATTAGCTACGTTATTATCGACTGATAGAACAAAACAAATGGCAATAATTCAAAATGACGTAAATGAAGAGGCTAAAAATTTTGGTATTGAGATTGTAGATGTAAGAATTAAAAGAGCTGACCTTCCACCAGCTAATAGTGAGGCAATTTATAAAAGAATGCAAACGGAAAGAGAGAGGGAGGCTAAAGAATTTAGAGCACAAGGAGCAGAGATCGCACAAAAAATTAGATCTACAGCTGATAAAGATGTGACAGTAATTCTAGCAGAAGCGAACAAAAAGTCTGAAATTATGAAAGGTGAAGGTGATGGTGAAAGAAATAAAATATTTGCCAATGCTTTTGGAAGAGATCCTCAATTTTTTGCATTTTATCGTGCAATGCAAGCTTATGAAAAAGCCTTAATCGGTGGAGAAACTTCTTTAGTATTATCACCTGATAGTGATTTCTTTAAATTCTTTGGAAAGTCTATAAGACCAGCCGTAAAAAGATAGTAAATAATTGATTCGTGAATGAATTTATTACTGCGATTGGATTAGTTTTTTTTATAGAGGGTCTTTTCCTTGCCATTTTCCCGTCAAGAATAAAAAATATGTTAGAAATGATCAAGAATATGCCTATAAATAAAATAAGATATTTTGGTTTGTCTTTTTTGATTATCGGTTTTTTAATAATTTGGTATATAAAAATTAAATGAATTTTACTAAAAAAATATCCCTCTTTCTTATAATTTTAAATTTTACGTTTGTTCAAGCTAAACCTGTTCCAAATTCATTTGCTGATCTAGCTGAAAAATTAATGCCATCAGTTGTTAATATTTCAACAACTCAAATAGTAAAAACAACAACTAATCCTTTTCCCTTTCAATTTCCCCCTGGTTCCCCATTTGGAGAGATGTTTAAAGATTTTGATAGACCAACAGAGAGAAGAGCATCATCTCTAGGATCAGGCTTCATAATTAAAGAGAATGGAACCGTTATCACGAATAATCATGTAATTGCTAATGCCGAAGATATTTTAATAAGAGTAGGTGATAAAGAATATGAAGCAGAAGTTCTAGGTGCTGATCCTTATATGGATCTTGCTGTACTAAAAATGAAAACAAAAGATAAATTTAAACCTGTTGATTTTGGAGACTCAAATAAAGCACGAGTTGGCGATTGGGTTGTAGCTATCGGTAATCCATTTGGTTTAGGCGGAACAGTAACCTCAGGGATAATTTCAGCAAGAAACAGACAGATTGGCTTAACAAGATATGAGGACTTTATACAAACCGATGCATCGATTAACCAAGGTAATTCAGGTGGACCATTATTTAACTTAAAAGGGGAGGTGATCGGCGTTAATACAGCTATCATAGCACCAGGTCAATCAGGATCAATTGGTATTGGGTTTGCTATACCATCCAACGCTGCATCTAATGTTATAGAACAATTAATTAAATTTGGTGAAACAAAAAGAGGATGGTTGGGAGTAAGAATACAGGAAGTAACTAAAGAAATAGCTGATGTTGAAAAATTAAAAAAACCTGAAGGAGCTTTAGTTGCAAGTGTCGGACGAAACAGTCCTGCAGATAAAGCTGGAATTAAAGCTGGCGATATTATTCTAGAATTTGACGGAAAAAAAATTAACACTATGAAAAAACTTCCTAATGTCGTTGCAAGCACAGAGGTAGGAAAAAGTGTAGAACTAAAGATTTGGAGAAATAAAAAATTAATTTCAAAAAGATTAACTTTAGGAAGATTGGAAACATCCGAAGAGTTTCAAGAGACAAAACCAAAAGTAGCCAAGAAAGATGAAGAAATTGAAAGTTTAAAAATATTAGTAAGAGAAATTAATCAAAAGGATATATCTTCAAGAAATTTAGACAAAAAAACAACAGGTGTAGTTGTAACAGATATATCAAATCGAAGTCCTTTAGCAGGACTTCTAAGTATAAATGATATTATAATTGAAGTTCAAAAGACTCCTATTAAATCAATATCTGATTTAAAAAAAATAGTAAAAAGTATTTTCAAA
>CACJAU010000022.1 GCA_902591415.1 uncultured Pelagibacteraceae bacterium
TTCCATTTTTATTTTTCGTAATATTTTTTAACAAAATCATTTAATAAACGAACACCATATCCTGTTGCTCCACCAGAGTTTAAACTCGCTGCTTTTTTGGAAAAAGCCATACCAGCAATATCTAAATGTGCCCAAGGAGTATTATTTAAAATAAATCTTTGTAAAAATTGTGCCGCTGTTATTGAACCTGCGCCACCAGCATAATTAATATTTTGAACGTCTGCATAAGCCGAATTAATTAATTTGTCATAGTTTTTATGTAAAGGTAGCCTCCAAACTTTTTCATTTATTTCGTTACCTATTTCGTGCAACTGATCTGAGAGTTTATCATTGTTTGAAAATAAACCTGCATACTCTTCACCCAAAGCCATTATAATAGCACCGGTCAAAGTAGCTAAATCAATTATAAATTTTGGTTTATATTTTTTTTCTGTATATGTTAATGCATCAGCCAGAACCAATCTACCTTCAGCATCTGTATTAAGCACTTCAATTGTTTTTCCTGAATAAGATTTTACTATGTCTCCAGGTCTTTGTGCATTTCCATCGGGCATGTTTTCCACCAAACCTACAATTCCAACTGCATTTACTTTTGCTTTACGTAAAGCTAAAGCTTTCATAAGACCAACCACAACTGCTGATCCTCCCATATCATATTTCATCTCTTCCATAAATCTAGCAGGTTTCAATGAAATTCCACCAGTATCGAAACAAACACCTTTACCAACAAATGCCAATGGCTTACCAAAATTTTTTCTGGCTCCATTCCATCTTATTGTAACTAAATAACTTTCATTTTCACTTCCTTGACCAACTCCTAACAAAGATTTCATTCCAAGTTTTTTTAATTTTGATTCATTAAAAATTTCGATTTTAAGTCCTAATTTTTTTAATCGAGCTATTTCTTCAGTATATTTCTTTGGGTTAAGAACGTTAGGCGGCTCAGAAACTAAATCCCTTGCTAAAAAAACTCCTTCTTTTGTAGAATTTAAATAGTTATATTTCGTTTTTAAATTTTTAAACTCTGAGCTCATAATAGATAATGTTTGTTTATTAAGATTTTTTTTTGATTTATACTTGTTAAAGTTATAACTTTTGAGAGCAAAACCATATGCAAATTCGTTAATTGTATTTTCAGATTTTGAGTTGCCAAAAAAATTTAATTCTTTTGCATCTTTTTCATTAGCAAAAATGGATTTAAGTTGTCCACCAAGATTATTTATTTCGAATGTTTTTGATTTTTTAATTATTACTAAATAACATTTTTGATTTTCAGATAAATCAAATGTAATTATATTTTTCTTTTGTTTTTTTGGTATTTTTTTAATAAAAGATTTAATTTTAGCAACTAAATCTCCTGGTATTAGTTTGTCTGGCAAAATATTTAATTCTTCATTTGCAAATAACCCAATATGAGAAGAATTAATATTATATTTATTAGTAAAGTTAATCATATTTAAACCATTGGTTGAATTTATTAAATGGATGCTTTATCTATATACAATATAATCCTATGCTTCAAAACAAAATTTATCATAATTATTTTTTCGAAATAATAAAAACTTTTTTTACCATAATCTTTGGCTTATCTTTAATAGCTTTCACCGTAAGAGCTGTTAATTTTTTGGAATTAATAGTGGATAATGGCTATTCGCTGTCTACCTATTTTAAATACTCTGTTCTTAATATTTTTGGGATCGCTCCAAAGTTTTTTCCACTCGCATTTTTAATATCAATAGTAATATTTATAATTAAGCACAGGGATAATAGTGAATTCATTATTTTATGGACTGCAGGGGTAAAAAAAACGATGATTTTAAATTTACTTATCTTCAGTTCATTCTCGGTAATGTTTATTTATTTAATTTTTTCTACCTATTTAACACCGCTAGCTTTAAGCAAGTCTAGAGAGCTTTTGAGCGAAAGTAAATTTAACTCCTTTTTACCAACCGTAAGAGCTCAACAATTTTCTGACTCTTTTAAAGGATTGACATTTTTTGTAGATAGAAAAATCAATAATGAAATTGAAAATATTTTTTTATATGATGTTGGAAAGAACCTAAAAAATTTTTCTTCGAATATTAGTGATACAGATAGTACAACTATTATAGCTGAAAAAGGAATTGTAAGAAAAAAACAATTATTTTTGATCAAAGGACAAATAATATCTTATAAAAAATCAAAAAACGAGAGTGAGGTACTTAAGTTTGAACAATTAAATATAGATTTAAATAGACTTACAACAACAGTTATTAAAAAGCTAAAATTACAAGAAACATCTACACTTAAGCTTTTAAGTTGTTTTTTTAATAAAAAAAGTGAACTACGAATTTGTAGAGATGATACAAAAAAAGAAATTATTCCTTTGCTAATTAGACGATTAATACTACCAGCCTACATACCTTTACTAGCATTAATATGTTCTTTTTTATTATTCAAAAGTAAAAGTTTACACTCAAGTCGAATTTCCGTTTTTTTATATAGTTTTGTCTTGTTGGTATTCGTCGAGTTAGTGCTAAAATATACCGGAAGCAATGATTTTATTAAATATTTTTATATAGCTACCCCAATGATTATATTCGGTAGTTTGTATCCACTATTAATTTATAAATTTTCAAAAAGTTAAAATGAACAATATAATTTTAAATTACCTCTTAAAAAATTTTTTAAAAACTTTTTTGATAATAGTAGTTACATTTTATTGCTTTGGAGTAATATTAAATTTGTTTGAAGAAGTTGAATTTTTTAAAAAATCAGATGTCAATATCTTAACACCGCTATTATTAACAAGTATTTTTGTTCCTAGTTTAATTATAAAACTCTTGCCATTTATTCTTTTTATTTCAAGCATTTGGTTTATGGTTAGAATAAGAAATAATAAAGAACTTTTAACTTTAAAAGTATATGGATATTCAAATATTAAGATTTTTTTTATTTTAGCATTCACTTCATTTTTATTAGGTTGGATAATATTATTTTTTGTTAATCCAGTCACTTCTTCATTAATAAAATATTATGAAAAAACAAAATCAAGTTATGCGCGTGATCTAGATCACCTTGTAACTGTAAATAAAAATGGATTATGGATTAAAGAAACTTTAAATAATAAAGAAAGAATAATAACGTCCTCAAACCCAGATACAAATATAATTTCCAATGTAAAAATATTTGAATTAAATCAAAATTTTAATTTAAAAAGGAAAATTGTGGCAAAAACTGCCAATATAAAAAGTAGTAATTGGATATTAAACGATGTGGAAATTTATGATTTTGAAGACGGAGTATTAAAAAAAGATTTAAAAAGTAACTACACAATTAGATCAATTTATAACTATAATAATATAATATCTTTATTTAATAACTCAGATACTTTTTCTTTTTTAGAAATTTTAATTAATTTTAAAAGCATGATAAATAAAGGCTATAATCAACAATTTTTAAAAGAAAGTTTGCACTCTATGATGACTTTGCCATTTTATTTATTTGTAATGACTGCGCTGGCTTCTATTCTTGCTTTACATACAATGAAGAGCTCTGAAAATTACAAATTTATAATTATTGGATTGATTATTAGCGTACTAATTTATTACTTTAAAGACTTATCATTTGCACTTGGTAAAACAGATAGAATACCTCTTATTTTGTCAATTTGGACACCTGTAATCACTTTAAGTTTTTTTACATTAATAGGAGTAATTCAAATAAATGAGAAATAAATTTCTTATAATTCTATTATCTTTTTTCCTCTTTAGTAATTCTTTTGCAGAAAATATTTCTATAGTTGCAAAAAACATCTCTTTTGACAAAGATAAAAATATTACAATTTTCGAAGATGAAGTTGTAGTTAAAACAAAAAATAAAACTATTAGCAGCGAGTATGCAAAGTACAATAAAAAACTTGGTCTATTAATCTTAAAAAAAAATATAATAGTAATAGATGATAAAAACAATAAAGTAGAAACTGAATACGCTGAATATTATGAAAAAAAACAACTATTAACAACAAAAGGTGAAACTAGAGTTAATACAACTGATAACTATATACTTAATGGTGAGGACATAACTGTTGATAATGAAAATAAATCAATTATTTCAAATAAAAGTTCAATTCTTATTGATAATGATGGAAATGAAATTTTTTTAGAGAATTTTGAATACTTATATGGGAAAAATTTATTTAAATCTGTTGGGCAAATTAAGATTAATGATAAAAATGAAAATGTTTACCAATTCTCTCAAATATATATAGATACCAAAAAAAAAGAAATTCTAGGCACAGATACAAAAACATTTCTTAATCACAAAGATTTCAAGATAAATGAGAAAAATAAACCTAGAATTTTTGCTAATACTGTAAATATCAAACAAAAGGAAAGCAGTTTTGAAAAAAGTGTGTTTACGATATGCGATTACAGGAAGAATGATAAGTGTCCACCTTGGACAATTCAATCAAAAAAAATGTTACATGATAATGTTAAAAAAACAATTTATTATAACAATGCAATAATTAAAGTTTATGATATTCCAATTTTTTATTTTCCAGTTCTTTCACATCCAGATCCCACTGTTGATAGGCGGTCTGGTTTTCTACCTCCGACGTTGTATGATACAAAGAATTTAGGTAGCGGAGTCTCTATTCCATACTTTTTTGATTTAGGGGTAGACAAAAATTTTACAATCACCAATAGAGTGTACGTTTCTGAAAATCCATTATTTTTAGGTGAATATCATCAAGCTTTTAGGAATTCAAACTTACTTACAGATTTTGGATATACTGAGGGATATAAAAAAACTAGCGATACAAAAAAGCGCGGAGAAAAATCCCATTTTTTTGCAAAATTTGTAAAAAATTTTACAAATAAAGACGATGAATATGAAAGAACGTTAAATATTAATTTACAAGAGGTATCTCAAGATAAATATTTAAAATTATATAAAATAAAATCAAACCTTGTAGACTTTAATATTGAAACTTTAGAAAATTCGATAAACTTTACTCATCAGGAAGATGATTTATCTTTCAGTTTTAATGCAAGTGTTTTTGAAACATTAAAAGATAATTACGAAGATAAATATGAATATATATTACCAGAAATAACGTTAGATAAAAATTTATTTTTAAGTGAAAATTATGGAAATCTCTCTTTGCAATCAAATTATAAAGCACACAATTATAGCACAAATAAATTGACCAATTTTTTAGTAAATGATTTTGATTGGACGTCCAATGATATAAATTTTGATTCCGGTATTAAAACAAAAATTTTGGCTAATTTGAAAAATATTAATTATGAAAGTAAAAACGTCGATATTTATAAAGATGATCCCACGAGTGAAATATTTGGTTCTTTGGGTCTACTTTCTGAAATAAATTTAAGAAAAAATAAAGGAAATTCAATACATTTTTTGAAACCAAAAATGTTAGTGAGACTCTCTCCTGGAAGTATGAGGAAAGAGACAGGAGACTCAAGATTAAATCCTACAAAAGCATATAATCTTAACAGAGTTTCTAATATCAACAATTATGAGACAGGAGTGAGCGGTACACTAGGCTTTGATTACAAAATTAAGGATAAAAAAGGTAAGAATTTTGATTTTTCAGTAGCACAAATTATTAGTGAAAAAGAAAATAAAAAAATGACCGATGCTAGTAGTATGAATGAAAAACTATCTGACTTAGTAGGATCGTCTAATTATACATTAAATGAAAATTTTGTATTGAAGTATGATTTTTCAATTGACCAAAACTACAGAGATTTTAATTATAATGAAATAGGAACAAATTTTAATTATGGACCTTTAAAAATTGATTTTGATTATCTAAGAGAAAACAAGCATATAGGTAATCAGGACTATTTTAAAACAGAACTAAATTTAAAAAACAAAGATAAAGGTCTTTTATCTTTTAAAACAAAACGTAATTTGATTACTGACTCTTCAGAATTTTATGATTTAAGTTATGAGTATTTAAATGATTGTTTGCGAGCAGGCTTAGTTTATCGAAGAGAATTTTATAATGACTCTGAATTAGAACCTGAAGACTCTCTTATGTTCAAGATCACTCTAGTTCCTTTTGGAAAATTAGACAGTCCAAAACTTGATTAATGAAAAAAAAACTTTTTTTTATTTTTGTAATAAATATATTTATTTGCCAATTTTCTTTTGCAAACATTCAAAATAAAATTATTGTAAAAGTTGGAGGTGAAATTATTACAAGTTTTGAAATAAAAAATAAAATTTTAGGAACATTAATTTTATCTAATAATACAATTAATCAAGAAAATATAGACAAAAATAAAAAAATAATTTTAGATAATCTCATAGAGACTAAATTGAAAAAAAACGAATTAAAAAATAAAAAGTTTACAGTTGATAAGAGAAGAATTGAAAGCTATCTTAATCAAATTTCAAATAATAATGTAGAGAGTCTTAAAAAGAAATTTGATGAATATAATTTAAGTTTTGATTTATTTTTCCAAGATATTGAAACCCAATTTAAATGGCAACAATTCATTTATCAAAGATATTCCAATAAAATAGAAATTAATAATAATTCTATTGAAAATGAGATTAATAAAATACTTAAAGATAAATTGATAGTTGAAGAAGTAAATTTATCTGAGATACAGATTTTAAGCAATGATGTCTCAAATGATAAAACTATAGCAAATATTGAAGATGAAATAAAAAAAAATGGATTTGAGAATACCGCTCTAAAATTTAGCGTAGCCAATACCTCAACTGAAAAAGGAAATTTAGGATGGATCAATTTAAATGCTTTATCAAAAAAAATATATGAAAAAGTAAACAAAATGCAACCTGGTGAAATTAGTGAGCCAATAAGACAACAAAATAGTATCTTATTTTTAAAACTTAACAAAAAACGACAAATTTCTAATGATAAAATTGATAAAGATGAATTAAGAAAAAAATTAATTCAACAAAAACAAAATGAAATTTTTAACTTATATTCAATGAGTCATTTATCGATTATCAAAAACAAATATTTAGTAGAATACAAATGAATAAAAAAATAATTTTAGTAGGTGGTGATCCTAATAGTATAAATTCAGAGATTATTTTTAAGTCTTGGAAGAAAATTCCAAAAAATATTAAGAAGAAAATAATATTAATTTCAAATTACAATATGCTTTTAGACCAATTTAAAAGGTTAAATTATAAAGTAAATTTGATGAAAATAGATAATTATTACGATTTTCCAAACACAAGTAAGTTAAAAGTTTTAAACATTAATCTTAATTATAAAAACCCTTTCAAAGTTTCTAAAAAATCATCTTCGATATTTATTTTAAAGTCTTTAGATTTAGCCCATAAATTAGGTTTAAAAAAAGATGTTGCTGGTATAATAAATTGTCCAATAAATAAAAATCTTCTTAATAAAAGTAAAATTGGTGTAACTGAATATTTTGCTACAAAATGCGCAGTAAATGATAATTCTGAAGTAATGTTAATTAAAAATAAAAAACTAATGGTATCGCCTCTTACAACTCATTTAGATATCAAATCCATCCCAAGAAAACTCACTCAAAAACTTATAATAAAAAAAATTAAAGTAATAGATATATGGTATAAAAAAGAATTCAATAAAAAAGCAAAAATTGCTATACTTGGACTTAATCCACATAATGCAGAACTTCGAAAGAACTCGGAAGAAAAAAAAATAATTATACCTGCAATAAAAAAACTTAAAAATGTAAATATAAAAATAGATGGCCCTTACGTTTCTGATACAATCTTTATAAATGACTATAAAAAATTTGATATAATTGTTGGAATGTATCACGATCAAGTCCTTGCACCCTTCAAGGCTCTATTTAAATTTGATGCAATAAATTTAACACTTGGTCTTAAATATATTAGAGTATCTCCAGATCATGGAGTTGCGATAAAAAAAATAATGAAAAAAAATTCAAGTTTTTTAAGTCTACTTAATTGTATTAAATTCATTAATAAATAAAATTGATTAAATTTCAAAAAAAATCTTTAGGTCAGAATTTTTTAATAGATAAAAATATAGTAAAAAAAATTTTAAATTTAACTAATTTAAATAATAAAAATATAATTGAAATTGGTCCTGGTAAAGGGGCACTTACTGATGAAATAATTAAAAGAAAACCTAAATCACTTTTACTTTTAGAAAAAGATAATGAGTTATCAAATAATTTAAAATTAAAATTTCTTGATAAAAAATCAATTAAAATTATAAATATTGATGTATTAAGATTTAATTTTCAAAATTTAAATAAGCAAAAATTTGTTCTTCTTGGAAACCTTCCATACAACATATCTTCGCAAATTCTTATTAAATTGCTAAAGATTCCTAATTTAGAGTCAAAATTTACTGATTTAATTCTAATGTTTCAAAAAGAATTAGCGGAAAAAATTATCGCAAAATTTCCTTCTAAGAATTATGGGAGACTTTCTATAATAACAAATCTCAAATTTTTTCTTAAAAAGAAATTTTTAGTATCCTCAAATTGTTTTTTTCCAAAGCCTAAAGTAACCTCTATGGTTTTACATTTCAAAACAATTAAAAAACAAAAATCAAATATAAAAGATTTATCGAATTTAGAAAGAGTAACTAATATAATTTTTTCCAACAAAAGAAAAAAAATTAACAAAAGTATAAAAAAAATACTTAATAAAAATAAATTAAAAAAAATTAAGGATCTTGATTTAAATTTAAGAGCAGAGAAAATTGAACCAAAAATGTATTATAAAATTACTGAACTTTTTGAAGAGAGCCAATAACATCGCTTTTGTTTGTAAGGATGATACTCTCGATTTGCTTAAAACAAGTCTCAAGGTTTTTATTAATAATTATATAATCATAATCATTCCAATGCTTTACATCTTCCTCGAATGAATTAAATCTTTTCTCTACCTCTTCTTTTGTATTTTGATCTCGATTTAATAATCTCTTTTTAAGTTCTTCTTTACTATCAGTTATTAAATAGAGTTTAATTAATTTTAATTCTTTAAACTTTGATAACTGTTTTGTTCCCTGCCAATCTATGTCAAAAATGATATCGTTTTTTTTCATCATTTTATCCACATTTTCTTTTAGAGTACCATAATAGTTATCAAATATTTTTGCATATTCATAAAAAGCATCCGCCTTTATTAATTCTTCAAATTTTTTTTCTGAAATAAAATTGTAATCAACTCCATCAATCTCGTTTGATCTTGGTGGTCTAGTTGTATGTGATACTGATATCTTAAAATTATTATATTTTTGTTGAATTTTTTTTGTTATTGTTGTTTTTCCAACGCCAGATGGTGAAGATAAAATCACCATTATGTTTTGTCCTGAATTAGCCTTAGACATTTTTAGTCTAAATTTTAAATTTTAACTTGCTTTGCTCTCAATAAATTTTATTGCATCGCCCACTGTTAAAATCTTTTCTGCCTCACTATCAGATATCTCAGAACCAAACTCTTCTTCGAAAGCCATTACTAACTCTACTGTATCTAAACTATCCGCACCTAAATCATCAATAAAGCTAGCTTCCTCTGTTACTTTTTCTTCTTCAATACCTAAGTGATCTGCAACTATTTTCTTAATTTTTCCTTTTATATCTTCTGACATGAAATCCTTTCGTATTTATTTAATTTCTTAATAGATTATTAAATAGAATTGTCAAGCCATATACATTCCGCCATTAACATGTATGGTTTCTCCGTTAATATAATTAGCCATGTCTGATGCTAGAAAAGCTACGCAGTTTGAAACGTCCTCACCAGTTCCCAGATTTCCTGATGGAATTTTACTAATTAAATTTTTTTTAAATTCCTCATTAATTTTATCTGTCATATCTGTTTGAATAAAACCTGGGGAAACACAATTTATATTTATATTTTTTTTTGCATATTCTATTGCGAGACTTTTTGAGAATGCCACTATACCTGCTTTAGAAGCTGCGTAATTAGCTTGGCCCAAGTTTCCTGTATGTCCGACTATAGAAGTTATATTTACAATTTTACCATATTTTTTTTTTAACATTTTTTTAATAGCGTGTTTACACATCAAAAAAGTTGAAGATAGGTTTATATCAAGAACTTTTTTCCAATTTTCATCTGTAAGTCTTATAGAAAGATTGTCTAAAGTTATTCCTGCATTATTTACTAAAACATCTAATCCATCTAATTTCTTGCTAGCGGAATCGATAAAATTTTCAATTTTGTCGTGTTCATCTAGTTTAAATTTTTCAATGTAAATTTTTGGGTATTTCTTTTTTAAATTGTTGAGTTTTTCTTCATTTGTTCCTGTTGCTAATATAGTAGACTCGTAACCGTTAAATTTCTCTACTAAAGAATTTCCTATCCCTCCAGTGGCACCTGTAATTAAAATTTTTTTATTTTTTAAGTTCATTACTCAGATTTTTAATATCAGTAATTGAGTTGATTGAAAAGGTTTTTACATCTTTTAGTGTTCTTTTTACCATACCTGTTAAAACTTTGCCTGGTCCAATTTCTATAAAATTTTTAACACCATTATTTGACATTGAAATTAAAGTCTCACGCCATCTGACTGTGGAAAAAATTTGTTCAATGAGTAATTTTTTAATATTTTCGACATTATTTTCTGGACTTGCTGTAACATTATTAATTATCTTGAATGAGGGAGTTTTAAATTTAGTATCGTTTATTTTACTCTTCATTTTATCTGCAGCTGGTTTCATTAGCGAACAGTGAAAAGGAGCACTTACTTTAAGTGGGATTGATTTAAATTTTTTCTGTTTAAGAAGTTTTTGTAAATTTTCAATATTTTCTTTATTTCCACTTATAATTACTTGTCCTTCTGCATTATCATTAGCTATTTCGCAAACACCTCCACTTTCTTTTTTAAATTTTATTAAATCTTCAATCTCTTTTGTTCTCATGCCTAATACAGCTATCATACTTCCCATGCCAATAGGTACTGCATCTT
>CACJAU010000023.1 GCA_902591415.1 uncultured Pelagibacteraceae bacterium
ATTTTGTTGATCTCTTCTTCTGATAAACCACCTGAGGCTTGAATCTGAATCTTTTGTTCTTTTCCAGTTCCTTTGTCTTTAGCAGAAACATTAACTATTCCGTTAGCATCAATATCAAATGTAACTTCGATTTGTGGAGTTCCTCTTGGGGCCGGAGGTAAGCCAACCAATTCAAAATTTCCTAAAATTTTATTGTCTGCAGCCATCTCTCTTTCACCTTGCAAAACTCTAATGGATACCGCGGGCTGATTATCTTCTGCCGTAGAGAAAACCTGACTTTTCTTTGTGGGTATAGTTGTATTTTTTTCAATTAGTTTTGTAGATACACCACCTAAAGTCTCTATCCCTAGAGAAAGAGGAGTTACATCTAAAAGCAATACGTCTTTGACGTCACCTTGTAGCACACCACCTTGTATAGCAGCACCCATAGCGACAACTTCATCAGGATTTACACTTTTATTTGGTTCCTTTCCAAAAAAGTTTTTAACAGTTTCAATAATTTTTGGCATTCTTGTCATTCCACCCACAAGAACAACTTCATTAATTTCTGCCGCAGAAAAGCCTGAGTCTTTTAAGGCAGTTTTACATGGCTCTAAAGTTCTATCTACTAATCCTTGCACTAAAGCCTCTAGTTTAGCTCTAGTAAATTTTAAGTTTAAATGCTTTGGACCAGTCTTGTCAGCTGTAATAAATGGTAAATTAATTTCTGTTTGAGCTGCAGATGAAAGCTCTATTTTTGCTTTTTCAGCAGCTTCTTTTAATCTTTGAAGTGCAAGCTTATCAGATTTTAAATCAATACCGTTATCTTTTTTGAATTCACTGGCAAGATATTCTACAATCGCATCATCGAAATCCTCACCGCCCAAAAAAGTATCTCCATTAGTTGATTTAACTTCAAATACGCCATCTCCTATCTCTAAAATTGAAATATCAAATGTACCACCACCTAAATCATATACAGCTATTTTCTTTCCACCTTTTTTATCTAAGCCATAAGCTAAAGACGCGGCAGTAGGTTCATTTATAATTCTTAAAACTTCTAAACCGGCTATTTTACCTGCATCTTTTGTAGCTTGTCTTTGTGAGTCATTAAAATATGCGGGAACAGTAATAACAGCTTTCGTAACAGCTTGACCTAAATATTTTTCTGCTGTTTCTTTCATTTTCTGTAATACAAAAGCTGAAATTTGTGCAGGAGAATATTTTTTACCTTTTCCTTCAACCCAAGCATCGCCGTTATCTGACTTAACAATTTTATAAGGAACTTTTGAAATATCTTTTTGAACCGAAGGTCCATCAAATTTTCTACCGATAAGTCTTTTAGCTGCAAAAATTGTGTCACCTGCATTAGTAACAGCCTGTCTTTTTGCTGGTTGTCCAACGAGTTTTTCCTCCTTTTCCAAAAAAGCAACAACTGACGGTGTGGTTCTAGCACCTTCAGCATTCTCTAAAACTTTTGCCTGCGAGCCATCCATAATGGCTACACATGAATTTGTTGTACCTAAATCTATTCCTATAACTTTACTCATTAATTTATTCCTTCTGGTTAATTTTTATATGGGTGTTATTTCCTTATCTACAAGTCTAATTTTCCTTTTTTTTATCGCTATTTTCCTGATCTTTAGATGATTTTTTCTTTGATATTCCGACTAAAGATGGTCTTAAAAGTCTGTCTCCAAGCATGTAGCCTGATTGTATCTCGTGAAGAATAGTACCAGGATCTGTTTTGTCATCTTCAACTTCTGACATAGCCTGATGAAAATTAGGATCAAATTTTTTGTTATTTGTATCTATTTTTTTTATTCTATTCTTTTCAAATATCGAAATTAAGTCTTTTTCTATAATATTTAGATTTTCTAAAAATTTATCCAAATCTTTGTTATTTTTTAATTTTTCATCGTTCTTGATCGCTTCTTTTGCCCGCTGAAGATTATCAAGAATTGCCAGACTCTCTTTTGCAAAATTAAATGACCCAAATTCAAAGGCATCTTTTATTTCTTTTTCAAATCTTCTTCTTTGATTTTCTATTTCTGCTAGGGATCTTAATAATTTTTCCTCAGTTTCTTTTAATTTTTCTTCTATAGATATTTTTTTGTCTCCTTCAGAAGGAGTTTTAGGTTTCTCCACTTTGTCACCTTGAGATGACTTTTGTTCTTTTTTTTCGTTGCTCATATAACTTGCTATATAGTAAGTAGTTATTAAATTACTAGGTTAGATATGAAAAAAATATTAATTGGTACTCATAATAATGGAAAATTTAGAGAAATAGCGTATTTAATATCAAATAAATTTAAAAAAATTTCTCCAAAATCATTAAATATAAAAAGCCCTAAAGAGACAGGAAAATCTTTTGTCTCCAACTCAAAACTCAAAGTAAATTTTTTTTCAAAATATGTCAATTATCCAGTTATCTCAGACGACTCAGGATTGTGCATTAATTTTTTAAAAAATAAACCAGGTGTACACTCTGCTAGATATGCAAAAAAACACGGAGGTTTTTTTTAAAACAATGAAATATATTTTAAAGAAAATGAAAGGTATAAAGAATAGAAAAGCTACTTTTGTTTGTAGTCTCTCTTACAAAAGTAATAATAAAATTATTACAGTTGAAGGAAAGCTAAAAGGTAAAATTTCAACTAAAATTTTAGGAAATAAAGGGTTTGGTTACGACCCAATTTTTTTGCCTTTAAAAGAAAAGATTACATTTGGCCAGATGTCAAAGTACAAAAAAATAAAATTGGACCATAGATTTATTGCTTTTAAAAAATTAAAAAAAAAAATTAGAATTTAACAAATTTTTTATTCTCTGTTTTGTAAATATCTAATTCTTGAGTTACTTTTCCATTTTTAAAACTAAATGTTCCAATTTTCCCTTTTATTTTATTTTTAAAAGAAAAATCATTAATTGAATTAATTTCCCCTTTACTTTTCCAAGCGTAGTAAACTAAACCAAGAGCATCATAAGCTAAAATGGTAATTTCATTCGGATATATCTTGAATTTTTGGAAATATTTTTTGTTATATTTTTTAAATTCTTTGTAATTTACTGAGGGATAATATAAATTCTTAATTGTATTCTCATAAAAAATACTTTCATCAAACCATTGATTAATCGTAGTAAATAAAACCTTATCCTGGCTTACATCAGTGTAAACTAAAGAAGTTAAAACACTTTTTAGATTGTTGCCAAAATCAATTATTATAACTGAGTCAAAATTTACATTTCCTAATGTATATAATTGCTCTAGCCTCTCCAATTCTTTAAGTGACTGTTCGTCTTCTTTGTCTTCGAACATTTTTTTTCTAAGCTCCAAATTTCTTTTACGCTGAGTGTAGTTAGTCAATGTTTCTATCTCACCAGTAAGAACTTCAGGATTAGGGCTATATGTAAAAGTTTTTATATTTTTTAAATTCAAATCTTTTAATTTTTTTTCTATTAATTCTAAATAGTCATTTTTTGGGTACATTATTATAGTTTTTGTTTTTTTTTGTTTCTTTATGAATTCTGTTAGTGAAATCAACTGAGATTCTAAACTCACGCCAATACTTATTATATTATTTGAAATTTCAGGGTTAATATTAGAGGGTGAAATAAAGATAAGATCATTATATTTTTTTACTTCATCAAATTCTTCAAAAGTTGTAGGCCCAATAATTATTTTGATTTCAGATGATCGCATATCATTTATTGCTGAATTGAGCTTGTCTTTATTTTTATAGCCAGAGTCTCTAGGAACTATAACTACATTTTTGTCATTTATTTCCTCGAGTGCTAGCTGCAAAGAGTACAGAAGCGAATACCCGATATCACTATACGGACCAGAAAGAGGAGCTAATAAACCAACTTTAAGTATTTTGTTATTTTCATTACTTAATACATTAGAATTAAATAAAAATATTATATAAAATATTAATAAAAGAATTTTACTTTTCATAATGAAACTTTTTTCAAACAACTTATATATTGTTTCCACACCTATTGGAAATCTTGATGATATAACGTTAAGGGCTCTAGAAGTTCTTAAAAATTCCGACATAATTCTTTGTGAAGACACACGAAGATCTCTTAAGTTATTGAGTCATTTCAAAATTAAAAAGAAATTGATTTCCTACCATAAGTTTAATGAAAAAAAACAACTCATAAATATTATAGAATATTTTAAAAAAGGCAAAATTTTGTCTTTAATATCAGATGCAGGAACTCCATTATTATCTGATCCTGGAAGAATACTAGTTAATAAATGTATTGAAAAAGAGATTGGTATAATTCCTGTGCCCGGCGTTTCATCAGTAACTTCAGCATTAAGTGTTTCAGGTTTTAAGGATCAATTCTTATTTTATGGATTTTTACCAAAGAAAGAAAACGAGTTAGTTAAGATTTTAACTTTATTATCTCAATATGAATTTACTCAAGTTTTTTTTATACCGTCAAAAAAAATTAATTTTTATATAAAAAATTTTAAAAGTTTTTTTTCAGGCAGAAAAATACTAATAGCAAAAGAAATGACAAAAATTCACGAGACGTTCATAAGAGAAGATATAGATAAAATAAAATTGCAAAAGAGTCCTTTTAAGGGTGAGCTAACAATTATAATTTCTGAAAATAATATTAAAATGAAGTACTTTGACGAAGAAAAAATTGTGAATAAAATAAGAAAGTATTTAAAAAAATATAGCTTGAAAGATACTGTTGAATTAATTTTAGAAACAGAAAAAACTAACAAAAAAAAAATTTATGATTTATGCTTAAAAGTGAAAAATGAAAAAAGTCATTAGTATAATCTTTATTTTATTTTTAACTTCTTGTACAGCAACTCAGTTTGGTACAGGTGTTAATATCACGTTCGATCCAAGAACCATTGGAATGCAAATTGATGATACTATTATGCAAAAAAGTCTTTCAACTAGATTAGCATTGAAAGATAAAAAATATTTTTTAGCAATTCAATCAGAAGTAATAGATGGAAGAATTTTTTTGTCAGGAAAAGTTGACGAGCCAGAGGAAAAAATTAAAATAACAAAAATGGCATGGGAAACTAAAGGTGTAAGATCTGTCAAAAATGCTATTACTATCAGAGGTCAAACTAATTTTAAAAGTACTGCAAAAGATATTTTAATAACAAGTCAGTTGAGGACAGCATTAATTTTTAATAAAAAGACAAAAGCTAGAAACTACACCTTGGAAACAGTTAATAGAAATATTTATATATTTGGTATCGCAATGGACGAAGAGGAAAAAAAAGAAGTAATTAGTGAAGCAAATAAAATTTATGATGTAAATGAAGTGATCCCCTCAATATATTTAGCATCTGAATTAAGTAGAACAAAACTTTAGCTAGAATAATCAATTACATCTGATGAGTAAGCTGCTATAGATGCTAAGTTTAAAATTTCTGATGTACTAGCGCGTAGAGGAGCAACCTCTATAGGTTGACCTAAACCAATTAACAATGGTCCAATATTTTTTACCTCCACCAAAAACTTTCATGAGTTTAGTTGAAATTGCTGCACTGTGTAAAGCTGGCATGATTAAAACATTGGCATTACCAACTATTTTTGAAAATGGATAAATTTCTTGATAAATTGGATTTAAAGCTACATCAGGTTGCATCTCTCCATCAAAATCAAAATCAACTTTTTCTTTTTTTAATTTATCAATTGCCTCTCTTACATGTCTTGTATTTCTTGATAGAGGCTTTCCAAAAGTTGAGTGAGATAAGAAAGCTACTTTGGGCTCAAAACCGAATAAACGTGCAATACGTACACACGATTTAGAAATATTTATTAATCTTTCAGCAGATGGGAGTTCAGTTACATTTGTATCAGCGACAAGTATTGTTTTTCCTTTAGAAACAATCATTGTCATTCCGAAAATTTCTTCCCCTGGTCTAGCTTCTACAACTTTTTTTAATTTTTCAATAGAAGCAGCATAATGTCTTATATTTCCTGTTACCATTGCATCAGCGTCTTTGCATGCAATCATAGATGAACCCCATGCGATCCTATCGTTTCTAACTAAACGATCTACATCTCTTTCCAATTGACCTTCTCTTTGAAGTTTTTTGTATAGGTGCTTAACATATCTTTCTCTTTTCTCTTTATCTGTAGAATTTACTATTTCTATTTTGTAGTTTTCATCTAACCCAATTTTTTTTAATTGTTCTTTAACTCTATTTTCTGAACCTATTAATATTGGTATTCCTAACTTATTCCTTCCAAATTCAATCGCAGCTTTAAGCATATTTTCATCTTCACCTTCAGCAAAAATAACTCTTTTCGTACTCTTTCTTATTTTGGCATTGATACCTTGCATGATTGACATTGATGGATCCAATCGATTTGACAGTTGATCTTTATAAAGATCAATATCTTCTATTTTTTTTCTTGCAGCTCCGCTTTTCATCGCTGCTTCAGCTACGGCTGCAGGAATTACACTAATCAATCTTGGATCGAACGTTGAGGGGATTATATAATTTTTTCCATATCGCGGTCTATCTCCACCATAAGCAGCAACAACTTCATCTGGAACGTTTTCTCTTGCTAATAGAGCAATTGCATTTGCTGCAGCAACTTTCATTTCTTCATTAATTGCTTTTGCACGAACATCTAGGGCTCCTCTAAAAATATATGGAAAACCGATGAGATTATTCACTTGATTTGGATAATCAGATCGTCCTGTTGCAATAATTGCATCATCTCTTACCTCTTGAATTAATTCAGGCCGTATTTCAGGATCAGGATTTGCACAGGCAAATATAATTGGATTTTTTGCCATGGATTTTACCATGTCTTTGCTAACCACGTCTTTAGCTGACAAACCAAGAAAAACATCTGCATTTTTCATTGCTTCATCGAGAGTTCTCAATTTTGTATCAACTGCAAAGGCAGATTTAAATTGATCGATATTTTTTCTCCCTTTGTAAATAACACCTTTACTGTCACACATTATTATATTGCTATTTTTAACTCCTGAACTTTGAAACAAATTTGCACAGGCTTGAGCTGAAGCCCCGGCACCGTTCACAACTACTTTTACGTTTGAGATTTTTTTCTTGGAAATATCTAAAGCATTAATCAAAGCTGCTGTGGTTATTATAGCGGTTCCGTGTTGATCATCATGAAAAACAGGAATGTCTAACGTTTCTTTTAATTTTTGCTCAATAATAAAACAATCAGGAGCAGCAATATCTTCAAGATTTATTCCACCAAATGTCCCACTAATATTTTTTATAGTCTCAATAATTGAATTAGTATCATTATTATTTATCTCAATATCTATTGAGTCGATGTCGGCAAAGCGCTTGAATAAAACTGATTTACCTTCCATTACAGGTTTTGATGCTAAAGATCCAAGGTTTCCTAAACCCAATATTGCAGATCCATTACTTATAACTGCAACTAAATTTCCTTTACTGGTATAATCATATGCAAGCTCTGGATTTTTAGATATTTCTTTAACAGGAGCTGCTACACCAGGGGAATAAGCTAGAGACAAATCTCTCTTTGTTGTGAGTGGTTTTGATGAACCTATCTCAATTTTGCCTGACTTGCCTTGTATATGAAAATCAAGTGCTTCTTTATCTGAATAGTGATCTATTTCTGTTTTTTTTGGCATTTAGTTAAATGAGTATGTAATATAAAAAATGATAATTCACTAAAAATTTATGGCCTAATTAAGAATTTATGAACCTACTATCTTCAGCATCAGTATTTAGTTTTTTTACATTAATTAGCAGAATTTTGGGTTATCTACGAGATATATTGATAGCAATATTTCTAGGGGCGTCAATTTTTGCTGATGCTTTCTTTGTAGCATTTAGATTACCGAATACTTTCAGAAGATTGTTTGCTGAAGGTACATTCAACGCAGCATTCATACCCAGTTATACTTCAGCAAAAATTGAAGATAAAAAGAACGGAAAAAAATTTGCTGATGATGTTTTAAGCTCATTGTTGCTGATCTTAATTCTTCTGGTGACACTTGTAGAGATATTTACTCCTTATTTAATTTATATTATTGCTCCTGGCTTTTTAGAGGATCAGATTAAGTTCAATTTAGCTGTGGAACTTACAAGAATAACTTTTCCATTTTTATTATTTGTTAGTCTCTCTTCTTTTTTTGCAGGCATTCTTAACTCCAATAACAAATTTGCTGCTGCCGCAGCAGCTCCAATAATTTTAAATGTAATTTTAATTATAAGTTTAGCATTATCTTTTATATATACATTAAATTATGCAAAACAACTTTCCTATGGTGTAACTATAGCAGGTATAATTCAATTATTGTTTTTAACTTATGTAACTACAAAATTTTATAAACCATCGTTAAACTTTAATTTACGATTAAGTAACAAAGTTAAATTTTTTTTTAGAAAACTTTTACCAAGCATTATGTCTTCAGGAGTAACACAAATAAACATTTTGGTTGGAACAATTATTGCCTCTTTCCAACCAGGTGCAGTATCTTACCTTTATTATGCTGATAGAGTTTACCAAATTAATCTTGCTATAGCGGGAATAGCAGTGGGAACAGTGTCATTACCTGTTCTAAGTAAAGCTTTTAAAACAAAAAATGTAAAAAAAATTTCTAATATTCAAAATAAATCTTTTGAGCTTTCACTTCTATTTTCAATTCCCGCAAGTTTCGGATTAATTCTTGCTTCGCATGAAATAGTAAATGCACTATTTGGATATGGATCTTTTTCCGCAGATGATGTGGAAATGACTGCGGCCGCTTTAAAATTTTTTGGATATGGTGTACCAGCTTTTGCATTAATTAAAATTTTATCTAACTTCTTTTTTGCAAGAGATAACACCAAAACACCTTTCTATATTTCTGTGTTTGTTGTTCTTTTAAATATTTTAATTAGTGTTAGTTTTTTTAATAAAATTGGATTCATTATTATTCCAATTGCTACATCAATTTCAACCTGGGTTGGAGTTTTAATTTATATCTATCTTTTAAATAGTAAAAAAATTTTATTGTTGAAAAATCAATTAATTATAAATTTTATCAAGATATTGATATCAACAATCATAATGTCCTCAATATTGCTATTTTCTTTAGACAGGTTCGCAAATTATTTGAGTTTTAGTTATAACTTTAAAGCAGTTTATTTAATATCAATTGTTAGTTTTGTGGGTATGTTTTATTTATTATCATGTTATTTATTAGGAATATTGAAACTAAAAAATTATAAAACAAATTAAATGAAAAATAAGAAATTAGTTTTTTCGGGAGTTCAACCTACGGGAAATCTCCATTTGGGAAATTATTTAGGTGCTCTTAAAAATTTTGTTTCGCTCCAGAAAGAGATGGAATGTATTTATTGTGTCGTTGATTTACATGCTATTACTGTTTTCCAGGAGCCCACTCACTTACAAAATAACGTTTTAGAAACTACAGCAAGTTTTTTAGCAACCGGTTTAGATCCTAATAAAAGTACAATTTTTTAATCAATCATCCGTTTCCGGTCATGCTGAGCTTGCATGGATTTTAAACTGCATCTCAAGAGTTGGTTGGTTAAATAGAATGACACAATTTAAAGATAAAGCTGGACAAGATAAAGAAAAAGCTAGTGTTGGACTTTATATCTATCCAAATCTCATGGCCGCAGATATTTTGCTCTACAGGGCGACTCATGTCCCAGTTGGCGCTGATCAAAAGCAACATTTAGAATTATCCCGCGACATAGCTCAGAAATTTAATAATGATTTTAATTGTAAAGATTTTTTTCCTTTACCGGAACCATTAATACCAAAAAATATTTCTAGAGTCATGAGCTTGAGAGATGGAACAAAAAAGATGAGTAAATCTGAGGAGTCTGATTACTCAAGAATAAATTTAAAAGATACTGCTGATGAAATTAATAAGAAAATAAAAAAAGCGAAGTCAGATTCCGACTCAATTCCTGGAGAGATAAAATCATTAGAAAACAAGCCAGAGGCTTTAAATCTTTTAACTATTTATTCTGATTTAACTAAAAATAGTTTAGAAAAAATTATCTCAGAAATGGCAGGAAAAGAGTATTCTTTTTTAAAATCAAAATTAGCTGAAGTTTTGATAAATGAAATAACGCCAGTTGGAAAAGAAATTCAAAAATTGTTGAAAGACAAGTCACATTTAAAAAATATTCTAAAAAAAGGCACTGAAAAAGCTAACATAATTGCTGAGGAAAACCTGAAGAATATACGTGAAAAAGTGGGCTTGATATAATATAAAGCCTTTATGATACAAACAGAAACTACACCCAATCCAGACTCCTTAAAATTTTTGTCTGAGAAGACATTATCTGCAATTGGAACAGAGGAATTCAAAAAGGAGAAAGGAAATGAAATAAAAATTCCATTTGTAAAAGAATTGCTAAATTTTAAAGGAGTGGAATTAATTTTGTTATCAGAGAAATTTCTCTCAGTTAAAAAAACCAAAGAAGTCTCGTGGGATGAGCTAAAACCTATGGTGATTTCACATCTTAATGACTATTTTGAGAAAAATAATGAACCAATTTTGAGAGAAAGTAAGAAAACTCAAGAAAATCA
>CACJAU010000024.1 GCA_902591415.1 uncultured Pelagibacteraceae bacterium
CCTCATATTTGTTAGATTTTTTGTCTTTTGGTGAAAAAGGTTTTCTACAACCACTACATACGAAGTAGGTTCCTTGTTTTAATTTGTGTTTAAGAGATACTCTATTATCAAAAACAAAACACTCACCTTTCCATAGACTGTCTTTCTTTTCGATTTTATTTAAATAATTAAGTATCCCGCCTTTTAATTGGAAAACATTCTTAAAACCTTTTCTTTTTAAAAATATTGAGGCTTTTTCACACCTAATACCCCCGGTGCAAAACATCGCTACAGGTTTTGTTTTATCAATTTTTTTAAGATATTTTGGAAAATCTCTAAAATTTTGAATATTTGGATTTACAGAATTTTTAAAAGTACCTACATCGTATTCAAATGGCTTTCTAGCATCTACAACTAAAGTTTCTTTATTTGAAATAAGTTTGTTCCATGATTTCCCAGAAATATATCTATTAAGTTTTTTATTATTTGAATTTATTTTTAAACCTAGTGGAACAACTTCATTTTTTATTTTAATTTTACCTTTGTGGAATGGTTGAAAGCGACTTTGAGACATATTCTTACTGTCAAAATCTTTAAAATTAAATACTTTTTTTAAAGATTTAATTATCTGGCTAATATTTTTCCTCTTTCCAGCAATGGTTCCATTAATTCCTTCGTGGGAAAGAATAATTGTACCACGTATGTTATTTTTTAAAATTTCTCTTTGCAGAAACTCTTTATTTTTCTTCAAAAAATTACTTTTCTTAAACTTATAAAATCCAAAAACAGTGAACATTATTTTTTAATACAAATTGTTAATCCATCACCAATGGGAATGATATTTTTTATCACTCTATTATCGTCTTTTATATATTTGTTAAATTCTCTAATGATATTGGTGAATTTATCATTTTTTGAATTATCCGCTACCTCACCATGCCATAAGACATTATCAATTATAATTAGTCCATTTTTACCAATTAATACAATACTTTTTTCATAATAATTTATATAATTTTCTTTATCTGCATCAATAAAAACCAGATCAAATTTTTGTTTAGCATTTTCTAGTTCTTTCAAACTCTCAAGTGCTGGCTTTATAATTTGTGTTATCTTGTTTTCATTAGCCTTATCATAAAAAGATTTTGCTTTTTTGCTAAATTCAACGTTTTTATCTAAGCTAATTAAAGATCCATCATCAGGTAATGATAAGGCCATTGATAAAGCGCTAAAACCTGTAAAACTTCCAATTTCTAAAACTTTTTTTGTATTAGATGTTTTAATTAATGTTTGAAGAAATTGCGCTTGTGAAATAGAAATTTGCAATTTCTTTTGATCACCAAGACTAAGATTATAATTTAAGATCTCTTTTTGAACGTCAGTAAGATCATCAGTATGGTCAATAATATACTTTTCAAGATTATCTGTTAAATCTAATTTTTTAGGCATAATTAGCCTTTTAAAAGTTTTTTTAGAATCTCATTTGTTAATTGAGGATTTGCTTTTCCACCAGATAATTTCATAACCTGTCCAACAAAAAAACCAAATAATTTTTCTTTTCCAGCTTTGTATTGATCAACCTTATCTTTATTTTTTGATAATATTTCATTAATCATCTTCTCTAATTCTTTAGGATCACTTTGCTGCTTCATTCCTTTTGACTCTATAATTTTTTTTGGATTATCTCCGCTTTCAACCATAATTTCGAAAACTTCTTTTGCTATTCTTCCTGAAATTTCTCCGGATTTAATTGCTTGAACTAACTCTGCGAAATGTTTTGCTGATATAGGAGATTTTGATATATCAAGCCCCCTATCATTTAACATTGCAAATAAATCCCCCATCATCCAAGTAGCTGCAAGTTTTTTATCAGATAGTTTTGCAACTTCTTCGTAATAGTCAGATATTTCTTTTTCTGAGACTAAAACATTTGCTTCATATGCATTTAGTCCATATTCTTTTACAAATCTTTCCTTTTTTTTATCAGGAAGCTCTGGAAGAGATTTTTTTAAGTCATCGATTAATTTTTGTTCTAACTTTAATGGAAGAAGATCTGGATCAGGAAAATATCTATAATCATGTGCATCTTCTTTGGATCTCATTGATCTTGTTTCATTTTTTTTTGTGTCGAAAAGTCTTGTTTCTTGATCTATTTTTTTACCATTTTCTATTAGTTCGACCTGTCTTGCAGCTTCATATTCTATTGCCATCTGCATAAATTTTATAGAATTTACATTTTTGATTTCACAACGTGTTCCAAAATTTTTATCACCTTCTTTTCTTACAGATACGTTTACATCTGCTCTAAGTGATCCCTCTTGCATATTTCCATCACAGGTTCCTAAATATCTCATGATTGATCTTAATTTTTTTATGTAAGCATTAACTTCATCTGGTGATCTAAGATCTGGTTTGCTAACAATTTCCATTAAAGCAATTCCTGAACGATTTAAATCTACATAAGTGTTAGATGGATCCATATCATGAATGCTTTTACCCGCATCTTGCTCGAGATGAAGTCTCTCTATGCCAATTTCTTTTGACCCATAAGGCATATCTAATAAAACTTTACCTTCCCCTACAATAGGATTCTTATACTGAGATATTTGATAACCTTGAGGTAAATCTGCATAGAAATAATTTTTCCTATCGAAAACTGAGTAATTATTTATTTTAGCATTTAAACCAAGGCCAGTTCTTACTGCTTGCTTAATACATTCTTCATTGATGACCGGCAACATTCCTGGAAAAGCAGAGTCAATCAAACTCACCTGGTTATTAGGATCAGCGCCAAATTTAGTTGATGACCCAGAAAAAAGTTTGGATTTAGATAAAACTTGAGCATGAACTTCAAGTCCTATCACAACTTCATATTTCTCTTTTTCTCCCTTAATAAAATAATCAAATTTTTCTTTGCTCATGACCACCACTTTTTAATTTCATTTTTAAAACCACAGTTTTTTTCAAATGCATAACCAATATTAAGAATTTTTTGCTCGTCTAATGCTTTACCAATAAGCTGTAAACCTAAAGGATGACCTTGATTATCAACACCAGCTGGCAATGATAAAGCTGGTATACCAGCTAAATTTACAGGTACAGTAAAAATATCATTCAAATACATAGAAACAGGATCATTTGTTTTTTCTCCTATTTTGAATGCAGAACTTGGTGTTGATGGTGTAAGAATAGCATCTATTTTTTTAAAACTATCATCAAAATCTTTTTTAATTAGTTGTCTAACTTTTTGTGCCTTAAGATAATAAGCATCATAATAACCTGATGAAAGAACATAAGTTCCAATTAATATTCTACGTTTAACCTCATCTCCAAAACCTTCAGACCGAGTTTTTTCATACATCTCAATTAAATCTTTTCCTTGTTTTGATCTATAACCATATCTAACTCCATCGTATCTAGCTAAATTGGACGAAGCTTCAGCTGGAGCAACTATATAATAAGTAGGTAAAGCATATTTTGTATGAGGCAATGAAATATCAATTAATTGTGCGCCAAGATCTTTTAATATCTTTTTTCCTTTTTCCCAGAGTTCATCAACTTCTTTAGGCATATTGTCAACGCGATATTCTTTTGGAATTCCAATTTTTAAACCTTTAATATTATCTTTTAAATTTTTTGAATATTGTTCTTTCTTTTTGTTTATTGAAGTGGAGTCTTTCTCGTCGAAGCCAGACATTGACTCAAGCATGATTGCACAATCTTTTATTGTTTTTGTCATTGGACCAGCTTGATCTAAAGAAGATGCAAAAGCCACGATACCCCATCTAGAACATAATCCATAAGTTGGTTTTAAACCTACAGTGCCGGTAAAGGAAGCTGGTTGCCTTATTGATCCACCTGTATCTGTTCCAATTGTAGCTGGAGTTAAGTCTGCAGCTAAAGCAGATGAAGATCCTCCAGAAGAACCTCCAGGTACTAATTGATCTCCTACGGGATTAATTACATTTCCATAATGACTTGTCTCGTTAGAAGAGCCCATCGCAAACTCATCACAATTTAATTTTCCTAAAAGAAAAGATCCATTGTCCCATAAATTTTTTGTAACTGTTGACTCATAAGATGGAATAAAATTATTTAATATGTTGCTTCCAGCTGTTGTTTTTGTATTTTCTGTGCAAAATAAATCTTTAACAGCTAAAGGTATTCCTGGAAGCAATTGATCAAAATTTGGTTTGCTATCAAATTGTTTTGCCTTATCTAAAGCTTGATCAAATGTTGTAGAAACAAATGCATTTAACTTTTTTGCACTTTCAATATTTTTTATATATGCTTTAGTTAAATCTGTAGAGGAGACTTTTTTCGTTTTTACGTTTTCTATAATTTCATTTAGACTTTGATTTGTAATATCAGCCATTACTCCACCACCTTAGGAACTACAAAAAATTCTTCATTTTCTTTAGGTGAATTTTTCAGAATTTTCTCTCTTATCTTACCATCACTAATTTCGTCTTTTCTCGATCTTAATGACTGATTAAGTATAGAAGTTAACGGTTCAACTTTATCTGTATTTAGTTCATTTAATTGCTCTATAAACTTAAAAATAGAGTTTAAATCTTTTGTAAGACTCTCAACTTTAGCATCATCAACTGAAATTCGGGCTAATTTTGCAACATGTTTAATTTTTTCTTTATCTAGGGACATTTGTGAAATAAGTTAACTTAAATGTGTTTTATCACAAATTAGGTAAATTTCATGCTTGATATTGAAGAATTTAAGAAAAAACTCGATAAAAAGTCTAGGTTAATGGGAATTGACCCGGGTAGAAAACGTGTTGGTATAGCCATTTCTGATGAAAATAAAATTATTGCCACTCCTTACACAACTCTAATTAAAAATAAATACTCTGAATTTCTCAAAGAAATAGTAAAGATTTTTAATGAAAATCAGATTAAAGGTATAGTGGTTGGAAATCCAATCAATATGGACGGATCGTCTAGTCAATCTTCACAATCAGCTAAAGATTTAGCTATTAATCTATCAAAAGATGTTACTGAAAATGTCACTTTATGGGATGAGAGATTATCAAGTCAAGGAGCGTTCAATTTATCCAATGATTTAGCATCAAACACGTCAAAAAAAATAAGCAAATTGGATGAGAATTCTGCACAATTTATACTTCAAGGAGCCTTGGACTATTTAACTAAAGAAAATACTTGATCTGATACTATAAAACGCCTATAGAGTTGATTTTAATGGCAGTTAAGAAAAACAATACAGCTATTAAAAACTCTCCCAAACATCTTCTTGGTATTCAAAACCTTTCAATATTAGAAGCTAAAGCAATATTAGATGAAGCAAAAAAATTTATTGAATTAAACAGAAGTAGCTCAAAAAAATTAGATGTTTTAAGAGGAAAAACTCAAATTAATCTATTTTTCGAACCATCAACAAGAACTCAAAGTTCGTTTGATCTAGCAGGTAAAAGATTAGGTGCAGATGTAATGTCTATGAATATGGACAACTCAGCACTTAAAAAAGGTGAAACTTTAATTGATACTGCAATGACTTTAAACGCTATGCACCCTGACTTAATTGTAATTAGACATCAAGACTCTGGTGCACCAAATTTATTATCTCAAAAAGTTAATTGTGCAGTTATAAATGCAGGTGATGGAAGAAGAGAACATCCTACTCAAGCTTTACTTGACGCTTTAACAATAATTAACAGAAAAGGTAAAATTGAAGGACTGAAGATAGCAATTTGTGGTGACATACTTCACTCAAGAGTAGCTAGATCAAATATTTATTTAATGAATATGTTAGGTGCTGAGGTAAATGTAATAGCACCTAAAACTTTGATGCCAAAATCAATTGATAGAATGGGAGTAAAGTCTTTTACGGATATGAAGAAGGGTCTTGAAGGTTGCGACATTGTAATGATGTTAAGATTGCAAAATGAAAGAATGCAGGGTTCATTCTTGCCTTCAAAAAGAGAATATTATGAATTTTACGGTTTAACTCCAGAAAAATTAAAAATTGCAAAAAAAGATGCATTGATTATGCATCCCGGTCCAATGAATAGAGGAGTAGAAATAGATACAAAACTTGCAGACGATATAAATGTTAGTTTGGTTAAAGAGCAAGTTGAATTAGGTGTAGCAGTAAGAATGGCTTGTTTAAAAAAGTATTGTAAATAAATGAAAGAAAAAATTTTTATTAATGCAAGAATTATAGATCCATCACAAAGCATGGATGAGAAAGGCTCTTTAATTTTAAATAATAAAGGAAAAGTAAAAGTTATAGGAAAAAATGTAAAAAAAACTGACGCTAATAAAGATGCTGAGATAATTGATTTGAAAGGCAATATTTTAATTCCAGGGTTAGTAGATATGAAGGCTTTTGTAGGCGAGCCAGGATATGAATATAAGGAAAATTTTAGAACTCTTAGCCAAGCTGCTTTAGCTGGAGGGGTTACATCTATAGTCACTATGCCTAATACAAAACCTATTATCGATAACGTTTCAATGGTTGATTTCATTATTAGAAGAGGAAGAGACAAAGCCAACGTAAATCTTTTTCCTTGCGCTTCAATAACCAAACAATGCGAAGGTAAATTAATGACTGAGTTTGGTTTACTCTCTGGGAGAGGAATAATTGGCTTTAGCGATGTAAATAGAACTATTCAAAATACAGAGCTAATGTCTAGGATAATGGATTATGCATCTGATATTGGGGTATTGATAATGCAACATGCGGAAGACTATGAGCTCTCAAAAAACTCTTGTATCAACGATGGAGAGATTGCTACAAGGCTCGGACTACAAGGTATATCAGCTCTAGCTGAAAAAATAATAATCGAAAGAGACTTAAGTTTGCTTAGTGAGTATCCTTGTAGATATCATATCAATCAGATTTCATCTAAACAATCATTAGATGTAATTAGAAAAAATAAAAATAATGGTAAAAAATTTAGCGTAGGTGTTTCAATAAATAATTTATCATTAAATGAAAATGATATTGGTGAATTTAAGACTTTTTTAAAATTATCTCCTCCCCTTAGACTTGAAGACGATAGATTAGCACTTGTTCAAGGTATCAAAGATGGACTAATAGATGTAATTGTTTCAGACCATTTACCTGAGGATGAAGAAAGCAAAAGATTACCATTCTCACAAGCAGCTACTGGCGCTATTGGTGTAGAGACCCTTCTGCCTCTTTCTTTAGAAATGTATCACAATGAGTCTCTTCCTCTGAATAAAATTATAGAAACCTTAACCGTCAACCCTGCTAAAATACTAAACATAAAAAAAGGAACTTTAGCAAAAGGGTCAGATGGTGATATTTGTATATTTGATTTAGAAGCTCCATGGAAAGTAGATGCTGATAAACTGAAATCTAAATCAAAAAATACAGCAATAGAAAATAGAAATCTTCAAGGAAAGATTTTAATGACTTATCTTAACGGTGAACTAGTTTACTCAAACTAATGGATATAAATTTAATAATAGTTGCAGCATATTCTTATCTTTTAGGATCTATTCCTTTTGGATTAGTTTTAACTAAAATTTTTTTAAAAAAAGATATTAGAGAAATTGGATCAAGAAATATTGGTACCACAAACGTTTTAAGAACTGGAAAAAAATCTCTAGCAGTTGCTACTCTTGTGCTTGACTTATTAAAGGGATATTTATCTATAGTCATAACATTAATTTATTTTGAAAATCTAATTTCATATTCTGCTTTGATTTGTTTTATCGGCCATATTTTTCCTGTTTGGTTAAAATTTAAAGGGGGTAAAGGAGTTGCGACTTACTTGGGTGTTATATTAGCACTTTCATATAAATTTTTTCTAATTTTTGGAATAACTTGGCTTGTTTTATCTTTTTTATTTAGATACGCATCATTATCTTCAATTATTTCATCTTTAACTGTTTTTGTTTATTCATTTTTTTTTATTAATAATTTTTCTTTAATACTTTTTATTTTTTTTGTAATTATCATATACACACATCGAGAAAATATAGTTCGATTAAAAAATTCTGAAGAAAGTAAAATTAAGTTATAAGTGTTGTCTTTTCTAGTTTTTAAATAATAAATTTGACAAATTCGTTTAATTTTGAAAATAAACGAATAATGAATTTAGTAATTGTTGAAAGTCCAGCGAAAGCAAAAACAATAAATAAATATTTAGGTAAAGATTATTTAGTTTTAGCTAGTTATGGACACATAAGAGACCTTCCTTCAAAAAATGGGTCTGTTGATCCTGAAAATAAATTTCAAATGGAATGGGAAATAGATTCTTTTTCAAAAAAATATTTAAAAGAAATTACAAATGCTGCCGAAGATTCTGATAAAATTATTTTAGCTACGGACCCTGATCGTGAAGGTGAAGCTATTGCATGGCATGTTAAAGAAGTCTTAAATAAAAAAAAATTACTAAAAGATAAACATCTAGAACGTGTTGTTTTTAATGAGATTACAAAAAAAGCAATTCTTGATGCAATTAAAAATCCAAGAGAAATTCATTTACCTTTGGTTGAAGCTTATCTAGCGCGAAGAGCTTTGGACT
>CACJAU010000025.1 GCA_902591415.1 uncultured Pelagibacteraceae bacterium
TCAATAAAGAAAGTAAAGAGAATGGTGACTTATATGGTTCAATTAAACCAAAAGAAATTACAAATTTAATTAAGGATAAAACGAACGCAGATGTAAGCCCTGCGCAGATAATTTTAAAAGATGAATTAAATAAAATAGGGTTGTTTAAAGCAGATATTAATTTCCACTCTGAAGTCAAAGCTCAAATTTCAATTAAGATTGATAAAATACAATCAAAATAACTTTTCCACAGAAGTTCAAAAAAGGTGTGTAACTTTTTCCTTTATTGAGAAACTTATTCTTTTAAGATGATAGTGTGAAAGATATAAAGCCAGTTCAAAACAACCTTGAAAATAAACAACCATCAAATTTAGAGGCAGAGCAAGCTCTGCTAGGTTCAATATTAGTTAATAATGATATTATAGATGAGGTTTCAAATTTAGTAAGCTCAACAATATTTTATGATCCAGCTCACGTAAAAATATATGAGGTAATAGAAAATTTAAATAATAAAGGGATGATTGCTAATCCAATTACTTTAAAAAATTTCTTTGAAAAAGATAATATGCTTAGCGAAGTTGGAGGTACAGAGTATTTGGTAAAACTTACTCGATTTTCTGGATCAGCTAAACAAGCAATTGATTATGCAAAAATAATTCACGAGATGTACTTAAGAAGAGAATTGGTATTAATATCTGACAAATTATCAACTGATACTATCAATGCAAACTCTCATGAGCTTAACGCAGAAAATATAATTGAGAGTACAGAAAAATCTCTTTTCGATTTAGCTGAAAGAGGAAGTTTTTCACAATCATTTTTAAAATTTAACCAAGCCTTAGACCAAACAATCGAAATGGCAACTTTGGCAATGCAAAATGACCAAGGTATTGTTGGGGTGCCAACAGGTCTTGCGGATTTAGATGAAAAATTAGGAGGGTTACATAAATCTGATTTAGTAATTTTAGCAGGTAGGCCCTCAATGGGGAAAACAGCTTTAGCAACTAATATTGCTTATAATGCAGCTCAACATATTTTAAAGAGACAAGAGAAATCTTCGATTGCTTTTTTTTCTTTAGAAATGTCCTCTGAGCAATTATCAACTAGAATTTTATCTGAACAAGCTAGAATAAAATCTGATGATATTAGAAGAGGAAAAGTTACTGAAGAAGAAATAAATCGATACATAGAAACTTCAAGAAACATTTATAATCTACCTTTATATATAGACGAAACACCAGCGATTACCATAGCAACATTAAGTAATAGAGCTCGAAGAATTAAAAGATTATTTGGATTAAATTTAATTGTTGTTGATTACATACAATTAATGAGATCAAGTTCGAATAAAAATGATGGTAGAGTTCAAGAAATTTCGGAAATCACTCAAGGACTCAAAGCTCTGGCTAAAGAACTTTCAGTTCCAGTATTAGCACTTTCTCAACTATCAAGAGCTGTTGAACAAAGGGATGATAAACAACCTCAATTAGCTGACTTAAGAGAGTCGGGTTCAATCGAACAAGATGCAGATGTTGTAATGTTTGTTTATAGAGAGGAATATTATTTAGAGAGGAAGCAGCCTAAATTAGGTTCAATAGAACATGCAGAATGGCAGTCTAAAATGAATGATGTCAACGGATTGGCAGATATTATATTAGGAAAACAAAGACACGGTCCTACAGGTACAGTTAAAGTTGAGTTTGAGGGGATTTACACAAAATTCAAAGATTTACGTAAAAATTAACCTCAATTTTTTCTTTAGTTATAAAATAATTAAGATATATCTGAATTGTTCTCATGTTCACTAGTATTTATAAAAAAATAGTAATTGATTTTCCAAAAATAACTCTTTTTTTTTTATTGATTTTAGTAATTTTTTCACTTTATCAAGCAAAAAATTTTAATTTGGATGCTTCCTCTGATGCGCTACTGCTTGAGGGTGACCCTGATCTTGAATACCTAAGAGAAGTAAATGAAACTTATGGGTCAAAAGACTTCCTAGTGCTTACATATACACCGATTTCTAGTTTTTCAGAAAAAGAGACTATTTTAAACCTTCAATTACTTAAATCAAAAATTGAAAAATTAACTTGGGTAGACAGTGTAATTACTATTATAGATGTTCCTCTTCTGAAAAGCACAGATGAGGGTTTAATGGAAAGACTTAAAAATTTCAAAACCTTAGCTTACCCCGAAATTGATAGAAAAAGAGGATTTGATGAAATTTTAAACAGTCCTATTTATAAAAATTATGTAATTAGCGAGGATGGTAAAACTTCAGGTATTATTGTTTATTTAAAAAAAGATGAAAGATTAGCTGAGTACATAAAAATAAAAAATAAATATTTCATACAGCTAAATGAAACAGGATTATCAAAAAAAGAAAAGGTAAATTATAAAAAATTTATTAGAGAATACGAAGACTACAAAAATTTATATAATATAAGAAATAATCAAAATATAACTGAAATAAGAGACGTAATTAGTAAATATGGTGAAAATGCAAAAATTCATCTAGGAGGCATTCCAATGATCACTAATGATATGATGAATTTTATTAAAAGCGATATAATTGTTTTTGGAATTGGTGTTTTTATTTTTATCATTTTAACTCTTTGGTTTATTTTTAGGGATTTAAAATGGGTTATGATGCCTTTATTGGGATGTGCAACTTCAGTAATTTTAATGATTGGCATATTAGGTTTGATTGGGTGGAAGGTAACAGTAATTTCATCAAATTTTATAGCATTAATGCTTATTCTTAATATGGCTATGAATATCCACGTTACTGTAAGATATTTACAATACAAAAAAGAGTTTCCTGATATTTCAAAGAATGATGCTGTATTAGATGCCAGTAAAAAAATGATGTTACCAATTCTCTATACAGTTCTAACAACAATTTGTGCATTTTTATCATTAGTTTTAAGTGGAATTAAACCAATTATTGATTTTGGATGGATGATGACTATGGGATTAGTGGTTTCATTGCTAGTTACATTTTTATTGTTACCTTCTTTAATAAATTTATTATCGTCGGAAAATGAATTAAATTTAAAAGATACTGAAAAATCTTTTATTACTTCTGCTTTAGGTTCATTTACCAAAAATAATAAAATTTTAATTTTTGCTTCAACTTTTTTAATAATGATTTTAAGTATTATTGGAATAAGTAAGCTTGAAGTTGAGAATAGTTTTATAAATTATTTTGACAAAGAAACAGAAATCTATAAAGGAATGAAGAAAATTGATGAGGATTTAGGTGGTACTACTCCTTTAAATATAATTCTTAAATTTCCAAAAAAATCTGAACTTGATAATAGCAAAGAGCAAGATGAGTTTGACGAATGGGAAGAGGAAGATGAGTCAAATAAAGATAAAGCTAAATATTGGTTTACCAGAGATAAAATGGATAAAATAATTAAAGTACATGACTATTTAGACTCTTTACCAGAAATTGGTAAAGTTCTCTCATTTGGTTCTATCTTAAGGGTGGCAGAGGAATTAAATAACAAAGAATTGCAAAGTTTAGAAATAGCTGTTTTATACAGTAAAATACCATCATCAATCAAATCTGAAATAATTTCACCCTACATTTCAGTTGAAAAAGATGAAGCGAGAATAAATGTAAGAATTAAAGACTCATTAAAAGATTTAAGAAGAAACGACTTAATAAATAAAATTAATTCTGATTTAAATACTGAAGTAGGTTTAGCAAAAGATGAATATAGATTAGCAGGAGTTCTTATTTTATTTAATAATTTATTACAAAGTTTATTTAAATCACAAATTCTTACATTAGGAATAGTGATGCTCGGCATATTATTAATGTTTTTTGTATTATTTAGAAATATAAAAATTTCACTTATAGGGGTCGTGCCCAATTTTATTGCTGCCTTTTTTATTCTAGGAATAATTGGTCTACTTGAAATTCCTCTCGATATGATGACAATTACGATTGCAGCAATTACAATAGGTATAGCAGTTGATAACAGTATCCATTATATTTATAGATTTAAAGAAGAATTTAAAAAAATTAAAGATTACAATAAAACACTGGATAGATGTCATAGCACAGTTGGTGTAGCGATTTTGAATACTTCTATCACGATTGTTTTTGGATTCTCAATTTTAATTTTATCTAATTTTATCCCTACAATTTATTTTGGTTTTTTTACAGGTATAGCGATGTTGTTAGCTATGATATCGGTCTTAACTCTATTGCCTAAGCTAATCCTAACACTTAAGCCATTTGATGAAAAAGTAAATAATGTTTTATAATGTTTAATTTTTTTGAAAATTTTTTTAATAATTTAAATGTTTTTGATTTTATTTTTTTCTTAATAGTTCTTTATTTTGTCATTCAATGTTTTTTAAAAGGTTTTTCATTAAGTTTAATCTCATTTATGAAGTGGGTTTTATCGACAGTTATCACTATCTTACTTGTTCCTAAATTACAGCCTTCAGTTAGTGAATATATAGAATCAGAGTTTATCAATAACATTGGCTTAGGTGTGGCTATATTTTTTTTAACACTTTTTGTAACAATTTTAATTGGAAAATCTATTAGTAGAGCAGTAACTTGGACTGGTGTTGGACCTATAGATAAAGGTTTTGGTTTTTTATTTGGTTTTTTTAAAGGTTATATTGTTTCTATTTGTTTATTTTCAATTTTAAATTGGTTTTATCCTTATCAAAATTGGGGTATATCAGCGGAGGATGCAATATCGTTTAATTTAATAAATAAAGGAAGTGAAATATTAATAGAGGAATTTCCATCTAGTGAAGATTTCATTGACACAAAAGAAAAAATTGAAAAAATTTAGTTTTGATAAATTAAAAGAGGAATGTGGTATTTTTGGAATATCAAATCATGAGGATTCCTCAGCTTTAGTTGCTTTAGGTTTACATGCTTTACAACACAGGGGTCAAGAGGGTTGTGGAATCGTTTCATTCGATGGTACGAATTTTCATTCTGAGAAGAGACAAGGTTTAGTTGGAGATCATTTTACCAATCAAGAAACTTTAAAAAAGTTACCAGGTAATTCTGCAATTGGCCACAATCGTTATTCGACTACAGGTGAGACGTCTCTGAGAAACATACAACCCTTTTTCGCTGATTTACATATGGGTGGTTTAAGTTTGGCTCATAATGGAAATCTAACTAATGCTTTGTTGCTAAGGGAAAATTTAGTAAAAGATGGTGCTATTTTTAGGACTACAAGTGATACAGAAACAATTGTTCAACTAATTGCAAAATCAAAAAGAGATAAGTTTGTAGATAAATTAATTGATGCTCTGTTTCAAATTCAAGGTGGATATTCTCTTGTCTTAATGACAAATAAAAAGCTAATCGGTGTTAGAGATCCGTTTGGGATTAGACCATTGGTAGTTGGTAAATTAAAGAATTCTTATATATTAGCATCAGAAACCTGCGCTCTTGATATAGTGGGCGCTTCATTTATCAGAGAAGTTGAAAATGGTGAAATTGTAATTATAGAAAATAATATTCTTAAATCAGTAAAACCTTTTCCAAAACAAAAACCAAGACCTTGCGTCTTTGAGTATATTTATTTTGCAAGACCTGATAGTTTAATTAACAACAAATGTGCATACGAATATAGAAAAAATCTGGGTTATGAACTAGCGAAAGAAACAGATGTCGAAGCTGATCTAGTTGTTCCAGTACCTGACTCAGGTGTCCCTGCTGCTTTAGGATACGCTGAAAAGTCTAATAAAAAATTTGATTTAGGTTTAATTAGAAATCATTATGTAGGTAGAACTTTTATAGAACCAACTCAAAATATAAGAAGTTTAGGTGTAAAGCTCAAACTTAGCTCAACAAAAACAATAGTAAAAAATAAATCAATAGTATTGATAGATGACTCCTTAGTAAGAGGCACCACATGCTTTAAAATAGTTAAAATGCTTTATGAGAGCGGTGCTAAAGAAGTTCATGTTAGAATTGCGTGTCCTGAAATTAAATATCCTGACTTTTACGGTGTTGATATGCCGACTAAAGAAGAATTGTTAGCACATGAAAAAACTAATCAAGAAATGACAGATTATCTTAAAGCAAAAAGTTTAAAGTTTTTGAGCTTAGATGGTCTTTATAATGCTCTAATTCAAGAAAAAAGAAATTCCACATACCCTCAATTTAGCGATCATTATTTTACAGGGAATTATCCAATAAAACCTCATGATGATTTAAAAGGTGCCAAGATAAAACAACTTTCATTATTAAGCGGGAAATCAAATTTTTAATTCAAAATTATAAGTTTATTTTTTTTGTCTAAATAATATAAAGCATTTTCAATAGAAATTGGAAAAGTATTAGTTTTTAATTTTAGACGATTTAAACTTCTAAATTTGCCGTTCAAATCTATATTTAGAATAAACGAGTTATTGATAAATAAAAAAATCTCATTATTTAATATCATCATTTGTAAAGAATATTTTAAATTAGAATTTTTTTTATTGATTTTTTGAATGTATTTTTTCATATCGTAAGAATAAATTATTTGGTTATTTTTTAAATTGACTGCAATTAAAAAATTGTTTTTAGTATAAAAAAACACAATATCATTATATATAATGGGTTTTGATAATGAGGAATAATTAAACTTATTCCAAATTCTACCAGATAAAGAGTCTATAATAAAAGTTTTGCTTTTGGATGATACAACTATTTTATTATCTTTATTTATAACTTGAGAACCATCAAATAGATTTGACGTTGATAAATCGGTTGAATTATTAAGGTATACAAACCAATCAATTTTCATCATTTTGATATCAATAGAGTAAAGAGTACCATAAGAGTTTAAAAACAATAATTTTTTATTTTTAGAAATTGATAAATTATTTATAAAGTTGTTTTTGACTGGCGTTTCTTCTGTTGGAAATTGATTAATTAATTCACCATTATGTTTATTCAAGAAATATAAATTATTATTTTGATTAGAAGCAATTAACTTATTATTAAAAATTTTTAAGTTAGAACTAAAAGGAATTTTATAATTTTTTGCCCATAAAATTTTTTGCTTATTATAATTGTAAGCGTATAAATAACCTAAATTATCTGAGACATAAATAACGTTATTTTCTACTATCATATTTAATTTTTTATCTATCTTTTTAAATTTTTTTTTATAAAAATTAAATTCATCAATTTTAATATTCTCTATAACTGAAAAGACAATTATATTTCCTTTTTCATCATTTAAAATTAAATTATTGTTTTCAAACAATTTGAAATAATTGATTTTTTTTTTTGATAACTTTTTGCTTCTGAATAATACCTGATTTAAATTGTTATAGGAAAAATTTTTGAAATTATTGTTATAGTCGTAAAAAATATCATTCCATTGGGTATTTATTACTACTTTCGATTTTTTAATTTTAAAATCTTTACTTAAATTTATGGTTTTTTGAAAATCCTTCTCAAAATCAGCGATTTTTTTGAAATCTTTAAAAATTTTATCATTTTCTTTTTTACCTGATATTTCATTCTCATTCTTCCAAATTCCAGTTTTATTATCAAAAGAACAATTGCTCAAAAGAACAAAAGATATAATTACAAAAAGTAATCTCATTATTTATTTAACAATTATTTCTTGAGCAAGAGATTTTAATCTAGAATTTTTGTCAATTAATTTTTTAAGCAATTCTTCTCCCGATTTTACATCTGCAGTCTTAAAAAAATATAAGGCTTTTTTAAAATTAATGAGATCTTTTTGTTCACTCGAAAGATTTGTTTTTTCTAAAACTTCAAAATAATTCATAATTTTATTTTTATCATTTATTAATTCTTTTTCTAAAATTGTATTTAGAGCCAATATAGAATAAAAATTATTTTTGCTTAAAATTATTTCTTCATAAATATTTTTAGCATCCTCGATTTTATTTGCAGATAATAAAACGTTTGCCTTTATATATTTTTCAGAAATAAGATTATTTTTTCTTTCGTTAATTTGATTAAATATAGCCAAAGAAATTATTAAAATTAAAATAGTGATTAAAATAAATAAAATCTTAATTTTATTTCTATTATAAAAATAATTTATTTTATCTAAAAATTGTGTTTTACTATCTAAATTTTGATCCATTTAAAAAATTATTCCTTGAAGGAAATTTTTGTTTTTTAACATCACTAGTATATTTTTTCACAGCTTTTTCAATTATTCTATTAAGGTTAGTATACTTTTTGACAAATTTTGGATAAAAACCACTAATACCCAGCATGTCATCTGTAACTAATATTTGCCCATCGCAATAAGAGGAAGATCCGATTCCAATAGTTGGAATGCTTATACTTTGGGTAATTAATTTTGCTGCTTTAGGAGACAAACATTCTAAAACTATTGAAAATGCTCCAGCTTGTTCAACTGATTTAGACTCTTTAAGAAGTTTGTAGATTTCATTTTTTGACTGACCTTGAATTTTAAATTTCTTGTTAAATTGAGGTGTGTA
>CACJAU010000026.1 GCA_902591415.1 uncultured Pelagibacteraceae bacterium
GCTGTAGAGGAAAAAAAATTAGCATCTAAAATGAGTGCTTACGATAAGTCATCTAAAGTTAACGAATATTTAAAAAAGAACTTTTCAATAGAAATTTGCACCAACATCTCAGATGTAGTTAAGGACTCTGATTTAGTAATAATCGCCTCTCCTTTGAGTAGCTACAAAGAAATATTACTTTCTATTCAGTCTAATTTAAAAGAAAATGTAATTTTAACCGATACAGGGTCTGCAAAAAAAGAGGTCAATAAAATTATTAGCAACTTAAATCTTAAAAAAGTTAATTGGATTGCCTCACACCCTATAGCTGGAACAGAATACAGTGGTCCAGAAGCTGGTTTTGCAAGTTTATTTAAAAATAGATGGTGCATAATATCAGCCGACAAAAAAGTTTCCGAAGATAAAATAAAATCTTTAGAAAATTTCTGGTCAAAACTTGGAAGTAAGACAAAATTTATGACATTTGAAGACCATGACTATGTCTTATCATTAACTAGTCATTTACCACATGCTGTAGCTTACAGCATTGTAAAAACTGCTATTAATAATGAAGATAAATTTAAGGATGAAGTCATTCAGTATAGCGCAGGTGGTTTAAGAGATTTTACAAGAATAGCAGCTTCAGACCCTTTAATGTGGAAAGATATATTTATTGATAATAGCGATAACATTTTAAAGGTTTTAGACAGTTACTCAAAGAATCTAAATGAAATCAAAGATGCTATTAAAAATAAGAATAGTAAAAAGCTTTTAGATATTTTTTCATCAACCAAAAAAGTAAGAAAAGAAATTATTGAAGCTGGTCAAGATACAGATAAGCCAGGTTTTGGAAGAAAATAATTAAGAAAATTTTCTTATTTCAGTATAAATTTTATTTTCTACATCTTTGATAAATTCTTCATTATCTTTACCTGACATGATTGGCTCTAAAAATGAAATATGAATATCACCCGGGTATTTCATAAAACTACTTTTTGGCCAAACTTTACCAGTATTAAGAGCTACAGGAATACAGGGTAAATTCAGAGCTTTATAAATTCTTCCAACTCCTTTTTTAAAGGGCGGCTGCTCATCAATTTTAACTCTTGTTCCTTGCGGAAATATCAAAAGTGGTCTTTTGCTTTTTTCAATTCTTTCTTTCACTTTATCAAAAAAATTTAAATTTTCTTTTGTTGTTGTTTCTCTAACTATTGCTATTGAACCTATTTTTCGTAAATACCAACCAAATAATGGAATATTAAGTAGTTCTTTTTTTAAAATAAAAATTGGGCCATTTAAGGGAATCTGAAGAGCAAAGGTCTCAAACATAGATTGATGTGCAGAAGCAATAAAGTAATTATCTACTTTTTTAAGATTTTCTATTCCATGAAAAATTACTTTTGTGTTTAAGATAATTTTTAAAATTAATACTATATATTTTGCAGACAACCTGCCAAAAAAAATTGTGAATTTACTTGGTAAAATTAATGTTGGTATAGCTAAAATAAAAATTGTTATGAGACCAATGTATAAAAAAATATTAAAAATTAATGATCTTATTAATTGCATTAAGAATTAATCAATTTAAGTAAATTTTGTTTTTTTCTTATATATCTAAGTTTATTTTTATTGACTAAAATTTCAGCAACTAATGGCCTAGTATTATAATTTGAGGACAATGACGATCCGTATGCCCCAACATTAGTTATGGCTACAAATTCATTTTCATTTATTTTAGGATAGTTTTTATAAACCCCAAATTTACAAGTGCTTTCACATATTGGTCCCACAAATTCTATTTTACCTCTCATTCTTGATGATTTTTTAGAAATAGGAATAATTTTATGAAAAGCTTCATATAAAGCAGGACGCATAAAATCATTCATACCAGCATCTAGTATAATAAAGTTTTTATTAGTGCCTTTTTTAATAAATTGTATTCTACTAATTAGGAGGCCAGTATTACCAATAATAGATCTTCCTGGTTCAAAGATTATTTTACAATTTAATTTTTTAGAAAAATTATGTACCAGTTTAGAATATTTAGTTAAATTAATTGGTTTTTCTTTATCAGTATAATTAATACCGAAGCCTCCACCTAAATCGACATATTTTAAATTCAGTTTCAATTCTTTTATTAATTTACTCATAACGTTCAGAGTTTTTCTAAAAGGTGCATCGTTTAAAATTTGACTACCAATATGCACGCTTAAAGCATCTAATTTTACATTTTTAAAAGATTTTACAGTTTTTAGAAAAACCTTAAAATTTTTAATCGATAAGCCAAATTTATTTTCAGCTTTACCAGTTGATATGTTTTTATGTGTTTTCGCATCAATATTAGGATTTAACCTAAAACCGATTGAAACTTTTTTTCTTATTTTTTTAGCCAAATTATTTACTAATTTAGCCTCACTTTCAGACTCGCAATTGATTAATAAAATTTTCTTGCCAATTGCAATTTTTAACTCATCCTCTGTTTTTCCAACTCCAGAAAAAACAATTTTTTTGGGTTTGATACCTGCTTTTAAAGCTTTTAATAATTCACCTCCTGAAACTACATCAGCTCCAGCACCTAATTTACCAAGAACTCTTAGTATGTTTAAATTACTATTAGATTTCGCAGCAAAGCAAATTAAAGGATCAGTTTTTTTAAATGTGTTAGCGAACTTTAAAAAATTGAAAGCAATTTGATTTTCTGAATAAATGTAAAATGGTGTTTTATTTTTTTTTAAAATATTCTTAATTGACAGTTTTTCAACAAACAAATTTTTACCTACATATCTTAAATTTTGCATAAGATTATGAAATTATATTGACCTGATCTATTTGACCTTGGTATTTTGGTTCAGATTTTTTTCCGCAACTAGTTAAAATAAAAATCATCAAGAAAAAAGCAGTTACAATTTTCATTAAATTTCCCTTTTATATTTTTTTATCATTGATTTAACATTAATTACAGATGTTCCTCCATGAGATTTTTTTGCGTTCATAGAATCTTTAACATCAAATACTTTTAAAACACTTTTATCTAAATCTTTATAAAATTTTTTGATTTCCTCCAAATTTAATTCAGATAGCATCTTTTTATTTTTTTCTGCGTAATTAACAAGTTTTGCTGAAATAGCATATGACTCTCTAAATGATAAATTTTTATTTTTAACAAGATAGTCTGCAAAGTCAGTTGCTGTTGTGTATCCCTGGTTAGCCATAAAAAGCATATTTGTTTTATTAGCATTTACAGAACTAATTAATTCAGCACTCATAGTTAGAGTATTTTTTAAAGTATCATAGCCATCAAAAACTAACTCTTTGTCATCTTGCATATCTTTAAAATACGACATGGGAAGACCTTTCATTATTGTTAGCATTGCATTTAACTTTCCATAATTTATTCCAACTTTCCCTCTAATTAGTTCTGCAGGATCAGGATTCTTTTTTTGTGGCATAATTGAAGATCCTGTAAGCATGCTGTCTTTAAATGAAATTAAATTAAAAGAATCAGAATTGTAAATAATAAAATCTTCAGCTAATCTAGATAAGTGCATTGCACAAACAGCAGAAGTATATAAAAAATCAATTGCAAAATCTCTATCGGATACAGAGTCCATTGAATTATCTGTAGGTTTTTTAAAACCAAGTTTTTTTGCAGTATAGTTTCTATCTATTTTATAAGATGTTCCTGAAAGTGCTGCAGATCCAAGTGGACACTCATTTAAAAGCTCAAGATTATTCTCAAATCTTTTTTTATCTCTTTTTAACATTTCATAGTATGACAATAAATAATGTGCGAATGAGATAGGTTGTGCATTTTTTAAATGTGTCAATCCAGGCATAACTGTATCAGTATTCTTTTCAGCTTTTTTTATTAAATTTCTCATGACAACTGAAATGTCTTTTATAATTTCGTTTGATGCTTTTTTTATCCATAGTTTAAAATCAGTCACCACCTGATCATTTCTAGATCTAGCGGTATGCAGAAATCCAGCTGAAGGACCTACGATTTCAAATAGTGCTTTTTCTATATTTAGATGAATGTCTTCATATTTTTCTTTAAATTCAAAACTACCTTTTTCAATTTGTACCTTGATCTTTTTAAGTCCATTTAAAATTTTGTTACCATCTTCTTTTTTAATGATTTTCTGTTTCATCAGCATTTGCGTGTGCACAGTAGATGCAGCAATATCTTGTTCATAAAGTCTTTTATCGATATGAATTGAAGACCCTATCTTTTGAAAAGATTGAGACGTTTTGTTTTTAAATCTATTTGACCAAATTGTTTTATTTTTCATTTTACTGTGTTATTTCTAATTTAAATTAATATGAAAATTAGTAAATCTTTTAAAATCTATATTCACATAATCCTTCTTTATTTGATTAACCACAATCTCTATGGGGTGGAAGATTTTTCAAAAAATATAGTAATTCATGAAAAACCGACTCAAATTAAAGAATTGAAATTCAAAGATTCAGATCTTAATGATGTCGATTTAACTAACAAAAAAGGCAACATCATGATCTTGAATTTCTGGGCAACTTGGTGTTTACCCTGTAAAAGAGAAATGCCATCACTTGAAAAATTAACAAATCAATTTCCAAAAGTTAAAGTTTACGCTATTAACATGGAACAACCGAATAAACTAAAAGTAAGAGACTTTTTCAGAAGCATTGGTGTTGCTAGTTTAGATACTTATTATGATCCAGAGTTAAAGCTAGTAAAACAGTTCAAAATGAGAGGACTTCCAACAAGTATTCTAATTGATAAAAATGGTGATGAATTTGGTAGGGTCATTGGAGAGATTGATTTTGTAAGTGATGAATTCATTAACTTGATAAAAAAATATATTTAGTTTTTAAAAAAATAAGCCATCAAAACTAAAACAATAATTGCAATAAATTGAAGAAGTACACGTAATTGCATTAATTTATTAGAATATTTTTTACTAGTACTTCCACCCTTAAATAAAGTATATATACCCATTATTAAAACTATGGCTACAGCACCTAATAAAGTAAAACCAATAAAATTAAAAAAAAAATCAGACATTTAACAATCTACTATCATGACCTACTCATTAAATTCAATTGTTTTAGAACCACTTTCTAAAAATAAACCTAAAAACGCTGTAATACTTTGCCACGGATATGGAGGAGACGGTAAAGATATCTCAATTCTTGCAAATTATTGGCGTGTTCATTTACCTGATACAATATTCATTTGTCCTGATGCACCTGAAAAATGTGCTGCAAGCCCTTCAGGATTTCAATGGTTTGATTTAATGGATCAAACACGTGAACAAATTTTAGCTAAGTCACTTGTTGCGGAAAATAAATTAAATAGATTTATTGATGAGGTAAAAAAAGATAATAATTTAGAGACAAATCAAATTATTATCGGAGGATTTAGTCAAGGTTGCATGATTACTTTGCAAACAGGCTTGAAAAGAAAAGACTCAGTTAATTCTATAATTGGTTATTCAGGTAGAATTATTGATACTGAACACTTATCAAAAAATATTAATTCAAGACCCAAAATAATATTAATGCACGGAGATATCGACCAAGTTGTTTCTATCGACTCATTATTAGAGGCTAAAGACTTTTTTAATAAAAATAATTACGAAATTGATACGCAAATTTTTAAAAACTGCGAACATCGTATACCTACCGAAGGGTCAAGTTTAGGCCTACAATTTATAAAAAAACAATTTAATTCATAATTTTTTAATCTGATACATAATTATAACTTGATATAATTTTTTGTATCAGTTAGCTTTATAATATGATTATATCTGCTGTTGATAAGGTTCCTCTTGAAAAATGTCCAGCGTTAGTATTGAACGCTGACTTTAGACCGTTAAGTTATTATCCGCTTTCAATTTGGTGTTGGCAGGATGCGGTTAAATCAGTTTTTTTAGACAGAGTAAGTATTGTTTCTAACTATAAAAGAAAAATTAGAAGTCCTTCTTTTGAAATGAATTTACCTAGTGTAATTGCACTAAAAAATTTTATTCAACCTACAAAAAATCCAAACTTTACAAGGTTTAATGTTTTTTTAAGAGATAAATTTACTTGTCAATATTGCGGTGATAAAAAAGATTTAACATTCGATCACCTATTACCAAAATCAAAAGGTGGATTAACAGATTGGAATAACGTTGTGACAGCTTGTTCAAGTTGTAACGTTAAAAAAGGTGGAAAGCTTTATAGAGACTGTGATCTAAAATTAGCTAATAAACCTTACGCACCTACCGTAGAGGACTTACATCGTAATGGACGAAATTTTCCTCCTAATTTTTTACACGAAAGTTGGATGGATTATTTATACTGGGATATTGAATTAGAACCTTAATTATATTTTTTCTGATATTGTAATAGCTATTCTAGAAGAGGTTTTAATTATTTTATCTAATACTCCAAACAAACCTTTTTTTGTAGCTCCATTGTCATAAGCGATATCTTTATGGTGTAATTCATCATCTCTAAATTTTTTAATTTTTTCTTTTAATTCTTTTTCGTCATCACCAAGTTTGTAAGTTTGATCTTTGTAGTGTCCATCAATTACTTCTTCAACTGATGCTGTGCATAGCATAGCCGCTTTTTCACCAAGCATCGCTGTCCCAAATCCAAGCGTCACGCCCATAATATCCCAGAGAGGCAAAAGTTTAGTAGGTTTAATATTTCTTTTTTTTATTTCTTGATTAAAAAATTCGTAGTGCTCTTTTTCGTGTTCTTTCATCTCTTCGATTTTCTTTTTTAAAAATTCGTCCTGTTTAAATGTTTTTAGAGCTAGCAGCTGACCTTCATATATTTTAATCGCACCACGCTCACCAGCGTGGTCAACTCTTATAATTTCTTCTAAGGTTTTTTTATTAGTTTTTTCCATAATTTTTAACAACAAGTATCATAATACCACTAAGAATGATCGAGATAATTGTATTTATTGTAGCAAGTGAAAGTCCCAAAAATCGATAAGTTACATCTTTGCAGCTTACAATCTCTGTCTGTTTAAGCTGATTAAGAAGTTCTTCTTTATTTAAAGGCTGGTTAAGGCCTAAATCACAAACTAAAGACTCACTAAAAAAGCCTTGCTCAATTCCAAAATGATAAAAAGAAACTAACGCACCAGATACAAAGAATATTAAAATAAGACTAGAAATTATTCTATGGTATTTATTTAGGATAAAGACTAACGAAATAAGTATTATTGCAGCAATATAAGGAATTCTTTCAATAATACATAAATTACAAGGTTTATGACCAAGCACATATTGTATGAAATAAGCTATTGAAAGAGAAAAAACGCTAAAGGCTAAAATACTATTTAATAATAACTTGTTTGAATTCATTTAACAAAAATGATGTATAAGACAGCTGCTAAAATTACAATAAATATTCCTGTTGCAGTAAACCATAACGCACCTTTTTTTTCGATAAAGTCACCAAATTTTTTACCAAAAAGATTTGTGAAGTATGAAACTAAGAAAAATCTCAAACCTCTAGTAAAAAGGCATATAAAAAAGAAAACGGTTAGATTAAAACCAATTACGCCACTCGTAATAGT
>CACJAU010000027.1 GCA_902591415.1 uncultured Pelagibacteraceae bacterium
TCGATCGACTTATTACAAAACTCTTGAACAAGATTTTTTAAGCCATGACTATCAGTATAAGTTCTTACAATTTTTGAAGCAATTTTAGTGTCAAAAATATTTTTTATTTTGCACTTAAGAAAAAATTCTAAAGCATTTTTATCAAATCTCAAGAAATGTCCGATTTTTAATATTTTTTCATTTTCTAAGATCGAAACTAGATTCGGAGCTTTGAAATTTTCTTTATTTGGCTGAACAATGAATACGTTTCCTTTTTCATCGCAAATTTGAATTAAGCTTAATTTATCTCTCTCAGGTATCTGAAGTCCTGTGGCCTCAGTATCTATTGCGATACTATTTTTAAACGATTTTGCAACTTCAGAAGTTATGTCCTCTTTAAACTTAATTATTTTCATATATAAGTGTTCTAATTACCATGAAAAATCAGATTTGCACAATTTTAGGTGGTGGTGGTTTTATAGGAAGATATCTTGTCAGGAATTTGACCAAGAAAAACTATAGATGCATCATTTCTACTAGAAAAGCCTTTCAAAAAGGCTATTTAAAAACTCAAGCAACTCCGGGAGCAATAGAATTAGTTGACTGGAACCCAAATAATTTTTCAGAATTAAAAGAAGCTATTAAAAATTCAGATATCGTCATCAACCTAATTGGAATTCTTTATGAAACAAGAAAACAAAAATTTTACAATATACATGCTAATATACCCGAAGCAGTTGCTAAAATCTGTTCAGAGTCAGATGTTAAAAAATTTATTCACGTTTCAGCCATAGGAGCAAACGAAAACTCGAAGTCTCTTTATCAAAAATCAAAATATCAAGGTGAAGTTAAGGCTTTGAAAAATTTTAAAGATACAGTGATATTAAGACCGAGTGTTGTTTGTGGAACTGAAGATAATTTTACAAATCTATTTTCAAAATTAAGCATTCTGCCAGTTATTCCTATTGTTGGGATAAATTATAAATTTCAGCCTATTTTAGTAGAAGATGTTGCAGATGCTATAGTCCAAGCTATTGAACTGAAAGGTAATGAGGGAAAAATATATGAAATTGGTGGACCAAAAATAATTAGTTTCGGTGATATGGTTAAATCAATCTTAAAGACAATAAATAAAAAAAGATTTGTTGTACCCATGCCAATGCCAATAGCAAAAATTCAAAGTACCATAACTGATTTGTTGCCTTTTCCCCCAATTTTAACAAAAGATCAGTGTGAAATTTTATCTGAAGCTGATAACGTAGTCTCAGATAAGAATCTTACTTTAAAAGATTTAGATATTGAACCGTCAGATGTAGAAGAGGAAATGAAGAAATGGCTATGGAGATATAAAGACGGTGGTCAGTTTGCAAAAGCTTAAATGAAAAGTATGACTTTACTATCAGGGTATATATATCTTGCTTTAGCGATTATCACAGGGATTGCCTCAAATGGTTTTTTAAAAACAACTGAGGGATTTTCAAAAATAAGTCCAACAATTTTTTGTATTACAAGTATTGTTGTTTGTTTATTTTGCATATCAAAAGCAATGACAATAATTCCAGTTGGCTTTACTTACGCAACATATGGCGCTTTAACTATAACTGCAGTAACTTTATTTGGTATATTTAAATATAATCAAACACCCAATCTTTATGGGGCTATAGGTTTAATCTTAATTATATCAGGAGTTATACTTTTAAATCTATTTGGTAAAGTAAAATAAAACCCTAGGTAGAATCTAAATAAAATTAGCGACTCCTCTTTATTTATATTTTGTGCTAGCTTTTTCCTTTTTAAAGAAAATGGGGGACAATCAAAATGAAAACAATAAAAGCAATAATTGCTTCGTTGGCACTTTTCGCAATGTTTGCGGGAACATCTGCCCAAGCAAAAGTTGAAATACAATGGTGGCATGCTTTTGGTGGAAGACTTGGTGAATTACTTGATGAACAAGTTAACAAGTTCAATGCATCACAAGACAAATACACTGTAGTACATACTAGAAAAGGTAATTATTCAGAAACTCTTAACGCTGGTATCGCCGCATTCAGAGCTGGACAACATCCAAATATCCTTATGGTATTTGAAGTTGGAACAGCAAGTTTAATGGCAGCAAAAGGAGCTTATGTTCCTATGTACCAACTAATGAAAGATGCTGGCCAAAGATTTAATCCTAAGGGATTTGTTTCAGCCGTATCTGGTTATTATACGACAACAGATGGCAAAATGTTATCTATGCCATATAACTCTTCAACTCCAGTTCTTTGGGTAAATAAAGACTTGATGAAAAAAGCAGGTTTAGATCCTGAGATGGACTTAAGTACTTGGAAAAAAGTTGGCAACGCGCTTGATGCTGCAAAAGCAAAAGGTATTGATATGCCTTTCTGTACTTGTTGGCACAGCTGGGTTCACCTTGAAAACTTTTCAGCGTACCACAACATACCATTTGCAACTAAATCAAATGGATTTGCTGGTTTAGATACTGAGTTAGCTTTCAATAGCCCAGTACACATCAAGCATATTCAAACTTTAGGTAAATGGGCACAAGAAGGTAAATTTAAGTATATGGGTAGAAGAAATGAAGCTGGTAAAAATTTTAGAGCTGGTGAATGTATGTTAATGACAGAATCTTCTGCTGGTTATGCAGGTATCAAAAAAGAGGCTAAGTTTGATTTTGCTATTAGACACTTACCTTACTACGGTGGTACTGAGGCACCTCAGAATACTATAATCGGAGGTTCTTCTTTATGGGCACTTTCTGGAAAATCTAAAGAGGAAAATAAAGCCACTGCCGCTTTTTTAGCATTCTTATCAAGAACTGATATTCAAGCTAAATGGCACCAAGATACGGGTTATTTAGGTGTTACAACTGCAGCTGCTAAGGCAACTAAAAAATCAGGATTTTATAAATCGAATCCTGGAACTGATTTAGCAGGAATACAGATGATGAGAAATAAAGTTACTCAAAACTCTAAAGGCTTACGTCTTGGATCTTTTGATCAAATAAGAGGAATTATTGATGAAGAGATGGAAGGAGTTTACAACGGCACTAAAACTGCTCAAGTAGCTTTAGACAGCGCTGTAAAAAGAGGTAACGTTCTTTTAAGAAGATTTGAAAGAGCAAACAAATAAATCAATTTAATGTATCAGGGGCGAAAGCCCCTGGTATACTTCATAAGATCAAATGGAAAAAAGAGTTTTTTTTAAAGGTTGGTGGTTACCAGCACTGCTAGTTGCGCCTCAGCTGCTGATTTCTTTTGTCTTCTTTTTTTACCCATCAGGACAAGCCATTTGGAATTCTTTATTTTTACCAGATCCCTTTGGATTAAAGACAGAATTTGTAGGTTTAGATAATTTTAGATTTTTATTATCCGATCCTTATTATTTAGCAAGTTTTAAAACGACAATTATTTTTTCAACTGCAGTATCAGTTTCATCCATGGCTTTAGGTTTATATTTAGCTGCATTAGCTGATCGATTAATTAAAGGTGCGGGCGTTTATCAAACCTTATTAATTTGGCCATACGCTATCGCACCAGCAATAGCAGGAGTGTTATGGTTATTTATGTTTAATGGAAACATTGGTTTGGCTTCTTATTATCTAAAAGCTTTAGGTTACGAATGGAATCATACTTTAAAAGGTGATCAAGCAATGTTTTTAGTAATTCTAGCCTCATCATGGGGAAGAATAAGTTATAACTTTTTATTTTTTTTAGCAGGACTTCAAGCTATTCCTAAGTCCATTATTGAAGCGGCTGCGATAGATGGCGCTAGTTTCTGGAAACGATTTGGTACGATTGTTGTACCTCTTCTTTCACCCATCACATTCTTTTTATTAGTTGTAAATATTGTTTATGCTTTCTTTGATACTTTTGGAGTAATTCATACAATTACTTCAGGCGGACCTGAACAGTCGACCACAATTCTTGTTTATAAAGTATTTTCTGATGGCTTCGTAAGCCAAGACCTTGGATCAAGTGCAGCGCAGTCTGTAATTCTTTTGGTCTTAGTTGGAATTTTAACCGTCATTCAATTTAAATATATAGAAAGAAAGGTTCATTACTAATGGTTGAGAAAAAGAAATCAGGATATTGGTTAACTCACCTTGGTCTAATTCTTGGGGTATTATTTATATTTTTTCCAGTCTGGTTAACTTTCGTTGCATCCACTGTAACTCAAGATGCAATTATTTACCCTCCATTACCAATGCTACCAGGTACAGAATTCTTTGAGAATTATGCGAATGCATTATTTAGAGGTTCGCCAGAGGGATACGGAGCCAAAGTTCCTGTAATAAAAATGATGATGAACTCTGCAATCATGGCAATTGGCATTACAGTTGGAAAAATTATTATTTCATTATTATCAGCTTTTGCGTTTGTTTATTTTAGATTTCCATTTAGGAATTTATGTTTCTGGTTAATTTTTATTACTCTGATGCTTCCAGTTGAAGTAAGAATAGTGCCGACTTATGAAGTAGTTGCAAATTTAAACTTATTAAATTCTTACACGGGATTGATCTTCCCGTTGATTGCGTCAGCGACGGCAACTTTTTTATTTAGACAATTTTTTATGACTATACCTGATGAAATGGTTGAAGCAGCTAGAATGGATGGCTGTAGTCCTATGCGTTTCTTTTTTGATATATTAGTTCCAATCAGCAAAACTAACATTGCAGCTCTATTTGTAATTTTATTTATTTTTGGTTGGAACCAATATTTGTGGCCACTATTAATGACAACCGATCCTGACATGAGAACTATTGTAATGGCCATAGACTCAATGATACCAACTGGCGATGATTATGCACACTGGCCAACGGTTATGGCAACAGCAATGTTAGCTATGGTACCACCAGTCATAGTAGTAATCAGTATGCAAAAGTTTTTTGTTAAAGGATTATTAGAAAGCGATAAATAATGTCTCAAATTAGTTTACAAAATTTAAAAAAATCTTTTGGAAAAACTCAGGTTATTCATGATCTGAGTATTGATGTAAAAGATGGTGAACTGATTGTAATAGTTGGGCCATCAGGTTGTGGTAAATCAACATTATTGAGAATGGTTGCGGGGTTAGAAGATGCTAATGAAGGAAATATTTTAATTGATAATAAAAAAGTAAACGAGCTTGAACCTATGGAGCGAAATATTGCCATGGTATTCCAAAATTACGCTCTTTATCCTCACATGACAGTATTTGGCAACATGGCTTATGGTTTAAAAATTGCAAAAGTGCCGAAAGAAGAAATTGAATCAAGAGTTCAAAAAGCAGCTGAAATTTTAGAGCTTGGAGAATTATTAGAAAGAAAACCTAATCAATTGTCTGGAGGACAAAGACAAAGAGTTGCAATGGGAAGAGCGATTGTAAGAAACCCTGTGGCTTTTTTATTTGATGAACCCTTATCAAACCTTGATGCCAAATTAAGAGTTCAAATGAGATTAGAGATTAAAAAACTTCAAACTCAATTAAAAACTACTTCTCTTTATGTAACGCACGATCAAGTTGAAGCTATGACTTTAGCTGATCGAATGATTGTAATGAACGAAGGAAATGTTGAACATATTGGAACACCTTTAGAAGTTTATACAAAGCCCAAAACTTTATTCACGGCTCAATTTATTGGAAGCCCAGCAATGAATATTTTAAAAGGTAATTGCGGAAGTAACAAATTAATTTTGGCAAACAAAGCTTCACTTTCAGTGAATTCAAAATTTAATGGACCTGTTAATATAGGTATGCGACCTGAAGATTTTGAACTAGATCAAAATGGTCCAATCAAGTTAAAAGTTGAACTTGTAGAGTTGATTGGAGCGAATACACTTATTCATGGTAAACTTGAAAATAGTAATGAAATTTTAGTTGCAAGTATCTCAGGTGTTGTTAAAGAAGATACTATTGGAAAAAATATAAATCTTTCCATTCAAAATGACAAACTACACCTGTTTGATACTAATACTGATTTGAGGATTAATTGATCAATCCATTTTTAACGAAACCTAACTACATAAGAATATACGGCCACAGAGGAGCTAGAGGTGATATTGTTGAAAACTCAATCTCCGGTTTTAAATATACTTTTGATCTTGGTATTAAAGCTGTTGAGTTCGATGTTGTAATTTCAAAAGATAATATTCCAACTATATTTCACGACTACAGATTAAATCCTGATTTAGTTAAAGATGCCTCAGGGAACTGGATCACAGATAAAAGCATGAAATTAGTGGAACTGACTTATGATGAAATAAGTAAGTATAGTATTGGAAGTATAAAACCTGAAACAAAGTACGCAAAAAGATTTAAAAATCAAAAACCTATTACAGGTGAAAAAATACCAAAATTAACTGATTTCTTTAAATTAGTGACGGAAGACAAATATAAAGATGTATTTTTAAATTTAGAAATTAAATCAACTCCCACACAAGAAAACGTAACACCTGACCCAGAAAAAATGGTTTCCTTAATCCTTAAAGATATAAAAGATTTTAAACTCGAGGACAGAACTTTAATCACTTCTTATGATTTTAGAATTCTTTACGCTCTTAAAAAACAAAATCCAAATATTTTAAGAGGATTTATTACCCTGCAACAAGGTCTTTCAATTACTAAAAAGAATATTTATGAAAATTCACCGTGGATGGTTAAAAATTATCCAATGGAAGAGTTATTTTTACTGCCTAATATAATTAAATCATTAGAAGGTCATGTGTGGAGTACTTTCTACCGTGATGTTACTAAACAAAATGTAGAATTAGCACATAAGCATGGTCTTGCGACTTGTGTTTGGACGGTGAACAGAGAACAAGATATTATTCGAATGATCGAGTACGGTGTAGACGGAATTATAACTGACTATCCAAAAAAAGTTCAAGAAATTTGCAAAGCAAAAAATATTTCTTGGTTTTAATTCTAAAACTTGATCTTTTTACGTTCTTGATATAAATACACGCATGGCAAAAAAAAAATATCAAAGAAATTGGTTAGAAAGAAAATTGGATGAATATAATCATACAATGGAACTTATAAGGACTATTCTCCCTTTTTTAATCCTTTTGCTACAAATTTACATACTTACTAAACTCATTTAACACCTCGTTAAATATCAGTTATAATCTCATAATGACTTTATTGTTTTTATCACTAGCAGGTATCATTGCTATTATTGTTATTCTTGTATCGGCAAAATTTATTAAAGCAGGGTTTGATGCTAGAGGTGAGGTTAAAGAGGAACAAAGAGAAGCGAAACTCAAGCAAGAGGATGAAGATATTTTAGATGAATTAAAAAGAAAAAATTTGTCCGAAGAAGATCTAAAAGATCTTTACGAAAAAATCCAAAATAATAAAAAAGATAAAGATGAATGAATCATTAAAGGAAATAAAATTCTTAGAAGATTTACCAGATCAAGTTTTAATAATAGATAAATTTAAATCAATAGGTTACGCTAATAAAGCAGCAAAAAATCATTTTGGATCAAGTATAGT
>CACJAU010000028.1 GCA_902591415.1 uncultured Pelagibacteraceae bacterium
GTTACAAGTGGCCACGATTATAAAAGTTCTACTGTTACGGCTAGCTCAGGGAAAAAAAGATATTCATTTTTCTCACAAAAAAATTTCGCTTGGCTGTTAGATGATCAAGAAGAAAGAAATTTTATTAAACTAATGAAAAGAGCAACAAATCTTATTGTTAAAGCTAGAACGACAAAAGGTGCGGAAACTACAGATCATTATTCAATGATGGGATTTACAAAGGCATATAACACCGCAAAAAAAACCTGCGGCTAAATGAAGAAAATTGTATTAGCCTACTCTGGTGGATTAGATACTTCAATTATTCTAAGATGGTTACAAGAAAATTATAACGCAGAAGTAATTGCTTATACGTCAGACATTGGCCAAGAAATTAATAGAAAAAAAATTATAACTAACGCAAAACGTCTTGGGGTTAAAAATATAATAATCGAAGATTTAAAAAATGTTTTTGTGAGAGATTATGTATTTCCAATGATAAGGGCTCATGCTGTTTATGAGGGTGTCTACTTACTTGGTACTTCAATAGCCAGACCTTTGATAGCTAAGAGACAAATAGCTATTGCAAAAAAATTTAAAGCCTACGCAGTATCTCACGGGGCTACAGGCAAAGGCAATGATCAGGTTAGATTTGAACTTGGTTATGCTTTTTTTGGTGGAAAAAAAATTAAAACTATCGCGCCATGGAGAGAGTGGAAACTACAATCTAGAGCAGACTTAATTGAATATGCTAAAAAAAATAATATTCCGATACCAAAAGATAAAAAAGGTGCTCCACCTTTCTCTATTGATGATAATATCTTTCATACTTCTACTGAAGGAAAAGTATTAGAAAACCCTAAAAATCCTGCACCAGAATTTATTTTTCAAAGAACCATTTCACCAGAAAAAGCTCCAAATAAAAAAACGAAAGTAAAAATTACTTTTAAAAATAGTGATCCTGTTGCTGTAAATGGAAAAAAATTAAAGCCTTATAAACTTTTAGATAAATTGAATATTCTTGCTGGGAAAAATGGCATTGGAAGAGTAGATCTTGTTGAAAATAGATTTATTGGTATTAAATCAAGAGGTGTTTACGAAACACCTGGTGGAACTTTACTATATGCTGCACATAGAGCAATTGAGTCAGTAACTTTAGATAAAAAAACAGCCCACGAAAAAGAAAGAGTTATGCCTGAGTATGCTGAATTAGTTTACAATGGATATTGGTTTTCAAAAAAAAGAATTAAACTTCAAAAAATAATTGATAAAAAAAGAAATCAAGTTTCTGGTGAAATAGTTTTGAGCTTGTACAAGGGAAATATCACAATTCTTTCAAGGAAAACAAAAAACAAAGCCTATTCAATGAAAAAAGTTTCTTTTGAAGAAAACAAAACCTTTAATAAGAAAAAAGTTGAAAATTTTATTAAATTTCACTCTAAACAGTTAAATAAAGGTTAAATTTTTGATACAATAATTTTAAATGAACAATTCGATTCGAAATATTCAGCTAGTAGCTGTTGTAGTTGTCCTGATCTCAACAATCATTGCTTTCTTCCTAGAGATGAGAGAAATGTACGAAAACAGAGATATTACATTAGCTGACCTACTTTTAATGTTTATATACATTGAAGTTATCGGATTAGTTAGATCTTATTGGGAAACAAGAGCAGTTAGAATTACCTATCCTTTAGTGATCGCTATAACAGCTTTAGCACGATTTATTATATTGCAAGATAAAGAGAGTGACCCAACAAATTTAATTTATATATCGCTCGCAATATTAATTGTGGCTTTAGCAACTGTGATAATAAGATTTAGAAACAGTAAGTACTTAAAAATTGATAAATCTAAGTCTAACGAGCTTTAAAACAATCTAAGGTATTTTTAAGTAAACAAGCGATAGTCATTGGTCCTACCCCGCCAGGTACCGGAGTTATAGCTTTTGATTTATTTTTTACATTGTCAAAATCAACGTCCCCAACAATTTTATCTCCCACTTTATTTATTCCAACATCAATGACTATAGTGTTTTTTTTTACCCAATCTTCTTTTACTAACTTTGCTACTCCGACTGCAGCGACTAGAATATCAGCTTTTAAACATTCTTGTTTTAAATCTTTTGTTTTTGAATGAACAATAGTAACTGTACAATTTTCTTTTAGAAGTAATTGAGCCATAGGTTTACCATTTAAATTTGATCTACCAATTATAACCGCATGTTTACCTGATAAATTTTTTTCAACTTTTTTTATCAAATATAAACATCCTAAAGGTGTACAAGGAACTAGAGCATGATGACCTGATGAAAGATTGCCAACATTCATAGGATGAAATCCATCTACATCTTTTTTAGGACTTACAGCATTAATAATTTTTTTCTTATTAATTTGAGGAGGCAAAGGTAATTGAACTAATATACCAGAAACGTCAGCATCATCATTAAGATCTTCAATCTTTTTTAAAACTTCTTCCTCCGTTACCTCTTTTGTGTATCTAATAACATTAGAATTAATTCCCACATCTTTGGCACTTTTTTCCTTATTCTTAACGTAAATCTGGCTTGGAGCAAAATCTCCAATTAATATGACGGTTAATCCGGGAACTTTATTATTTTTAGATTTTAATTTATCAATTTCTTTTTTGATCTCTTGTTTTAAATTTTCAGCTTCTTTTTTTCCATCAATAATCATCACTAAAATAAACTCGGGGCAAACATTTCAAAAACAAAATTCCTAAAAAACATCAGCGCTAAAATTAATATTACTGGAGAAATATCTATTGAACCTAGGTTAGGTAAAAATCGTCTTATATAGTTTAGAGCCGGGGCAGTTAATCTGTAAGAAAAATCAAGAACTGCATAAACAAATCTATTTCCAGTATTTAATATATTAAAAGCAACTAACCAACTTATAACTGCATTGATAATTAATATCCAAATATAAAGTGTAATTACATTATCGAACAATATTAAAACTGATTTCATAAATTTTTCTCCACATAAACCGAAGTACTTGGGAACGCAAATGAAGCTTTATTTTTTTCTACAATATTTTTAATCTCTAAAGCTAAAGTATCTTTCACATTAAGCCATTCTTGAAAGTACCTTGTTTTTGTAAAACAAATTAGTCTAATATCTATAGAACTTGCAGCAAATTGATCTATTTTAACTGATAGCAAAGTATCTTCAGATTTAACAAAATCATCACTTTTTTTAATATAGTCTTCAATTTCTTTCTTAATGTTTTTTAGTTGCTCGCTAGTGGTTCGATATTCCAAACCAATCATCCAATTAATTCTTCTATTTGTCGTTTGGGTATTATTTATTACTGCATTTTCAGCAAATTGAAAATTTGGAATTGTTGCCAGAGATTTATCAAATCTTCTTACTACGGTTGATCTAAAACCAATACTCTCTACAGTTCCTTCAATTACTCCCTCTACATAAATCCAATCGCCAACCTGAAATCTTCTCTCTACCAAAACAAGTATTCCTGAAATTAAGTTTTTAAATAAATCCTGAGCTCCTAATGCAACTGCTACACCAAATAAACCTAAACCAGCAATAATTGGACCTATTTTAATTCCCCAAAGTTCAAGAACGGCCGCGGCTCCCAAAATAAAAATTAAAACTTTAATAGCTTTTATAATCCAATTAATTAAATCTTTTGAAAGCAGACCCCCAACCGATTTAATAACTACTGATAAAGGTCCAATGACTTGATGAAATGTCCAAAATATTAAAATGGTTATTAAAGAACGATTAATAGTCTCTAAAAATTCAGCCGCCTGTGTTTCAACAGTTAAATAACTTGTAGAAACAAAAAATCCTAAAACCACTGGAAAGAACTTTGCCGGTCCTTCCATTGAAAAAACAAGAGAGTTATCAAAGTTATTTGTGGATTTTGAAACGTAATTTTCTAATCTTTTAACTACAAACTTAGAAAAAATCCCCCTTAAAAATAAAAAAAATAAAAAGATTAGTAATGCAATTACTATCTCTGAAATATTGACTCCAGAAATACCTTTATTCCACACATCAAAAAATAAATTTTTAAAATTTTGTAGCACTTCCATTTTTTTAAACTTTCAATTTTTCTAACTCTTCTCCAGGTAGGAAAACTTCTAATTTTTTCCATCCTGATTTTTTAAATACACTTAAAACTTTTTCACTTATACATAATACTCTAGATTCTGTCATTAACCCATTAAGAGAGTATTTTTTTACTATTTCAATAAAGCTTTCAGCACTTCTTTTGGAATAGATAAAAATTATGTCAGGAGGATGATTTTTAATAATTTTGTTATTTTCTTCATTAAGATCAGTTATTTTTTCAGAAGTGTAGTTGATAATCTTTTCAATTTGAAATCCATCGTTTTTAAGTTCGACATCTAGATTGGAAGAAATATAATCCCCACAAAAATAAGCAATAGATTTTTTTTTGTCAATTTGATCTGAATTTAAAATAATATTTTTTAAAGCGTTTACAGTTCCGCCTGCAGAAATTGTGTTATTGTACCCTTTCTGTCTTACAATTTTTTCTGTAATGGAGCCCACACAAAAACATATTTTACTATTATCTTGATTGTTCAACTTTAAATTTCTTATAGCGTTAGCACTGGTAAAGATAAACGCATCATATTTTTTTGCATCAACTGGAATAACATTTGCTGCTGAGATTTTTAAAGTTGGTATATGGACAATTTTATGTCCTAAAGAAAAAAGCTTTCCCATTAAATCTTCTGAGTCTATTAAAGGTCTTGTAATTAAAATATTCATTTTTTTTTAAATTCTGAACCTGCAAGTTTTAATAATTTTTCCCCTACTGATCTCCCAATTTTTAGTGCGTCACTAATTTTACCAGTCATCTCGTACTCATAGCTTTTCAATCCTGAGTCTGAAAATAATTGAGCTGTTAATTTAAGATTATTGTTTTCTACAACGGCTAATCCACCGACTGCTGTTTCGCAATCTCCTCCGATAGTTTCAAGCATTGCGCGTTCAGATCTTGCACATATTTCGGTTTCTTGATCATTTATATTTTTCAAAAAACTTTTTATTATATTGTCATTCTTATTATATTGGACAGCTATTATACCTTGGCCTGCCGCAGGTAAAACTTCCTGAATTTTAAAAGAAAATCCTATTTTATTATCTAATTTTAAACTTTTAACTCCTGCTGCTGCTAAAATTATTCCGTCTAATTTATCCTGCTCAAGTTTTTTTATCCTTGTATCTATATTACCTCTCATACTTATTATTGAAATGTTTTTATTAATTTTTTTAAGTTGAAGCGCTCTTCTTCTAGAGCTTGAACCAATAATTATCTTTTTTTGAAGATCTTCTAAGCTTTTAATTTTACTGCTTATAATTACATCTCTGAAATCATTTCTCTTAATAAATGCACCAATAGTCAGTTTATCATCTTCTTCAGTCTCCATATCCTTTAATGAATGAACAGCTATATCAATTTCTTTTTTCAGAAGCTTTTCCTCAATTTCTTTACAAAATAGTTTTTTTCCTCCCATTTCAGACAATTTTATATTTTGATTTATGTCTCCAGAGGTTTTAATAGCTTTGAAATGTATGTTTTCTTTATTTAGATCTTTATTTCTTTGAATTAAAAGCTCCTTTACCTTTTCAACATATGCAATTGAAAGCTTACTTCCTCTGGCTCCGATTGTAATTTTAGTCATTAGTTGATTATATATTTGATAGAACTAAATTATACTATTTAAATTATAAAATTGATAATGGCTAAAAAAATAACTTTTCTTGGAATTGAAACTAGTTGCGATGAAACAGCCGCAGCTGTTATACGTGAAAATGACAAAGACACTGCTGATGTCCTGTCAAACATAGTTTCAAGCCAGATCGAAGAACACAAGAAATTCGGTGGTGTCGTCCCTGAGTTAGCCGCTAGAGCTCATCTAGAAAATATTGAATACATTATTGATACTGCATTAACAGAGAGTAAAATTTCGATTGATGAGATAGATGGTGTTGCAGCTACCGCTGGACCTGGTTTGATAGTTTGTCTAACTGTTGGTTTAAATATTGGAAAATCAATTGCAGCGTTTTCAAATAAACCTTTTATTGGTGTTAATCATCTAGAGGGACATGCATTAAGTCCTGGTTTAGAAAATAAAATAAAATTTCCCTATTTATTATTATTGATTTCGGGAGGGCATACACAATTTTTAATAGTTAAAGATATAAATAAATACGAACAATTAGGAACAACAATTGATGATGCTTTAGGTGAAGCATTTGATAAAACTGCAAAAATGTTGGACCTGGGTTACCCGGGTGGACCGAAAGTAGAAAAATTTGCAAAATTAGGAGATAAAAATTTTTTTAATCTCCCTGAGCCAATAATAAATAGGTCAGGTTGTAACCTTTCTTTTGCAGGTCTTAAAACTGCAGTTCTAAGAGAGTCAAAAAAAATTAATGGAGATGATGAATTGAAGTTCAACTTAGCAGCTTCTTTTCAAAATACAATTAATAAAATTCTTTTTAAAAAAACTAAAGTTGCTGTCAAAATGTTCAGAGAAAAAACAAATAAAGAAAGCTTTCAATTTATAGTAGCTGGGGGTGTTGCAGCAAACAAAACTATAAGAAATAATTTATTAGCTTTATCTAATGAGATGAATTTTGAAATTGTTTATCCAAACTTAAAATTTTGTGGAGATAACGCTGCAATGATTGCTTGGGCAGGTATACAAAGATTTAAAAAGAATATGATCGATAAAATTGATATCGAGGGTAAATCAAGATGGCCTCTAGATAAAAATGCGCCGTATATGAAAGGACCTGGATTAAAACTATAATGCAATACTGGTTAATGAAATCTGAGCCTGATGTATGGTCAATTGATCAACAAAGGAATGCTGGGAAAAAAGGTGTGGCTTGGGATGGCGTTAGGAATTATCAAGCAGCAAATAATCTAAAAAAAATGAAAAAAGGTGATCAATGTTTTTTCTACCATTCTAATATTGGTAAAGAAATAGTAGGTATAATTGAAGTAATTAAAGAGGCATTTATCGATAAAACTGATAAAA
>CACJAU010000029.1 GCA_902591415.1 uncultured Pelagibacteraceae bacterium
AAAGAATTTTCTATTTTATCTTCGAGACCTTTAAAATTTGAAACAAGAAAAGCAAAACATCATCTTTATGGTATAGTATCAGTTAAGGACCATTTTTCTGCTGGAGAATGGTTTAAAGAAGCGAAAAAAAAAATAAATTTTTGTTTAAAAAAGAAAAGAATACCGATTATCGTAGGAGGAACAGGTTTGTACTTTAATACAATTACTAAAGGTATAAGCAAAATTCCAGATATCGATATTAAAACTAGAACTAAAGTAAGATCTTTATTTAAAAAACTTGGAGCTAAAAAATTTTACAAAAAACTAATAGAGCTAGACCCTAACGTAAAAGATAAAATTTTACCAAATGATACTCAAAGAATTCAAAGAGCATTCGAGGTAAAACTTAAAACAAAAAAATCATTATTTGAGTGGATTAGCAAAACTAAATCGGAATTTTTAGATTTTAATTTAACAAAAATTCTGATTGATATACCAAGGGATGAGCTACTCCAAAAAATTTCAAAAAGAACTGAGTTAATGTTTGAACAAAATTGTGTAACAGAAGTGAAAAAATTTAATGATTTAAAAATTAATAAAAGTTTATCTGCCAATAAACTAATTGGCATCCATGAGATAAATCAATATTTGGAAAATACGATATCATTGGAAGAGTGCAAAGATTTAATCAATATAAGGACGAGGCAGTATGCCAAAAGACAAAATACATGGGCTAGAGGTCATATGAAGAATTGGATCAAGCTATATTCAAAAAATTTCTCCATTCTATTAAAAAAAACATTAAAAGTTATAAGCTAAAACTTGACGGTTGGTATTTCTAGGCTAGATTGTATAAATGCCAAAATTATTGAGTGGAGCAGAAATTGTTTTTAAATCATTAGAAGACCAAAAAGTCGAATACATTTTTGGTTATCCAGGAGGAGCTGTTCTTCCAATTTATGATGAATTGAAAAACCATAAATCAATAAAACATATTTTAGCAAGACATGAACAAGGAGCTGGTCACGCTGCAGAGGGTTACGCTCGATCAAGCGGTAAGCCAGGAGTTTTATTAGTAACATCTGGACCAGGCGCAACCAACGCAGTAACTGCATTAACGGATGCATACATGGACTCTATTCCTGTAGTTTGTATTTCCGGTCAAGTTCCAACACATTTGATTGGCACAGATGCATTTCAAGAATGTGATACAACTGGGATAACAAGACCTTGCACAAAACACAATTGGTTAGTTAAAGATGTAAATGATTTAGCAGATATTATGAATCAAGCATTTGAAATTGCTACAACTGGTCGACCAGGTCCGGTCTTGGTTGATATTCCTAAAGACATACAGTTCAACAAAGGCGTTTATAAAGTTAATAAAAATAGATTAACAAAAAAATTGAATGGTTCACTTAAAAATAAATTAAATTTAAAAGATGTAGATAAATTTATTGAGATGATTAAACAATCATCCAAACCTATTTTTTATACGGGCGGCGGTGTAATTAATTCTGGGCCTAGAGCGAGCGAACTACTCAGGGAATTAGTTTCATTAACAGGTTTTCCAATTACTTCAACTTTACAGGGACTAGGCGCTTATCCAGGTGATGATCCTCAGTTTTTAGGAATGCTTGGGATGCATGGAACATATGAAGCAAATAATGCTATGCATGATTGTGATCTGATGATTAATATTGGTGCGAGGTTTGATGATAGGATTACAGGAAAAATAGACGAATTTTCTCCAAAATCAAAAAAAGTTCATGTTGATATTGATCCATCCTCAATAGGAAAAAATGTAAAAGTTGATCTTGCTATCACAAGCGATGTTACTGAACTATTACAAGCTGTAATAAAAAGATTTAAAGAAAAAAATAAAAATTTTATTAATTCTAATAAACAAAAAACATCAAAATGGTGGAGTCAAATTGATAAATGGCGAGAAAAAAAATCTTTAAATTTTATAAATAGCAAAGAGACAATAAAACCGCAGCACGCTGTTCAAAGATTATATGAGCTGACTAAAGAGCAAGATACTTTTATCACCACTGAGGTTGGTCAACACCAAATGTGGGCTGCGCAGCATTATAAATTTAATAAACCCAATAGATGGATGACATCAGGTGGTCTTGGTACAATGGGCTATGGCTTACCTGCAGCTATAGGTGTTCAAATAGCTAATCCCAAAAAATTAGTTATTGATATAGCTGGAGAAGCTTCAATATTAATGAACATTCAAGAAATGTCGACAGCTATACAATATAGGTTACCGATAAAAATTTTTATCTTAAATAATGAGTACATGGGAATGGTCCGACAGTGGCAAGAACTTTTACACGATAAAAATTATTCTGAGAGTTATACAGAAGCACTACCTGATTTTGTAAAATTAGCTGAAGCTTATGGAGCAGTAGGTATAAGAGCTAAAACCCCAGATGAATTAGATGAAAAAATTAAAGAAATGATTAATACAGATAAACCAGTAATTTTTGATTGTGTAGTTGATAAAGTGGAAAACTGTTATCCAATGATACCATCTGGAAAACCTCATAATCAGATGCTTCTTGGACCTGAAGATGAGAAAGAAGAAGTTTCAGATGAAGGAAAAACTTTAGTTTAATGCCAAAATCAAAATCTGCTTACAGTCAACCAACTAAATTTGGAAAAGAGGAACACCATATAATTGTTGTTTGGGTGGACAATGAGGCAGGTGTTTTAGCTAGGGTAATAGGATTGTTTTCTGGCAGAGGTTACAATATTGAGTCTTTAGCAGTTGCGGAAATTGATAAAAAAAAACATTTATCAAGAATTACAATTGTTACGAAAGGTACGCCAGAAGTCATTCAGCAAATTAAACTTCAACTTAGTAAATTGATACCAGTTCATAAAGTTGCGGATTTCTCAAGAAACGATCCTGATATTTTATTTAGGGAACTTGCATTGTTTAAATTAGTAGGTTCTACAAAAAAACTGGATAAAGCTAAGAAATTATGCAAAAAATATAATGTAATTATCTTAGATAAAACAAAAAAGTCTTTCGTTATTCAAGTAACTGCTTTAAGAAGAGAAATTGATAAATTAATTGTAGCTCTTAAACCGCTTGGGCTTATAAGTGCCTCTAGAACGGGTGCAGTTGCAATGACGAGAGGCAAAGAAGTTTTTACACAATAGGAGTCAAACAATGAAAACATTTTATGAAAAAGATGCTGATGTAAATCTTATTAAAAATAAAAAGGTCGCAATTTTTGGTTACGGAAGTCAAGGACACGCTCATGCGCTTAACTTGAAAGACAGCGGAGTAAAAGAAGTTGTTGTAGCTCTAAGAGAGGGATCTTCAAGTGTTAAAAAAGCTAAAAGTGAGGGATTAAAAGTAATGTCATTATCAGATGCTGCGGCTTGGGCAGATGTTGTAATGATGTTAACACCGGATGAACTTCAATCAGAAATTTATAAAAATCATATTGAACAAAGAATGAAAGAGGGAACAAGTTTAGCTTTTGCTCATGGATTAAACATTCACTTTGATTTAATTAATGCAAGAAAAGATTTAGATGTTTTTATGGTAGCCCCTAAGGGCCCGGGCCACACAGTTAGAAGTGAATATCAAAAAGGAGGAGGAGTTCCTTGTTTAATGGCTGTGCATAAAGACAGTTCAGGTAAGGCAAGAGACTTAGCTTTATCTTATGCCTCAGCAATAGGTGGCGGTAAATCTGGAATAATTGAAACAACTTTTAAAGATGAATGTGAAACAGATTTATTTGGAGAGCAAACAGTTTTATGCGGAGGATTGGTCGAACTAATTAAAAATGGTTTTGAAACTTTAACTGAAGCAGGTTATCCCCCTGAAATGGCTTACTTTGAAACGTTACATGAGGTAAAATTAATCGTTGATCTAATTTATGAAGGAGGTATTGCCAACATGAATTATTCAATTTCTAACACAGCTGAATACGGGGAGTATGTATCAGGTAAGAGGATTGTTGACAGTAAGACTAAAGAAAAGATGAAAGAAGTGTTAAAAGACATTCAATCTGGCAAATTTACTAAACAATGGATGGATGAACATAAATCAGGTCAAAAAAACTTCCTCAGAATGAGGGAGGATTTAGCTAAACATCCAATTGAAAAAGTAGGTAAAGAGCTTCGTGCAATGATGCCTTGGATTGGTAAAAATAAATTAGTCGATAAAGACAAGAATTAGCCCAATCTGACTCTAGAGAAGTGATAAATCTGAACATAATAATTTGCAAATTCTATCTTTGATTGTATTATGGATAACTTTTGAATAAACAAAAGTTTAAAGTATGGCTGATAAAAATAGAATTATAATCTTCGATACCACAATGCGTGATGGGGAACAATCACCAGGCGCATCAATGAGCTTAGAGGAAAAATTACAAATCTCAAGAGTGTTCGATGAACTTGGTGTTGATGTTATAGAGGCAGGTTTTCCAATCGCATCACCTGGAGATTATGAAGCCGTAACAGAAATAAGTAAAACTTTAAAAAAATCTATTCCAGCAGGTTTAGCTCGAGCAACAAAAAAAGACATAGATGCATGTCACGAGGCTTTAAAGCATGCAAAAAATTTTAGAATACATACCTTTATTTCTACTAGCCCGCTTCACATGAAGCATAAATTAAATAAATCTCCAGAAGAAGTTTTAGAGTCAATTAAAGAGAGTGTTACTTACGCAAGAAAATTTACCGACGATGTTGAATGGTCTTGTGAAGACGGCACTAGAACAGATATGGATTATATGTGTAAGACCGTTGAGCTTGCAATAAAATGTGGAGCAAAAACTATAAATATTCCAGACACAGTTGGATATACCGTGCCATCAGAGTTTAAAAAAATTATTGAGACTTTATTAAATAAAGTACCAAATATTGATAAAGCGATTGTATCAACACACTGTCATAACGATTTAGGATTAGCGGTAGCTAATTCACTAGCTGGAGTCATGGCTGGCGCAAGACAAATTGAATGTACAATTAATGGAATAGGTGAAAGAGCTGGTAATGCTGCTCTTGAAGAAGTTGTGATGGCAATGAGAACCAGACATGATTTAATGCCTTACACGACAAATATTAATACTAAATTATTAAGCAAAGCATCTAAAGTTGTTTCAAATGCAACTGGCTTTCCAGTTCAATTTAATAAAGCTATCGTTGGAAAAAATGCTTTTGCCCACGAGTCAGGAATTCACCAAGATGGAATGTTAAAAAATAGAAATACTTATGAAATTATGACTCCTGAGAGTGTAGGAGTTAAAAAAACTTCATTGGTAATGGGAAAACATTCTGGCCGTCATGCATTTAGAGATAAATTATCTGACATGGGATACATAGATATGACAGATGATATTATTGATACGGCATTTGGAAAATTTAAGATTTTAGCAGATAAAAAGAAACACATTTATGATGAAGATATAGCTGCAATTATAGATGAAAGTTTAGTGACAGAAGATAATGTAATAAAATTAAAATCATTAAAAGTATTTGCTGGAACCGGAGAACCTCAGAAAGCAGAGATGACTTTAGAAGTGTATGGAGAAGTTAAAAGTGCTACCGAAACAGGTGATGGACCAGTAGATGCAATATTTAAATGCATAAAAAATCTTTATCCTCATGATGTTAATTTACAATTATATAACGTTCATGCGGTCACAGAAGGCACAGATGCTCAAGCTACTGTAAGTGTAAGAATAGAGGAAAAAGGAAAATCAACAGTTGGGCAAGCAGCTGATACTGATACGTTAGTCGCATCTGCAAATGCATACTTGAATGCACTAAATAAATTAATTATTAAAAGAACAAAAACTGCGCCTGATCAAACGATCAGTGCTCAAAACTAAAAGGGGAAAATATGTTTAAAGGTTTGACAGGTTTATCATCATTATGGTCTCAAGACATGGCTATTGACTTAGGTACAGCTAACACTTTAGTTGTTTTGAAAGAGCAAGGAGTCGTATTAAATGAACCTTCAGTGGTAGCGGTAATTGAAGATGGCGGTAGAAAATCTGTTCTAGCTGTTGGAGATGAAGCAAAAACAATGTTAGGAAGAACTCCTGGAAATATTTCAGCAATAAGACCTTTAAAAGATGGAGTGATTGCAGATTTCGTAGTTACGGAAGAGATGATTAAACACTTTATTAAAAAAGTTCATAAAAAAAACGCATTCGCAAACCCGAGAATTTTAATTTGTGTACCAACAGGCTCGACTCCTGTTGAGAGAAAAGCCATACAAGACTCAGCTTTAGCTGCTGGTGCCAGAAAAGTTCAATTAATTGAGGAGCCTATAGCAGCTGCAATCGGAGCTGGACTGCCTATTTCAGAAGCCACAGGGTCAATGGTAGTTGATATAGGAGGAGGAACTAC
>CACJAU010000030.1 GCA_902591415.1 uncultured Pelagibacteraceae bacterium
ACTCACACATAATCTTGAAACTACTACAACAAGTAATGAAAGTGAGGCACTATTACTTGAGGCAAACTTAATTAAAAAACATAAGCCTCGGTATAATATTTTATTGAGAGACGATAAATCTTTTCCATACATTTATATTGGTAATAAAGACAGATGGCCCCAGCTTACAAAGTTAAGAGGGAAAAAATCTAGAACTGGTTATTATTTTGGACCTTTTGCATCAATAGGTTCGGCTAACTGGACAATCAAAATTCTGCAAAAAATTTTTCAATTAAGAGTTTGCGATGATACAGTTTTCAAAAATAGAGATCGCCCGTGTATTCTTTATCAAATAAAAAGATGCTCCGGCCCTTGTGTTGGGCATATTAATGAAAAAAATTATATATCTACAGTAAGTGATGCAATAGATTTTATTTCGGGCAAATCAAGACGAATTCAAAAAAACTTATCTAAAGAAATGGAAGCAGCGAGTAAAGAGCTCGATTATGAAAGAGCAGCTATCGCTAGAGATAGAATAAAAGCTTTAACACAGATACAAACTTCACAAAAAATAAATCAAACTAACTTAAATGAAGCAGATGTTGTAAGCATCTATAAAGAAACTGGAAAAACTTGTATTCAAGTTTTCTTTTTTAGATCCAAACAAAATTGGGGCAATCAAGCATTTTACCCAAAGCATGATGCAGATGATAAAGTTGAAGAAATACTATCGTCTTTTTTAACTCAATTTTATGAAAATAAAACAATCCCTGCTTTAGTGCTTACAAACATAGAAACTAATGAAAAAAAACTTCTTGAAAAAACATTCTCTACAAAAGAAAATAAACAAATTACAATAAAAAAAGCAAAAGCTAAAAACGAGATATCTATTTCAAAACTAGCTGAGAAAAACGCAAAACAAGCTTTAAAACAAAAGCTTATTCAGTCTGATACAAATAATAATTTAATAGAGTCTCTTGCTGCAAAATTTAAACTTGATAGCAATATTGATCTCATAGAAGTTTACGATAACAGTCATATTCAAGGAACCGATTCTATTGGGGCTTTGATATGTTTTGGCAATGAGGGTTTCATAAAAAAAAGATATAGGAAATTTAACATTAAGGATGAAAAAGTAAAAAATAATGATTATGGAATGATGAAAGAAGTCTTATTTAGAAGATTTTCAAAGGCTATAAAAGAAAAATCAGGATCATTATCTCTTCCAGATCTAATTTTAATTGATGGAGGTAAAGGACAATATTCCGTAAGTAGAGAAGTTTTAAATGAACTTGGCTTACACGATTTACCGATACTAGCTGTAGCAAAGGGAAAAAAGAGAAATGCTGGTGAAGAAAAAATTTATTATGATAACAAAGAATTCATTCTAAGGAGAAATGATCCTCTACTATTTTTTATTCAACGATTAAGGGATGAGGCTCACAGATTTGCTATAAGCACACATAGAGCAAAAAGAAAGAAAAATTTGAGTAAATCTCTTTTGGATCAAATACAAGGTATTGGAAAACAACGAAAGAGAGCCTTATTAAATCATTTTGGTTCAGCAAGAGCGGTTGAGTCAGCAAGTCTCGAAGATCTTAAAGCTATCGAAGGAATAGAAGACAACATAGCAAATAAAATATATAATTATTTTCACGAATAAAACATGAAACTTAAAATACCTAACATTCTTACAATTGGTCGTATAATAATTGTTCCAATATTTGTTCTCACTTTTTTTATTCCAGGTTTTTTTGGTGACTTAATTCCTTTTTTTCTTTTTGCATTAGCTAGTTTCACTGATTATCTTGATGGTCTTTTGGCTAGAATGTTTAAAGAGGAATCGAAATTAGGAGAATTATTAGATCCTATAGCTGATAAAATCTTGGTAGCAGCAGCTTTAATCTTGCTTGTAATGAATGGAACGATAAAAAACTATGAAGTAATTGCTGCTATAATTATTCTCACAAGAGAAATTTTAATATCGGGTTTAAGAGAGTTTTTAGCTAAAGGAAAAATTACAATGCAGGTAACAAGTTTATCTAAACTAAAAACATTTATTCAAATGGTTTCTATTGCAATTCTTCTTACTGGAGAAAGTGGAAATAAAATAATAAATTTTCAAGACTATAATGCTCAAACCATAGGAATAATTTTATTATGGCTTTCAGCTTTTTTAACTCTTTATACTGGTTATGATTATTTAAGAAAGGGAATTGATCATGCAATCAATGAAGACAATAAAGATTAAGCGGCAGATTTTTTTCTTACTAAATTTTGATAAGACTCATTAAGATCTGTTATCATATTACAGACTTTAAAGTTGTATTTAGATATTTGCGCTACTGGAGTAACCTCCGCAGCTGTACCTGTAAGAAAACAGCCTACAAAGCCTTGCATTTCCTCTGGTTTTATTTTTCTTTCAATTACTTTGATTCCTTTTGATTTTGCTATTTTTATAACTTCTCTTCTTGTGATTCCATCAAGGAAAGAGTCTGGAATTGGTGTATGTAATTCCTCTGCTTTATTCTTAAAAAAAATATTAGCTCCAGTCGCTTCGGCAATGTTACCCTCATGATCTAACATTAATGAGTCAGTAAATCCTTTGGCTTCAGCCTCATGTTTAGATAAAGTACAAATCATATATAAACCAGCTGCCTTTGTATCCCAAGGAATTGTGTTAGGCGCAGGTCTTCTCCAGTTTGAAATATCTAATCTAATTCCATTTAATTTAAGTTTTGGGTCAAAGTATGAGCCCCACTCCCAAGTAGCAATAGCAACATGTATTTTGTTTTTTTGAGCCGATATTGCCATCATTTCACTCCCTCGCCAAATTAATGGTCTGACATACCCGTTTTTAACTTTTTGAATATTTACAATACTCTTAGATGCTTCATTAATCTCTGACTCAGTGTAGGGAACTTTAATACCCATTCTTTTTGCAGAATGAAAAAGTCTTTTGGTGTGCTCTTCTAATTTAAATATTTCTCCTTCATAGACTCTCTCTCCTTCAAAAACACAACTTGCATAGTGCAATCCATGATTTAAAATGTGAATATTAGCATCTGCCCAGTCAACAGTTTCGCCGTTAAACCAGATTTTCCCTGAACGTTTATCGTAAGGTATGCTTTCCATTTAATGTAAATATATAGATTTTTTAATTATAAAAAAGTATATTCAAAAAAAGAATAAGTCAATATAACTTACCATTATGAAAGATTTACTTTACCTAAAAGATGAACAAATAAAAGAGTTTATTCAACTTCTTTATTACGCTTATAGAGAAACATTTTCTGATCCTAAAGAAGTTTTATCAAGAAAATTTTTTGGCCCTGCTCATTTGAGAGCATTAAATCTCATTGAAAGAAACCCCGGTATTAATTTAGGAGAATTAATTTTTAAATTAAAAGTAACAAAACAAAGTCTCAACAGAGTTTTGAGAGATCTAATAAAATCAAGAATGATTAAACAAGTACAGGATGAAACTGATACAAGAAAAAAAAATTTATTTTTAGACAAAGAGGGAAAGACTTTTTTTGAAGCAGTATATAATACACAAAAAAAAAGAATATTTAATGCATTGAAAAATTCAAGTTCAGACTCGGTTATTAAATTTAAGGACGTTTTAAAAAAGATAATAGATGGAAAATAATATAAATCATATTTTAATAGTTGATGATGATGATAGAATACGTAATCTTTTAAAAGATTATCTATCAGAAAATAAGTATATAATCTCCACTGCTGAAAATGCAGACCAAGCAAAAGAAAAATTACAATATCTTAAATTTGATATAATTATTTTAGATGTGATGATGCCAGGACAAAATGGTTATGAATTAACAAAAGAAATTAAAAAACAAATAAATATACCAATAATTCTTTTAACTGCTAAAGGAGAAGTTGAAAATCGAATTAAAGGTCTAGAACTAGGTGCAGATGATTACTTGGGAAAACCCTTCGAACCTAAAGAGCTTCTATTAAGAATTAAAAATATTATTAAAAAGAAAAATAAGATTAATTTAAAATCTACACATACTGTCGGTTCTGCTGTAATTGATTTAAATAAAATGTCAATAAATTTGAATAACAAATCTAAGAAGATTAATAATTCAGAAAAAAAAGTATTGATTGAAATGCTTGCAAATCCAGGATCTACTTATTCTAGAGAAGAAATAGGTAAAATTTCAGGAATAAGTCAAGAACGTTCGATAGATGTTATGATTACAAGATTAAGACAAAAACTCGAAATAAATCCAAAAAATCCAAAATATCTTCAAACAATAAGAGGCTCTGGCTATGTTCTCTGGATTGAATAAATTTATAAAATATATTTTACCAAAAAGACTCTTTTATAGAGCTTTAATAATTGTAGCGGCTCCAACAATTATTCTTCAAATAATAATAACAATTGTTTTTTATGACAGTATATGGATTAAAGCTAATAAGAATATAACTAGATCACTAGTGGCCCAACTAAAAACAATTGAAGAGGTTTATAGAAATGATAAAAAAAATTTAGATTTTTTCACTGACAGTTATGAGAATAATTTTAATTTTGAAATTGGGATAAATCAGGAAACATTTCCAAAAGATAGCGGTGAAAGAAAGTTTAGTCCTATGGACAGGTCATTAAGGAGAGAATTGAAATCTGTTTTTGGTAATAATAATTATTGGTTCAATACATCAAAATTTAAAAATGCAGTAGAAATAAAAATTCGTTCAGATAATGAAGTTATTGAATTTTTAGTCCCCAAAGAAATGGTTTCAGCTTCATCGGTTAGACTTTTTGTTTTATGGACTACATTGCCATCCTTGGTTCTGATCATTATCGCTTTAATATTTTTGAAAAATCAAACTAAACCCTTAGTAAAATTAGCGAAAGCGGCTGAGAGATTTGGAAAAGGAGATTATGTAAATAATTTCAGAGCTTCAGGTTCGCAAGAAATTAGAAAAGCTGCTTTTGAATTCGATCGTATGGCAAAAAGAATTAATCGTCATCTAAATCAAAGAGCGGAAATGCTCTCGGGAATTAGCCATGACTTGAGAACACCGCTGACACGATTAAAATTGCAGCTAGCAATGTTAAAACAAAAAGAAATTTCTGAAAAAATGTCTAAAGATATAGATGAAATGGAAAAAATGCTTAATGACTACTTGCAATTTGCTAAAACACAATCTCAAGAAAACACAACTACAATTAACCTTAATAAACTTTTAATCTCTATTAAAAATGAGTTTAATAATGATAACATATCTTATGACGACAGTAATATAATGATAGAGATGAAGGCCAGACCAACTGCTCTAAAAAGATCTTTTGAAAATATAATACAGAATGGCTTAACTTATGGAAATAAAGTAGATATTCATGTTCAAAAGGGAAACAAAAGAGCTTTGATTATTATAGAAGATGACGGTCCAGGCATCCCTGAAGACCAGTATAAAAATGTTTTTAAACCTTTTTTTAGGTTAGATAAGAGCAGAAGTCTAAATCAATCAGGTGTTGGACTAGGCTTGGCAATTGTAGAGGATATTATAAATTCTCACGGAGGAAGTATTCAATTAGGTAAGAGTCAAAATAATGGACTACAAGTTAGGATTTCTTTGCCTTTTTAGATTTTTTGTCTTTAAGTAATTTTTTAATAGTCTGATCTTGTTTTTGAACAATTTTTTTTAAAACTTCAAATTCACCTCTAGAAACAAGCTCTAGTTTATTTATTATTTTTTCTTTTTGAAATTTGAAATCTGTAGATATTTCGTCCTTAAAATCTTTAGTGGTGAGAATACCATTTTCAATCAAACTGGATAGCAATTTTAAAAATTTTTCTGAATTTTTCATATCTCATCTTATTTGATGGTCATCTTAATTTCAAATATGATATAAGAAAATATGTATACCCATAATTTAAACCCGATTTTGTTGGACTTTGGGTTTTTAACAATCAGATGGTACTCTTTGGCATATGTTTTCGGAATAATATTAGGTTGGTGGTTAGGAAAAAAACTAATAAATCATATTAAAAATAAAACATTAATAAAGTTCGATACAGATAAATTTGATGACTTAATAACATACTTAATTATTTCTTTAATCATAGGTGGAAGACTTGGTTATGTAATTTTCTATAATCTTGATTATTTTATTTCTAATCCCTTGAGTATTATTAAAGTTTGGGAAGGAGGAATGTCCTTTCACGGTGCTTTGATAGGGATAATATTGGGCACTTATTTGTTTTCAATTAAAAGAAATTTACCAACT
>CACJAU010000031.1 GCA_902591415.1 uncultured Pelagibacteraceae bacterium
TTTTTACAAATCTTATTAAGAACAACTTGTGATAGTTAAATATTTGGATTTCTACCTGAGGTTTTCTTTTTAAGTAATTAATCTAAATACTTAATTTTAGACTTTTTATCTATTTTAGGTTGTAGAGATGAAGTATGATCTTTTATAGGTTTGTCCTGCGATCTTTTTAAAATTTTAGATTTAGTTAAATTTAACTGCTTTTTCACAATTGCACAAATTTTCGAGTTAGTTTTTTGAGCAAAAGATAAACAAGGTTCTTTCTTTACTTCAGGTTTTTTTTCTTCAGCATATGATACAGCATGCTCTATTGGAAGTTTTCCTGTTGTTTTTTTTATTCCGTAACTAACTGTTGAAGTAAAAGCGCCTCTGGCTATATTTCCACTCGCTCCGCTTGCTGCAGTTGTTGAAGCCGGCCCTAGGAGAGCCATTGATCCAAAGCAACCGCTTAATAAAGTAAAAACTAATAACAAGCAAAAATTCTTTTTCATACTCCCTTTTATTTCCCTCTATCTTTAAACATAGAATCGTTTTTTTTAAAACGAATCGAATCACTATAATGAGTTTATCTAATACAACCTATAATGGAATAGTAAATTTAAGAAATTATTCTAAGAGGCTTGTTCTTTAAGCATCCCTCAAGATTTTCTATCATTTGATGGTAAAATTTAGTGTAATTCTCAGCCGTCACATACCCTATATGGGGTAACAATAAAGCATTAGGAAGAAATCTAAGCTTATGATCTTGAGCTAAAGGTTCTTTGTCAAAAACATCTAAGCCAACCCCTGCTATTTTTTCGTCTTTTAGACATTCAACTAAATCATTTTCATTAATAATTGGCCCTCTAGAGGTGTTTATAAGAAAAGCAGTTTTTTTCATCATGTCTAACTCTTTTTTTGTTATTAAATTTTTATATCTCTCGCCTAGAACTAAATGAATTGAGATTATATCTGAATTTTTTAGTAAATCCTCCTTACTCATTGGCAAAACACCAACTTCATTTGCGTGAGATAAGTTTAAATTTTCACTCCAAGCACAGACTTCCATGCCAAAAGCTTTGGCAACTTTAGCTACTTGTGTACCAATTTTTCCAAGACCAATTAAACCTAGCATCTTTCCTTTTAATTCAAAGCCAATAGTTGTTTGCCAATAACCTTGAAACATATTATCAATTTCTTGTTTCATGTTTCGATAAAGTCCCAAGATTAAAGCCCAAGTTATTTCTGCAGCAGGATTTGAATTAATTTCTGTTCCGCAAACAATTATATTTTTTTTCTTAGTAGCTTCTAAATCGATTGCATTGTTACGCATTCCGGAAGTCATGATATATTTTAATTTAGGTAGGTTTTCTATAAAAAACTTTGTTATTGGTGTTCTCTCTCTCATAATAAACAAAGATTCAAATTTCTCTAATTGAACAATAGCTTCATTTTCATCCAAGAATGGTTCATTAAAAACTTTAAAATCGAATTTATCTTTATACTTTTCTACCTCAACAATTTGTTGAAAAGCATTTTGATAATCATCTAGAACTGCAACTTTAATCATTGATTTTTTTATTCGATAAATAAATACCAGATACTATAAAAACTGCTCCGGCAAAATGATATAATTCAAATTTTTCATTAAAAATAATTATAGCCATCGCTGCGCTGAATAAAGGCATTAGCTGAATAAACATAGATGATCTATTGGGTCCTATAAGTTCTATTGCTTTCTGCCAACAATAATATGCTGCGATTGCAGGAAAGATAACTACATAAGTCAAAATAAAGATAAAAGCTTTATTTATTTTTAAATCTAGTCCTATTGATTTTTCGTATAAAAATTGTGGAAACAAAAATATTAATCCTACAGTGACCATTATTTGAATTAAAGAAAATTGAGATAATTCAAGCTTACTTTTTTTTAGTAACGTTGAATATAATGACCAGCTTAAAACACAAACTAACATCCATATATCACCAATATTAAAAGTTAAAGAAATTATTTTTTGAATGTCTGCATTTGAAATAATTGTTCCTACTCCAAAAATAGACAAAATTAATCCTGATATCTGAAATATGTTTGTTTTTTCAATTTTCATGATCGATGAAAAAATTATTATCATTGGTGGGATAGCAGCTAACATTAAAACTGCGTTTATTACTTGCGTAAAGTTTAAAGCAAAATAAACTACTGAATTAAAAGTACTTATTGTTAATATACCCATAAAACTTATTACTAAAAAGTTTTCTTTTATATAGTTTCTCTTTGCTAAAATTTCTTTAATTGTGAAAGGTATCAATATAAACCATACCATGACCCACCTTAAAAAGTTCAGAGTCAGTGGTGGGACCTCGAATAAGGTTGCAAATTTACCTATTATAAAATTTCCCGACCAAAATAAAGCCGCTAAAGTGAGAAAAGTGTAAGCTAAATAATTTTTTGGCAAAAAATTCCTAATTAAATCTTTTTGAGCTGTATGGAGTTAAATCTAGGTTTGTTTTTTCTCCAGCAACTATTTTTGAAATAATTTTGCCTGTTATAGCTCCTAAAGTCCAGCCTAAATGTTGATGTCCAAAAGCATAAATAATATTCTTATTTTTTAATGATGGTCCAAGAATTGGAAGAAAATCAGGAAGCGTAGGCCTAAAACCTAACCATTCATCCTCATGTTTGCCAAGATCAGGTAAAAGCTCTCTTGCACATTTAATAATATAATCAATTCTTTTTTTAGATGGAGGATTATTTAAACCACCTAATTCAACAGTTCCAACGGCTCTTAAACCTTGGTTCATCGGGGTCATTCCAAAACCTCTATCTAAAAAAATAACAGGACGATTGATTAGATGATCTTTTCCTTTAAAATGAACATGATAGCCTCTTTCGGTATCAAGAGGAATATTTTCACCTAATTGATCAGTAAGTAACTTTGAAAAAGCTCCTGAGGCTACAACGGTTTTTTCAAATTTATACTCATCACTTTCAGATCTTATTGCTGTCTCATTGTTATTTGTCTGTTCTAAATTTTTAATGTTAGTCTGTATAAATTTTCCTCCACGCTCTAAATATAGCTTGAAAATTTTTTTGAGGATTCCATGTGGGTCTCTTGCATGCATGGCGTTTTCATAAATTACTCCTGCATCAAATACAGGTTGTAAATTTGGCTCTAAATCTAAAACTTCTTTTTTTGTAAGAAGTTTTTGCTCAATACCAAGTTCTTTACGAACCTTAATTTCTAAATTTCTGCTTTTTAAATTTTTATTTGTCCAAATATAAATGATGCCTTTTTTTTCAACTAAACCTGAAGTATCAATTTCTTGAAAAATTTCTTCATAAGCATCGTTTGATAAACTTAAAATTTGATGCATATTTTTTGCAGTATGCATCATTGAGTTATGGTTGCAGTTTTTAAAATAATGTAAAAACCAATTTAACATCCTTGGAATATAATTCCATTTAAGAGCGAGTGGACCATAAGAACTAATTAACATTTTAGGAACATCATATAAAACATCTGGACGATTGAATTGTAAAACAGCATAAGGAGAGAAATGACCAGCATTACCATAGGAAGCAGCTTTAAATTCTTTAGATAAAGGGTCGTACCTGTCAAAGATTGTTACTGGAATACCTTTTTTAATTAGTTGAAGTCCAGTACATACTCCTTGAATTCCAGACCCTATAATTCCAACTGACTTACATTTATAATTTTCCATAGAGAAATTATATTGCAATGTTTTATGAATTAGTAGTGCGGTAGATTAGGCGATTGCTTCTTTATTTACTACGTCCGGTCTTTCCTCTGTGTCAGGTGCTTCTTTTTTATCTTTTTTCTTAAATAAGAAGTCTCCTGTTAATTTTGATTTAGAGCTATTTGTTTTTTTAATGTAACCGTCAATATCAGCACCATTTTCAGTTCTTAAATTATTTCCAAATTCTATATCGCCTTTAACAGTTCCAGTAGCTCCAATTACAATATTTTGAGCAGAAACTTTTCCGTCTAAATGACCATGAATTTCTACATCGTCAGCTTCGATTGTGCCTGTAATCGAACCTGTATCTCTTACAATAAGCTCTTTAGAATAAACAGGGCCCTTAACAAGTCCAGCTACATCTATGGCGCCTGAGCTATTAATAGTGCCCTCTATGCTAACTGTCTCACTTATAAGAGAACGCTCTGAGTCTTTTAATTTAATTTTTTTATCACCAAACATATTTTTTTACTAAACTAATCATCTATTAGACAAATATACAAGTTTTAATTTAAATTAAATTTGATCATTTTAGGCTTTTAATTTAGTTAACTGGAACGTCCTTATAAATCTTACATGACATTACTATTCCTAAACCAAACATTATTGCCATCATGGAAGATCCACCATATGACATAATTGGTAACGGAGATCCCACTATAGGTAGTAGACCTAGCACCATCATCATATTTACTACTACATAAATAAAGAAAGCTGTAGCAAAGCTATAGCAATAAAGTTTTCCAAAATTACTCCTAGTAATATTACCTATTTTAATTATCCTTGAAATAATTAAGGCATATAACAATAAAATAAATAGCGATCCAAAAAATCCAAATTCCTCGGAAAAAAGTGTGAAAATAAAATCTGTATGCTTTTCCGGTAAATAATCTAAATAACTTTGTGATCCATTTAAAAAACCTTTTCCAAATAAACCGCCGGAACCAATTGCGATTTTAGATTGGATAATTTGATACCCAGCTCCCAGTGGATCTCTTTCAGGATTCAAGAAAGTTAAAATTCTTGATTTTTGATAGGGTTTTAAAAAAGAAATAGCTATCGGTAAAAGGGCGATCATAGACAATCCTGATATAACAAAAAACTTAGCTTTTACCCCTGCTAACCAAGCAACAACAATTCCTCCCGCCGCAATTAATATAGAAGTTCCTAAATCTGGTTGAGTTGCTACCAATATTACAGGTGCGATGAGCACTGTTATTGGTAAAAGTAAATGTCTAAAACTGTTTATACCGTCGATTGACATTCTATGATAATACTTTGCAAGAAATAAAATCAATCCTATTTTCATTAACTCAGAAGGTTGTAAATTCATGAAATATAGATCTAACCATCTTTTTGAACCAGATGAAGTTAATCCAAAATACTTAACTCCAAGTAATAAAATAAAAATTCCAATGTAAGTAAGATAACTTGTCTCGTGCCAAAATCTTATAGAAATAAATGAGACTACAAAAAACATTCCAAAGAAAACAAAAAATCTTAAAATATGACTGTTTGTATGATATTTAAATTCTCCACCATCTGT
>CACJAU010000032.1 GCA_902591415.1 uncultured Pelagibacteraceae bacterium
TTAATTTCTTTTTCAATGTCTTTAGCTGTCATATAGTCTGATCCATCGCCTTTAACAATTTCATCTTCAGATAATTTGTTGGCTAGATCAGAAAAGGCTTTTATGACTTGAAAATTATCTCCTAATCTTGATCCATCTTTAAGATAAGTATTTTCTAAAAAATCTTGTCCTAAAGAATTTACAGCAAGTCTTTTAGCCTGGTCTAGTCTTTTGTTATATTGTGGACCAAATTCTTTTTTTAATTCAGTCTCAACATTTAACTGAGCTTGAGCAGCAGCTTCTTCTTGAGATGATGCAATGTTACCATTCATCTCATTATAAAACTTAACAAGACCTTCAGCTTGCTTAGGAAGTAATCCTAATTTATGTGCTGTTTTATTAAACTCTGATATTTGTTGACTATCCATTTCTTGATCTTTGATATTGTATTGATAGCCTTCTGGTGTATCTGGAGCACCCAGTCTTTTAAACACTTCATTCCAATCCTCATCAGTTGCATGCTTGTTTGGAACTGGAATTTTATTAGTTCCAACAAGTTTTTGAGCATGAACATATCCTTTTAAAAGATCATCCATACTATTAATATTTTCTAAAGATTTTTCTTCTCTGAATTGTTCAGGAATAGAATCTTTAAAATTTACTTGAGGCTGCTCAGTTGTTAAAACAGTCTCATTTACCTCAGCTGTTGCTTCAGTATTCTGAACAACATCTGTCGGTTGTTCAGATTGAGCTGGTTGCTCAGTTGTCTGATTTTCCATTTATATACCTATTGGTTATTTTGATTTAATCATTGCTTTTAAAAAAAGAAGTATTGATCTTTGTCCTTCTAAAAAAGCAGTTTCATGACTGTTATCTTTTGAGAAAGTAGTCGAACTCTCATGACATCTTATAGAGATGTCCTCTAAAACTCTTTTGCCTTCATCAGATCCAAAAACTATTTTGTAATCTTTTCTAAGCTGTGCTATTTTTTTTTCTATTTCTTTATTGCTTTGGTCCATCTTGAACTACTTTTGCCATTGGAGCTGCATTCTTGGCCATTTCAGTTTCAGCCATTTGTTGTTGCATTTCCATTTGTTGAGCTTCTTGTTCTGCTCTTTCAGTTCTAATTTGTTCTACTTCAGCATCTGATTTAATAACTTTTGCTGGTAATCCTAAAATTGAAATAATATTTTTAACTAATCCATTTTCATCAATGTAATCCATAACTGGCATTGTTTGAGCAAGTGATCCAAAAATTTCTAATCCTCTCATTAAAGAAGTTAATTCTTGTCCTCTTTGAGCTAATGCCATTGGAGATACAAATTCTATTTTTAATTCTTGTTGCATAAGAATATCTGGAGATTGTAAAAATAAACCATTTCTTAAAAGAATATTAAATACTCTTGTTATTAATGGCGATAATAATTCAGATTGTAATCTACCTAATACTGGACCAAGTATTCTCATTTTCTCTTCTTGTCTTTGGATTACTTCAGTCGCTGTCATGTTTCTATTTTCAGTTATAACTAACTGATCGATATGAAACATTTTATTAATAGCATCTCTTCTTTGATTTTCGTTATTAATAGTAATACTGTTGTTAGCATTAATATTTAATGGCTCAATTCTATCTCTTGATCCAGATCTATAATAATTAATACTACCTGGAGACATTCTAATAGGAGCTAACATTCCATCATCAGGAATTAAAAGTGGTGGATCAATTTGTTTAGCTGCTGCTTTTAAACTGTTCTCTACCATTTTATTTAAAACTTTTACATCAGGTAAAGCATTCATTCCTGGAGATCTTCCATATTGTTCTGTAGATGCTTTTAAATATCTTGGAATGACATAAGGATTTTCTAAAAATCCACCTAATGATATTATATGACCAGTTCCATATTCAAAATAAATACTTTGAAATGGCATATTCTTTTTATCTTTTTTATTAGGATCAAAATCTAATCTTGGTCTTACAACATGAACTAATTCAACATCATCAAAAGGATTTTTCTTTGAGATGTTTTGTAATTCTCTTGATACATTTTCAATTCCAAATTTAGAAATAGCAGATTGAGATGGTAGTTTAAATCTTCTGTATAGTGTATCTGCATATCCTTTTTTGTTTTCTTGGATATAAACTTCTTTAATATGTCTAGCAGAGAAGAGTAATACATCGTCTTGATCTTCTTCAATCATTAAGCATGAAGTTCCAAAAGCAATCAGGTCATGATAACATTCAAATATCTCTTGTTGAAAATTTGATTTTGAAATTGAATCGTACATTCTTTGCGTACTATCTTCCAACCATTCTTTTGCTTCATCACTTTCGTTTAAACTTGTTTCTTTAAATCTTAATGAAAACCATCTATTCGCAGATGAAGTCAACATACCATGCAGAGATGCTGCCAATAGTTCAAGAGCATGGATCGCTGTTGCATCAAATATTTGTGCATGTCGTTTGTCGCCTCTTGCTCGTTCTTTTGTAATCTCTGCTTTTCTAGGTAACATAAGATCTGCAACTTCTTGCCAATGGCTTTCAAAGTTAGATCTTTTTTCCATTAACCTAGATAGATTATCTTTGAGTTGTTTAGATAAAGTTTTAAATTCTTGTGATTGCATTATGCTAATAAAGCCTTTTTACTTAAAGTTGGTTGTTCATTATAATCTTTAGTCAAAACAGTTTTTGTTCTTTTGCCTCTTTTTATTGCAACCATTCTATCATCTTCAGACATTTCAGCAGTCGTTGGAGCTACTTTGTCAGCTACAATTAATTTAGATTTAACATTACTGTTATTCATTTGAGAAGCTACTTTTGGTTGTTCAATAGACTTAGAATTATTTCTACTATCTCTATTAGTTGGATTACCATAAGCATCTGTGTTTCCAGTTTGTCTGCCTTTCATGTATTCGCCAAAGATACTTTCTTGTTGGCTAACAGACATTTTTGCAAAATCTTCTTTAGTAGTGCCTTTATAATTTTTAGATCCTAAAACTTTTTCTGTAAAAAAATTTCTAGTTACCTCAGATCCTTTTTTAAATGGACCTTTAAATAAAGCTACTGTAGGAGGTAAAATTTTTGCTTGATCTATTTTAACTTTGCCTCTTTGATCAAAACTTGCATCAACTAAATTTTGATTTTTTTTACTTAGCTTAGATTTTGTTGTATTTTCAAATCCAGCATCAGAGCCACCAGCTCCACTACTTGAAGGTCCACCCATAATTATTTACCAAATGTTAATGTTGATTTTGTTTCTTTAGTATCTTTAGCTTTTGCTTTCTCTTCATTAGACTTAACCACATTATCAAGAGTTACATCTTGCAAAGATATAGTTTCTATAATTGGAAAATCCAAAAGATCATCTTTAGGATTTTTTTTAAAAAAATTTTTTATTGCTTTAAACATTATCCACCTAATAAAGTTTTCTTTTCAATGTTTTCTTCTTCAATTTCATTCAATCCAGTTCCAGTAAGAATAGTAGATCTTCTGCCTTTTCTTTTTCTTTCAGCTTCTAACATTGCTGCTTTTGCAGCTTTTTCTCTTTCTTCATCCTCATAAGAAAAATCAGGCTCAGGAGGAGCTTGTATTGGAGGAGGAGCTGGAATTTTTGGTTTAAATAGTGATCCCATAATTATAATACCTTGTAGTTAGTTTCATGTTCTTGTTGTCTTTTATTTTGGTTAAATTTATTTTCTATTATGCCAGTTGCTAGAGTTCGTAAGCTGTCAGCAAAATGTGAGCTCCAATCATGAACTGGTTTTATTTTGTAAGTTCTCTCTTTATCTGAAAACTTACGATGATAATGCCTTAAAGCATTTACTAATTTTGAGCAGTTATCGACATCAATTAAACATCTTGGCAGCAACATCTTTACTGCATGGATGCCATCTTCAATTAACATTTTGGGAGCTACTTTAAAACGTAATCCCATTTGATAAGCTACTTCTCGTCTGGTTTTGCCAGATCCAAATTCTGTTTGTTCTAAATCATGTGGTCCATAGTTTTGACCAATGATATAATCTTTTTGTTTTATAACTTCTGCATAGTGAGGCAGAGGCTCATTAGTGTTTTCATAGCAATCAACAATATGGATCATGTGTCCGATTTGCTGAAAAAAGATTAAACTGGTTGCATCGTTATAGCCAAGATCCCAGGCTACATTTACTTGATAGCTTGGATCTACTGGCACTCTAGTTATTTGCTTTTTGTCCTCCAAGGAAGCAATAATGTCTCCATAAATAGATCCTTGAATATTACCGATAAAAGAACATTCAAATTCCTGAGAATACTTTTGCGATCCCATCACAGCCAAAGCTGCTGCTAATTCATCATCATCTACAATCTTTGTATCAGATGCTTTTGCCACATGAAGAAACCATTTAGGATCTCCTTGAGCTTTTTGGTAATAATCGTAAAATAGATTTGCCATTCCTTTTGGAGTACCAACAAGGATCATAAAACCTTTTCGATCAGACAAAGCTGGAGTTATAACTTCATTAATCAGTTCTGAATTTATTTGTGCAGTCTCATCAATAATACATCCATCTAAATATATTCCTCTCAAGCTATCTGGATTTTCAGATGACAACAGAGTAATCCTTGCACCATTTATAAAATCAGCTCTTAACTCAGTCTGATTATATTTCATGCCTGGTATATTTTTTGTAAAATGCACTAGGTAATCATAAGCTATCTTCTTTGCCTGGCTATAAGTCGGAGCTATATAGGCATATCTTGGTTGATGATTTTTACTGGTCATCGATTGCTTAATCAGATGATTAATACACATTACAGTTTTGCCAAATCTTCTATGACAACAGAGTAAGCTATATCTAAACTTTTCTATCTGTTCGTGGATATAGGCTTGTTGCTTTCTTGGCGTATAAGGAATTGTAACTTTCAT
>CACJAU010000033.1 GCA_902591415.1 uncultured Pelagibacteraceae bacterium
ACTTTTAAAGCAATTTTAGATCTTTCCATCAATTATAATAAGCCAATCGGAAATGGTATAATCACTGCATTAACTTTAACTCAAGCTAAAAATCGAAGTGATAAAGTAAGCAATAAAAAACCAAATAAAGGGTCAGAAGCAGTTAATGCTGTTATATCTATACTCAACAATGGACCCAAAAAAGTCTAAAAATTTATCTCCTAGAATAAAAGTTATTCAAAAACTTTATAGTTTATTGATGAATCCAAATTCCTCTATTGAATATCCTAAAAGTCAGTATAAAAAATTTATAAAAGACGTTGTTACGGGTACACTTGAAAGATCAGATTTGATTGAGGAAAAAATAAATACTCTTTTAATTGGAGATATTGATTTAGCTAAAACAGATAAATTACTAAAAATAATATTATTCGCGGCTATATTTGAGTTAATGTTCAAACATAACACCCCAAAAAAAGTGGTTATTAATGAGTATTTACTGGCTTCAGAACATTTTTTAGAGAAAATTCAAATTGGTTATTTAAACGCAATATTAGATAAAATAGCTAAAGTATTAAGAAAAGATGAATAAATTTGATATTTTTTTATAAGTTTAGCTTGCGTTTTTAATATTAATTTGGCATTTATGCGCTTTAATCATGACAAATTATTTAGAATTACTTTATTTAATTGCATTTATAGGTGTTCTTGCCGTTGCTTATAGTTATTTATTATCTGGTCAAATAATATCTTCTAGCGCTGGTAATAATAAAATGCAGGAAATTGCTGAAGCAATTCAAATTGGTGCCAAAGCTTATTTAAATCGACAATATAAGACCATCGCTGTTGTTGGAGTGATAGTACTTGCAATTGTAACTTATTTTTTCAATTATTTAGTTGGCATCGGATATTTCATAGGAGCTTTTTTATCAGGAGTTGCCGGATATGTAGGAATGCTTATATCTGTGAAAGCTAACGTCAGAACTGCAGAAGCAGCTCGCCAAAGTTTACAGTCAGGATTAACTATAGCTTTTAAATCAGGAGCAATCACCGGTTTGTTAGTTGCAGGCTTAGCTTTATTAGCAATTACATTTTATTATATTGTTTTAATTAATCTTAACGTTGATAATAGAGAAATTATAAATGCATTAGTAGCTCTAGGATTTGGAGCATCTTTAATTTCAATTTTTGCCAGATTAGGTGGAGGTATTTTTACAAAAGGTGCTGATGTCGGAGCAGATCTGGTTGGAAAAGTAGAAGCAGGTATTCCAGAAGACGATCCAAGAAATCCTGCAGTAATTGCTGATAATGTTGGAGATAATGTCGGTGACTGCGCTGGAATGGCTGCAGATCTTTTTGAAACTTATGCTGTGACTATTGTTGCTACAATGGTTTTATCTTCAATTTTTTTTCCATCTGATTACAATTTAATGATTTATCCATTAGCAATTGGTGGAGCATGTATTTTAACTTCAATTGTTGGCACCTGGTTTGTAAAATTAGGAAAAAGCAAAAATATTATGGGTGCTTTATATAAAGGTTTTATTGTTACCGCTTTAACTTCATTATTGATTTTATATCCAGTCACAAATTCAATTGTGGGATTATCTGAAACATATGGAAATGATGGAAAAACTTTTGATGGCATGGACTTATATATTTGTGGAGTAGTTGGTTTTTTAATTACAGGATTATTAATATGGATTACTGAATATTACACAGGAACAAATTACAGACCAGTTAAATCAGTTGCTCAATCTTCAACAACAGGACACGGTACAAATGTAATTCAAGGATTAGCGATTTCTATGGAAGCTACTGCTGTTCCAGCTTTAATTATCGTTGCAGGAATTTTATATACTAATGAATTAGCAGGTCTTTATGGTATTGCAATTGCAGTAACAGCAATGTTAGCTCTTACAGGCATGGTAGTTGCCTTAGATGCTTATGGACCAGTTACAGATAATGCTGGAGGAATAGCTGAAATGTCTAAACTTCCAAAAAATGTTAGAAAAACTACTGATGCGTTAGATGCAGTTGGTAATACAACAAAGGCTGTAACAAAGGGATACGCAATAGGATCTGCTGGATTAGGGGCTTTGGTTTTATTTGCAGCTTATACCGAAGACATAAAATATTTTTCCACAGTAAAAGGATCAGCTTTAGAAGGCGTAGCAGTAACATTTGATTTGTCAAACCCATTTGTTGTTGCTGGTTTATTAATTGGTGGAATGTTGCCTTATTTGTTTGGTTCAATGGGTATGCAAGCAGTTGGAAGAGCAGGTGGATCGGTGGTAATCGAAGTTAGAAGGCAATTTAAAAAAATTCCTGGTATTATGAAAGGTAAAAGAAAACCAGATTATGGAAGGTTAGTAGATTTACTGACAAAAGCCGCTATTAAAGAAATGATAGTTCCATCTCTTTTACCAGTTTTATCTCCAGTAATACTTTATTTTATAATTTTACAAATTGGTGGATTAGAAGCTGCATTATCATCTTTGGGAGCAATGTTGCTTGGAGTTATTATAACAGGTTTATTTGTAGCGGTTTCTATGACAGCTGGAGGAGGAGCGTGGGATAACGCCAAAAAATACATAGAGGATGGAAATTTTGGAGGCAAAGGATCTGAAGCTCACAAATCAGCTGTTACAGGAGATACTGTCGGTGATCCATATAAAGATACCGCGGGCCCTGCAGTAAATCCAATGATTAAGATAACAAATATAGTTGCATTATTGTTGTTGGCAGTGATTGCACACTAACTATCTTTTTCGATTGCTATACATTTTTTGTTTCACACTTTCTAAAAAAGATTGTACAAAGCTTTTTCTATTTAAATCATTTTCTGTTGTTTTTTCTGAAAATTTAATTTTATTTATGTCCTCTTTATTTAAAAATTCCTTAAATTCGAGTATTCCATATTTATTAAAACTTAGCACCAAAACATTATTATCTTTTAGAACGTGCTTTCCTAATTTATGAAATTTACCTTTTGTCAGTGTTCTCTCTAAGTACATCCAAGTATTATTATCAATTTCACTTTTAATTTGAGGTAAGCCAATAACTTTTACGACATCATTTTTGTTTGAAGTATTTATAATTAATTTTTTTGCTCTATTTTCAAGAAAAACAATACCATGTGTCTTATTAGGATCTTGCAACTGACAGGCTGATAAAATAATAAATAGAATAAAAATTATTAATTTTTTATGATATTTAAAAAGAAAAAACATGATCCTATTCTCTATAATACATTACTAAATTTGTCTCGTAATATTTTTTTTTATAATACTTTATCGTTAGAAGATACCTATGAAACGAGGATTTACTTAATGTTTTTACACTATTCTGTAATACTGTATATACAGAAAAAAAGAGGGAACGAGCCCGACCAAAATAATTATAATAATTTATTTTTTTATATCGAAAATAATTTAAGAGAATTAGGGTTTGGAGATGTTTCTGTAAATAAAAAGATGAAGGATTTGAATAAAATTTTTTACGATATCTTAATTAAGTTTAATGAAAATCAATCAGATTTTAGAATGAATAAAAAATTAATTTTGAAATATTTTGAAAAGTTAAGCGATAATGAAGAAAAAAGGCACCAATTTGAGGTTTATTTAAATAATTTTTATAACTTTTGTTTTGAATTACCATCTAATAATATGATAAAAGGTATCGAAAATTACAAATATTGAATTATGGCTGTTCCAAAAAGAAAAACATCTATCTCCAAAAAGAAAATGAGAAGGTCTCATCATAAACTTTCTTCAGTAAATGTTGTTGAAGATAAAAAAAGTGGTGAATATAGATTATCACATCATGTAGACTTAAAATCCGGTTTTTATAACGGTAAAAAAATACTAGATATTTAACTCAATAAATTATGTCAAAAAAAATTTCTATTGCAATTGATGCAATGGGTGGAGACAATTCTCCAGATAAAACTATTGAAGGTATTAAAATTTTTCTAGATAAAAATAAAAATAATAATGATTTTCTTTTAAATATTTTTGGAAAAGAAAAAGAAATAAATGATCACATTAAAAAACATAATATTAAATCTAATTCAATAAATATAATTAATTCAGATAAAGTTGTCTCAGATGAAGAAACACCTCTTACGGCTATTAAAAATTCTAAAAATACAAGTATGTGGAATTGTATACAGCATCAATTAGAAGGTAAATCTCAAATTAGTTTATCAGCAGGTAATACAGGTGTTTTGTTAGTTATCTCTAGAATGATTTTAAAAATGATGAATGAAGTAAGTAAACCAGCTCTTGCAGGTTTATGGCCTAGTAAAGAGGGCATGAGTGTTGTTTTAGATTTAGGTGCAAATATAGATTGCAATGAACAAAATCTAGTTGATTTCGCTGAAATAGGTTCTGCGTTATTTAGATCTTTATTTCCAAGTCAAAAACCTAAAGTATCACTTCTAAATGTAGGCTCAGAAGAAATAAAAGGAACAGATATACTCAAAGCCACATCTAAAAGATTAAAAGATTTATCAAGTGAAGATAATTTTATATATAATGGCTACATAGAGGGAAACAATATTATGACTGGAGACTCTAACGTAATAATTACAGATGGTTTTACTGGTAACATTGCATTAAAAACAGCAGAAGGAACTGCCAAATTTATAACAAATAATTTAAAAAAATCTTTAACAGAAAATTTGATGACGAGAATTTCCTTAATTTTTTCTTATTTCTCCTTAAAGAAATTCAAAGAAAAATTAGATCCAAGAAAATATAATGGAGCAATTTTTCTTGGATTAAACGGTCCAGTTGTTAAGAGTCATGGAGGTA
>CACJAU010000034.1 GCA_902591415.1 uncultured Pelagibacteraceae bacterium
AAGCATATTTCTTAAAACATACTGCAAAATTCCTCCATTTTTGTAGTACTCAACTTCATTAGCGGTATCAATTCTACAAAGCATTTGAATTTTTTTACTAGTTCCGTCTTGATATTTAATCTCACAAGTTACTTCTTGTCTTGGTTTAACACCTTTATCAATATTTATAACCGAAACTAATTCTGTTCCTGTAATATTTAATTTTTTACGGTCAAAACCCTCTTTAAATTGAAGCGGTAAAACTCCCATTCCAATTAAATTTGATCTATGAATTCTCTCAAAACTCTCTGCGAAAACAGCTTTAATTCCTAAAAGTTTAGTCCCTTTAGCTGCCCAGTCTCTCGATGAACCTGTTCCATATTCTTTACCGGCTATTACAACTAAATCATTGTTTCTTTTTTTGTATTCCATCGCTGCTTCATAAACACTCATCACTTTTCCATCTGGTTGCAATGTTGTAAATCCACCTTCAGTACCTGGTGCCATTTCATTTCTTATTTTAATATTTCCAAAAGTTCCTCTCATCATTACTTCATGGTTTCCCCTTCTTGCGCCATAAGAGTTAAAATCTTTTTGTTGTATTTGATGTTTCATAAAATAATCACCGGTGGGACTTTCTTTTTTGATACTTCCTGCTGGTGAAATATGATCCGTTGTCACTGAGTCAGCTAACAATAAAAGTATTCTAGCATCATTAATTGGTTTAAAACCCTCTGGTTGGTCAGGCAAATTATCAAAAAATGGCGGTCTTTTTACATAAGTAGAATTAGCTTCCCAGTTATAAATATCACTATCTGTTGTGTTAATGGCCTGCCATTCTTTAGGTCCTTCTGAAACATTTGAATATCTTTTTTTAAACATGTCTGCATTTAAAGAACTTAACATTAAATCTTCAATTTCTTTATTACTGGGCCAAATATCTTTTAAAAAAACATCTTTACCATCTTTATCTTTTCCAAGTGCAGACTTATACATATCAAAATTCATGTTACCTGCTAAAGCATAAGCTACAACTAATGGAGGTGATGCTAAGTAATTAGCTTTTACATCTGGATTTATTCTTCCCTCAAAGTTTCTATTTCCAGATAAAACTGAAACAGCATAAAGATCATTTTTATTTATTGCATCTGATATATTTTGATTTAAAGGCCCTGAGTTGCCAATACAAGTAGTACAACCATAACCCACTAGATTAAAACCAAGTTCATCAAGATATTTATTTAAACCTGCTTTTTCTAAATAATCAGTAACAACTTGCGAGCCAGGAGCTAAAGAGGTTTTCACCCATGGTTTAACTTTAAGTCCTTTTTCATGAGCTTTCTTCGCTAAAAGACCTGCGCCAATCATTACGCTTGGGTTAGAAGTATTTGTACAAGATGTTATTGCTGCAATTACTATATCACCATCTTTAACATTAAAGTCAGTGCCTTCAACTTTGGCTTCGATAGCTTTATCTCTTTTTGCATTTTCTTTATAAACTTTTGCAAATGCAGTTGAAGCTTCTGTAAGTAAAACTTTATCCTGTGGTCGCTTAGGTCCAGAAATGCTTGTTACTACACTGCTTACGTCTAAAGAAAGAGTATCGGTAAACACAACATCATTGCTTGCCCAAAGCCCTTGTTCTTTTGAATATTTCTCAACCAAGTCAATTGTCGCTTTATCCCTCCCGGATAATTTTAAATATTTAAGAGTTTCATCATCAACTGGGAAGAAACCACATGTAGCTCCATATTCAGGAGCCATGTTTGCAATTGTTGCTCTATCAGCTAAAGTTAAATTTTTTAAACCTTCACCATAAAATTCTACAAATTTTCCAACCACACCTTTTTTTCTAAGCATTTCAACAATGATTAAAACTAAGTCTGTTGCGGTTGTTCCTTCTTTTAATTTTCCTTTAAGTTCAACTCCAATAACTTCTGGAATTAACATTGAAATAGGCTGACCTAGCATTGCAGCCTCTGCTTCTATTCCTCCAACACCCCAACCTAAAACAGATAAACCATTGACCATAGTAGTATGACTATCAGTTCCAACTAAAGTATCTGGATAAGCATATAAATCATCTCCGCTTTTTGATGACCAAACAACTTTAGATAAATATTCTAAATTTACCTGGTGACAAATCCCTGTGCCAGGAGGCACAACTCTAAAATTATCAAATGCTTTCTGACCCCATTTTAAAAATGAGTAACGCTCACCGTTTCTTAAAAATTCTCTTTCAACATTTTGATTAAACGATTTTCCTGAAGCATATTCATCTACCATTACAGAATGATCTATAACTAAATCAACAGTTGATAATGGATTAATCTTGTCTGGATTTTTATTTTTATCTTTCACCGCATCTCTCATTGCTGCTAGATCGGCAATAGCAGGAATTCCTGTATAATCTTGCAATAAAGTACGTGCTGGCCTGTAAGCTATTTCTGTGTTTGATTTTTTTTCTTTAAGCCAATTTTTTAAAGCTAGTATTTGTTTTTTATCTACTGTTACATCATCTTCAAATCTAAGAAGATTTTCTAGTAATACCTTTAGTGATTTAGGAAGTTTTGATATTCCCTCTAATCCGTTTTTTTCAGCTATCTTTAAGTTGAAATATTTATAATCTTTTCCTGAAGAATTAAGAGTATCTAATGACTTAAGAGAATTTTTACTATTAAATTTCATGCGCTATACATAGAACAAAATCACACAAACGATAAGTAAAAAAGACATTGTATAATTAAAATTCTTAATAAATTTATCACTTGTGGCGAATTTTCTCATGTATTTTCCCATCAAGCACCAAGCTGTTTGGCTTCCAACAGCCATTAAAAACCAAACTAAAGTTAAAGTAACTGAGTCTCTTAAATAATTATTTTGCGTATCGATGAATAAAGAAATTGAAGTTAACCCAACAATAATACTTTTTGGATTTACAAATTGAAACCAAAAAGTATTTAAAAATGTCACCGGTTTTGGATCAATTTTTTTATTTGTTTGACCTGCAAAAGATAATTTGTAAGCCATATATAGCAAATAAATTGATCCTAAAATTTTAATTGTAGTTTGAATAAATTGATACTTTTGAAAAATAGCTCCAGATGATAATTGCAAAAGAATAATTAAAAGTGTCCATCCGATAATTACTCCAAGCATTGTGGGAATTGCTTTTTTAAAACCAAAATTAAAAGCTGTATAAGATGTCATGATATTATTTGGTCCAGGAGAAAACGCGGTTGCAATACCGAATAAAATTAGGGGTAAAAGTTGCATTTGAATTTAATGTGGCGCTCTAAATTTACTATGACAAGCTGTGCAATTACTCCACATCAGTTCTTTTTGTACCGCTCTTATGTCTTCCACAGTTTCAATTACCTTAGCAAGTTTTATCATGTCGCCTGATGCTTTTTGCATTAAAGCATTAAACTCATCTTTATTTTCCCAAATGCTTGGTAGTGCCTCTGTTTTAAAGCCTTCTTTAGTATTTTCAGGAAAATAATCTAATAATTTTTTATAATTATCTGAAATTTTTTTCATTAAAGGTTTAGCCTCCTCAATTCTTTTAGATTTCAATAATATAGATATCTTTTTAGCGTTTTGATAGTTTTCACTAAACATAGCTTTTCTACCTTTAATAATTTCCTCCACAGTTTGGGCATTAGCAGAAAAAGAAAAGGATAAAGAAAAAATAATAAAAAGTGTTTTTATTATTTTAATCTTTTGTATCATAGACTTTATATTGTCATGAATAGTGAAGATTTCCCATCTTTAAGTTGATAAATAACATATGGCTCATCTTTATCACCTGGCATCCCTGGTGTACCAATTGGCATTCCAGGCAAAGCTATTCCATCAATATCAGGTTGTTCTTTTAATAGTTTATTTACCGCTTCAAAGGGAACATGACCTTCTATGAAATATTTACCAATAATAGTGGTATGGCAAGACTGCATTTCGACTGGAATATTATATTTTTGTTTTATTGTATGAAGGCTTCTCATATCTGTTTGTTTAACTTTAAATTTTTCTTCCTCTAAAAATAAAACATAACCATAACAACATCCACACGAAGGAGTTTTAAAAACTTCAACGACTTG
>CACJAU010000035.1 GCA_902591415.1 uncultured Pelagibacteraceae bacterium
CTTTGTTAATAGCTATACTAGCTATCGTCAAACTTAGATAATTTTTCATACTAATTTATTAAAACGCAAATAATATGATTAAAGCTACTACTAAGCCAAATAATCCTGTAGCCTCTGCTAAAGCAAATCCCAAAAGTAAGTTAGGGAATTGCTTTTGAGCTGCAGACGGATTTCTCATTGCTCCAGACAGGTAGTTACCGAAAATAATTCCGATACCTACTCCAGCTCCAGCTAGTGCGATTGCAGCAAGACCTGCTCCAATCATTTTCGCCGCTTCTAACTCCATTTTTCCTCCTTTATTAATTAATGATGTAAATTTAATGCATCATTTAAATAGATGCAGGTTAATATTGCAAAAACATAAGCTTGAAGAAATGCTACTAATATTTCTAAACCTGTCAATGCTACTGAAAAACTAAGAGGTAACCATCCACCTAGAAATCCTAAACTTATCACAAATCCACCGAACACTTTTAACATAGTATGTCCTGCCATCATGTTTGCGAATAATCTTACTGATAAACTAACCGGTCTACTTAAGTAAGAAATAATTTCAATTATTGTGATTAAAGGTAATAATACAGCAGGGACTCCACTTGGGACAAATATGCTTAAATATTTAAAGCCATGTTTTAAAAATCCGATAATAGTAACTGCTACAAATATAAATAATGCCATTATTAAAGTTACAATAATATGACTTGTAACAGTAAATGAATAGGGCAGCATACCAAGCATATTGCAGAACAATACGAACATAAATAGACTGAAGATAAAAGGAAAGTAAGGTTTAGCTTTTGAACCAGCTGTATCACTTATCATTTTAGCTACAAAAGAATAAAACATTTCAGCAACAAGTTGAATTTTATCTGGTATTATTTTTTTTTCTTTTGTACCCAAGAATAAAAATAGTAAAATTACAGATGCACTTAGCACCATAAAAAAGCTTGCGTTTGTAAATGACAAATCTATTCCAGCAATTTTAATCTCTGGTCCAATTTTGTAAACACTGAACTGTTGCATGGGGTTACTTGCCATAAATTTCCTTAAAATTTAGTCCTCTTTTTTTTGCATTTGGTGAGCAGTACGTATTACGTTTAACATGCCTGCCGCCGCACCTAAAAAAAAGAAAATTATTATTAACCAAGGTTTAGTATCAAACCAGGTATCTAAAATAAACCCAATTATTGTCCCAACAGCAACTGCTGCAACAAGTTCCGTGCCTAATTTGAAAGCGTTACCCATAAATGAGCCTCTTTTTTCACTATCAGATTGAACTTGTTTTTTTATTTTAGATTTTGCAATTTTTAGGCGAGTTTTGAAATCTTCTGGAATTGTCATTATGAAAATAAAATTTTAGGCAACGAGTTCTTCTGCTTTTTGTAAATCAACAGAAACTAACTGGCTCACTCCTTGTTCTGCCATTGTAACTCCGTATAATCTATGCATCCTTGACATTGTTAGCGCATGGTGAGTAATAATAATAAATTTTGTATTTGTGATTTTTGTCAGTTCATCTAACAAGCTGCAAAATCTTGTAACATTTGCGTCATCTAAAGGAGCATCAACTTCATCCAAAACACAAATTGGCGAAGGGTTTACCAAAAAGACTGCGAAGACTAATGATAAAGCAGTTAGCGCTTGTTCACCTCCTGATAATAACGTAATTGATTGTAATCTTTTACCTGGAGGAGATACGAACATTTCTAAACCGGCTTCAAGAGGATCATCTGAGTCCACAAGCTCAATTTTAGCGGTTCCTCCATTGAATAATTTTGTATAAACTTCATTAAATTTACGATTTACTTTTGTAAAAGCTTCAAGCAATCTTTCTCTTCCTTTTTGATTTAATTCTTCAATACTTGATTTTAACTTTACAATTGCTGAATATAAATCCGCTCTATCGTCTTCCATTTTTTTAATCTCGGTCTCATATTTTTTTGTCTCTTCGTCTGCTCTTAAATTTACCGACCCAAGTGACTCTCTTTGTTTTTTTATTTTTTCTACCTTTTGCGATTGATTTTCCAATGACGGCATATTCTCTGGGTCTATATCGTTTAAGTCTGATTGGGATAGTATTGATACTTCATTTTCTATATTTAACTCACTTTTAATTGAGAATAATAAATCTTTTTTCCTATTTTCTATACCTTCTATAGTAGCTTCATTTCTAGCTTTGTTTTCTTTCAATCCACTTAACTTTAGTTGTATCTCTTTTATATTTTGATTAATTGAATTATATTTTTTTTCAGACTCCATTAATTCTTTTTCAATTTCCTCGTTTCTTTTTTTAGTATTTTCTAAATTTTGCAGATTTTGACCTTTTGAAGTTGCTATACGCTCAGGATTTTTTTGATTATCATTTAGTTCTGAAACAAGCTTCATTTTACGTTCAGTTAATTCAGCGGTCATTTTTTCTGAATTAGATCTTAAATTTCTCCAATTTTCTAATTCTACATCTATATTTTTTATTCTCTCTTTACGTTTAATAGAGTCACTTTGTATTGATTTGTCCTTACCAAATTTCTCAGCATATTCCTCTTGAGATGAAGTAATATTTTTTACGAGCTGCTTTAATTTTCTAAAAATTTCTTTCGTAATTTTTTTATTTTTGTCTATATCTTTTTCAATTTCATTGAGCATTGTATCTAATTTTGCTAGTAAATTTTCTAATTGAGTTTTAGAGTTTTTAAGTTCTTTTGATGAACTCGTTTCTACTTCAATAAGCTCATTTTCTGTTTTTAAAAGTTCATCTTTTTCTTTAGAAACTCTTTTTTCATTTAACTCTGCATCCAAAGAAATGCTTTTTTCTCTTTCAAGATCTGACTCAATAGTTTTTATGGATTTTTCTAATTTATCTTGCAAAGACTTTACTCTTGCCTCTTCTGCTTCAAGATTAGACATATCCAAATTAAGTTTTTGTAAACTTGCAGCACTTTCCATTTTTTTATCACGAAGTGGAGCAAGTTTTTTATTTTCTTCTTCTAAGAGCGTATTATTGTGATTAAAATCTATATTAATTGCACTTATCTCATCATCAAGCTCATTAAGTTTTTCAATAATTTGTTTTTTATCTTTTTCTATTTCTTTTATTTTTAAATAATACAAGCCTGCTTCAGCTTTCTTAATTTCTCTTGAAATTTCTTTATATTTTGTTGCCTCTTCAGCCTGTTTTTTTAAATTATCTAACTGTTTCTGCTGTTGTCTTTTAAGTTCATCTGCTCTTTTTAAATTATTTTCAGCTGCATTTAATCTGGTTTCAGCTTCTTGTCTTCTTGAGTGAATTCCAGAAATACCAGCTGCTTCCTCTAATATAGATTTTCTCTCAATAGGTTTTGCAGTTACTAATTGTCCGATTCTCCCTTGGCTAATAAGCGATGGTGAATGAGCCCCTGTAGATAAATCTGCAAACAAGGTTTGAACATCTTTTGCTCTGACCTCTTTGTCATTAATATAATATTTTGATCCTTTATCTTTTTCAATTTTTCTTTTCACTGAAATTTCATCAAATTCCCTATACTGTGATGGACCATCCTTATTCTGATTATCCATTGTAAGACTTACTTCTGAAATATTTTTTGATGGTCTATTAGCTGTACCAGAAAAAATAACATCTTCCATTCCAGAACCTCTCATACTTTTTGCAGAATTTTCACCCATACACCATCTAAGAGCTTCTACAATATTTGACTTTCCACATCCGTTAGGACCCACTATACCAGTTAAACCATTTTCAATTAAAAAAGATGTTTTTTCTGAAAACGATTTAAAACCTGTGATATTTAATTGTTTAAACTTCATCTATAAATTTTTTTCAATTATTTTTTTAAATTGATTATAATCTACTTTTCCAGAATATTTTTTTTCATTTACAATTATAGTTGGGGTTGAGTCTATTTTATATTTTTTTTGTGCA
>CACJAU010000036.1 GCA_902591415.1 uncultured Pelagibacteraceae bacterium
TAACGCATGCCTAATCATTATAATTTTATCTCCCTCTTGGGCCGGTTGCCAATTATTTTGGTTCGCTGGAAGTTTTAAAGATGAAATAAATAAAAATGTTATAATTAGGGAAATAATTTTATACTTCATGGCGGGTGAAAAGTTAATCTTACAAATTTATGTAGCCTTGGTCTAGAGGACATGGCAACTTACAAAATAAATTGTTGCAAGGTTGTATTAAAACACTTAATTGGTTTGTTAATAACTATTCAACTTTTAGGTTTAAAAAATAAGCACACGCCATTGTTGCAATAACGTTTTCCTGTAGGTTTTGGACCATCTTCAAACAAATGACCATGATGACCGCCACATTTTTTACAATGATATTCTGTTCTTGGATAGCCTATGTGCATGTCTGTTTTTTCCTCAAAAACATTTGGTAAAGATTTAAAAAAAGAGGGCCAGCCAGTTCCACTTTCATATTTTGCGCTTGAGTCAAAAAGTTTAGTTCCGCATCCTACGCAATGATAAGAACCTTCTCTTTTTTCGTTATTTAAAGGACTGCTACCTGGAGACTCTGTACCCTCTTGTCGCAAAACGTAATTTTGTTCTGGAGTTAAATTTGGATCCCAATTTTTATTACTCATCTTTTACTTTATCATCTACACCATAAGGTCTAAACTTGCCTTTATTCTCAAGTTTCACAGCTTTAGCAGGTATACCAACCATTGTAGCACTTTCTGGAACATCTTTAACAACCACAGCATTAGCAGCAATTCTTGCATTCTTTCCGACATTTACTGGTCCAATGATTTGTGCTCCAGAGCCTATAACGACATCATCACCGATAGTTGGGTGTCTTTTTTCATGACGTTGTCTCTCACTATCTATGCTAGGTGAACTTCCACCTAAAGTTACTGCATGGTAGATAGTAACATTATCACCAATCTCTGAGGTTTCTCCAATTACTACTCCCATTCCATGATCAATAAATAAATTTTTACCGATCTTTGCGCCTGGATGAATTTCAATTCCTGTAAAAAATCTAGTTGCTTGAGATATAATTCTCGCAATTAAATGAAACCCAGCTATATGAAAAAAATTTGAAATTTTATGCATGAACACTGCTTTCACTCCAGGATAAGTGAGAATGATGCTTAATATCGATTTAGCCGCAGGGTCTCTTTTTTTCACTGATTCTAAGTATTCGTTCATAATTTATATATATAATGACTACTTGATTAATTAAAAGGACTATATATATCACATTTATGAGCAAACCTTTTCATTTAGCAATCCCTGCAGAAGACTTGGCAGTATCTACTAAATTTTACGTTGATGTTTTAGGCTGCAAAACTGGAAATGGAGAGAAAGGCAAATGGATTGATGTTGATTTTTGGGGAAATGAATTAACACTTCATAAAACTAGCATGAAACTTCCAAGTGAACGGCATGATGTAGATATGGGAAATGTTCCAGTACCTCATTTTGGGGTACATTTAGATAGAAATGTTTTTGATCAAATTAAAGAAAATCTTAAAACTAATAAGATAAAATATTTGGACGAACCTTACACAAGATTTAAAGATAAGAAAGAGCAACAAGAAACATTTTTTATTAAAGATCCTCACGGTAATATTTTGGAGCTGAAAACGCTGATAAATTAATTGTTGACAGAAACTTCTCTTTATTGATATAAATTTAATAGCGCTGAGTTAAGACAACTTGCGGGCGCTTTATAAATCCAGCTAAAGCGTTTAAGTCAAATGACCACCGCTTTAGCCGGTGGTTTTTTTTTGGATCAATCTAAAATTAAATCGGGTATTTGAACCATATTGTACACCTGGCATATGCCGAAGTACTAAAAAGGAGAAGATGAACAGAATTAATTTCGTTCATTCTTCTCCAGAAAAATGGAGAAAAAATGAACGAGACAGTAAGGGAAACAGTAAGGGGGAAAATCAATGGCTGATTTTAAACATCCGGAAACTATTGGCTTACATGGTAGCGATTACAGAAGTGATCCTGCAACTACAGCAGTAGCAGTTCCGATTTACCAAACTACATCGTACCAATTTAAAAATGCAGAAACCGCTGCAAATTTATTTGGTTTAAAAGAGTTCGGTAATATTTACACAAGAATAATGAACCCAACATGTGATGTGTTAGAAAAAAGAGTTGCGGCACTAGAAGGTGGTGTAGCAGCACTTGCGGTTGGTTCAGGTCAAGCAGCATCAGCAATGTGCATTCAAAACTTAGCACAGGCTGGAGACAACATAGTTGCTTCAACTGATCTATACGGAGGTACAGTTAACTTATTCAAAAATACTTTAAGACAACAAGGTATTGAAGTTAGATTTGCAGATCCAGCTGATCCTAAAAATTTTGAAAAAGTGACTGATGACAAAACAAGAGCTTACTACGGTGAGTCTTGTCCAAATCCTTATCTTCGTGTGTTCCCAATCAAGGAAGTTTCAGATATCGGTAGAAAAAAAGGTATTCCTTTAATTATCGATAACACAGCTTCACCAGTAATTTGTAAACCTTTAGCTCATGGTGCTGCAATCGTAATGCATTCATTGACGAAGTATATTGGTGGTCATGGAACTTCAATTGGTGGAATAATTGTTGATGGTGGAAACTTTGACTGGATTAAAGACAGAAAAAGACAACCACTATTAAATGAGCCTGACCAAAGTTATGGTGGTGCGATATGGGCTGATGCAGTTCCTCAATTAACAGGAGCGAATATTCCTTTTGTAATTAGAGCGAGAGTGGTTTTATTGAGAGACTTAGGTGCTCCTTTAAGTCCATTTAATGCTTTTCAAATCATTCAAGGTTTGGAAACGGTTGCTCTTAGAATGAAACAACACTGTAGTAATGCAGAAAAAGTTGTGTCTTTCTTAGAAACACAAAAGAAAGTTAAGAATGTAATCTATCCAACTAATCACCAAGGTGAGATTAAAGAGAGAGCTAAAAAATATATGCAAGGTGGGTACGGCTCTTTAGTTGGAATGGACTTAGGTACTAAAGAAGCTGGTGCTAAGTTTATTGATAACTTAAAAATGCTTTACCACGTTGCGAATATTGGTGATGCCAGAAGTTTAGCAATTCACCCGGCTACTACAACACACAGTCAGCTAGATGACGCGGCGTTAGCAGCGGCTGGTGTAACACCAGGCTATGTGAGATTGTCAATTGGTATCGAACATCCAGATGATATCATCGCTGACATTAAACAAGCATTAGCTGCTTAATAATTGATTTAGTGGTCCCAATTATTTATATTGGGACCACTCAATGATTAAAGAAATCAAATCATCAGAAATTAAAAAATTTGTAGAAAGTAATCCAAGAACTGTTTTACTTGATGTTAGAACAGAAAATGAATGGAATACGGTAGGGAAACCCGATACAAAAGACCTAGGTATAAAATCTTATTTTATCACAATTTCTCAAGACCCAAGTTTTATAGAAAGTGTTAAACAAAATATCGATAAAAAAGAACAAGTTCTAATAATGTGTGCTGCCGGAGGAAGATCAATTGTTGCGGCTAATCTTTTAGCAAGAGTGGGATATAATACTCTAAATGTCACTGATGGATTTAGTGGAAACGGTCAAGATCCTGGCTGGAAGAATTTGGGATTACCTTCTATTATAGATAACTGATTTTTTAGCTATACTTTCAATTAGGGATATTTCTTTAATTTTATTTTTTTTTGGTAGTTTTTGAATCATATTTGATGTCTTTTTAACTAGTTCAGTGTTCTTTAATGAAATTTGTTTTTTTACGACTGCACAAAATTCAGATCTTGTTCTTTCAACAAAAGAAATGCAAGTATCTTGTTTTTTTTCTGGATTTTTTTCCTCTGCATATGCAATAGCGTGCTCTAAAGGAGTTTTTCCT
>CACJAU010000037.1 GCA_902591415.1 uncultured Pelagibacteraceae bacterium
TTTCTTTATTAATATTTTTTATTGAAACAAATATTTGATTAACTAATTTTGGTGCAATACCAAGTGAAGGTTCATCTAATAAAAGCACTTTGGGTTTACTCATTAAAGCTCTTCCAATAGCTAACATTTGTTGTTCTCCTCCAGAAAGTGTACCGCCCCTTTGAGTTTTTCTATCACTTAATACAGGAAATAAATCATAAACTTCTTTTATATCGTTTTCAAAATACTTTCCTTTGTCATTGGCGTGAGCCCCTAATCTTAAATTTTCTTCTACGGTTAATCTTGAAAAAATTCTTCTTCCCTCTGGTACTTGGCAAATACCCATATCAACAATTTTGTGAGGTTGTTTGTTTTCAATATTCTCACCATTGAAAACTATATTTCCTCTTTTGGCTTTATTTACTCCACTAATCGTCATAAGCAAAGTTGATTTACCTGCTCCGTTAGAGCCAATTAAAGAAACAATTTCACCATCATTCACATCAAGATCAACTCCTCTCAAAGCTTGTATCTTCCCGTAAAATGTTTCAACATTAGAAATTTTAAGCATTATTCATCTACTCCTAGGTAGGCTTCGATAACCTCTTTGCTATTTTTAGTTTGATCAGCTGTTCCTTCAAAAATTTTTTTACCATAATTTAAAACAACAACATGATCTGAAATTCCCATTACTACACTCATGTCATGTTCAATTAATAAAATTCCTGTTTGTTTCTCTGTTTTAATGAATTTTAATAATTTATTTAATTCAGCTGACTCTTTTGGATTTAATCCTGCAGCTGGTTCATCTAAACACAATAACCTTGGTTCAATACACATTGCACGAACAATTTCTAATTTTCTTTGATCGCCATAAGGCAGGTCTCCGGCATTATCATCTGCTCTATGAGTTAAACCAATAATATCTAACCAGTATTTTGCTTTATCAACTGCTAGCTGTTCTTTGTCTCTATATGTTTTAAGATTAAGTAACCCAAATAAAGAATAGCCAGATGCAATCATTAATTCGTTGTGTTGAGCAACTAATAAATTTTCAAGAACTGACATTGCTGGAAATAATCTAATATTTTGAAAAGTTCTAGCCACCTTCGCTACATAAGCAATTTTAAAGTCTGTATATTTTCTTAATGAAATTTTGCTGTCCTCTTTGTGTAAAAACATTTGACCATTAGTAGGTTTATAAAATCCAGTTAAACAATTAAATACTGTAGTTTTTCCTGCACCGTTAGGTCCAATGATAGACGTTATTTGATTATTTTTTGCGTCAAAACTTAAATCATCAATTGCAGTCAAACCACCAAACTTCATTGTTAAATTTTCTACTGATAATAAATTACTCATTTCTTATCTCCGTGCATAAGAATAGTTGGTTTCCTGTTAGCTAAAATTCCTTTTGGTTTAAACACCATAATTAAAACCATAGCTCCACCAAAAGCGATCATCCTATATTGCTCTAAGTCTCTAAACATCTCTGTAATTCCGATTAAGAAAATTGATGCAAGAACTACTCCGGTTTGTGAGCCCATACCGCCTAATACAACAATAGCAACAATGATTGCGGACTCAATAAAAGTAAAACTTTCTGGACTTATAAATGCCTGTCGCGTGGCAAAAAATGAACCAGCGAAACCACCAAACATAGCACCAATTGCAAAAGCAGTTAATTTTGTATTTGTAGGATTAACTCCTAAGGATTTACAAGCAATCTCATCTTCTCTTAAAGCTTCCCAGGCTCTACCGACAGGAAGTTTTCTTATCTTCAGCGTAAAGTAATTTGTAATTAAGGCTAATACTAAAATTAAATAGTATAAAAATATTATTCGGTGCATTGTTGAATATTCAAGGTTAAAAAACAAATGAAAACTTGTTTCCCCTTCATCTGGAGATCTTTTAAAAGGTAATCCAAAAAAGGATGGTCGTGGTATTCCGGTGATGCCATCAGGTCCATTAGTTACTTCATACCAGTTAATTAAAATTATTCTTATAATTTCTCCAAATCCTAAAGTAACAATCGCAAGATAATCTCCCCTTAATCTTAAAACAGGAAAGCCAAGTAAAATTCCAAAAAAAGCTGCAAACACTCCTGCTAAAGGTAAACAAATCCAAAAAGACCAACCAAAAGTAGTTGCAATTAATGCATATGAATATGCGCCAACTGCATAGAAGGCTACATAGCCTAAATCGAGAAGACCTGCTAAACCAACTACGATATTTAAACCCCAACCAAGCATGATGTAGGTTAAAATCATTATAGCAACATCCATAAAGTATCTGTCGGTAAAAGGTAAAAACGGAAACACAGCAGCAAATAAAATTGCGGTAATTGCAAAGTGTTTTGCTTTATCTTCAGTTATTGCTGAAAACTTAGATGTAAACTTTGAAAAAAAAGTAATTTCAGTTTTTCTAGCAGAATTTAGATTAATTAAAAATCTTCCTATTATGCAAAGTCCAACTAATAAAAAAACAACACCCCATTGAGGAGTAATAAATAATCCCTCACCTTTAGAAGCAGTTCTTAAACCAACTATTGGACCAAACAAAGCTAAAGCTATTAAGCCCGTGAATAAACTATCTTTAAATGACTGAATGATATCTTTCTTTTCCATTAAACTTTCTCGATATCAGGTTTTCCAAGAAATCCAGTTGGAAAGAAAATTAAAACTACAATTAATACACTAAAAGCTGCAACATCTTTATATTCAAGTGAAACATATCCAGCCCAGAAGGTTTCTATAAGGCCGATTAACAAGCCACCTAACATTGCTCCGGGCAAGGATCCAATTCCTCCTAACACTGCTGCAGTAAAAGCTTTTATTCCAGCTAAGAACCCAATGTAAAAATCAATTACACCGTAATAAAGAACAAACATCATTCCAGCTACTGATGCTAATGAGGAACCAATAATAAACGTAATTGATATTGTTCTATCTACATTTATTCCTAACAATGCAGTCATTGTTCTATCTTGTTCGCACGCTCTTTGAGCTCTACCTAAATCTGTTTTTGTAATAAGATAAGTAAAAATACCCATTAAAATTATTGTTAAGATAACTATAAAAATTTGAAGATAACTAACTGTAACAATAAACTCAGAATTCTTAAAAAATTCTAAACCACCACTAATCAACGGCTGCATAGGCTTTACTCTAGCCCCTTGAGCTACTTGAACGTAATTTTGTAAAACAATTGACATACCTAATGCAGAAATAAGTGGAGCTAATCTGAAAGATCCTCTTAATGGTTTGTAAGCTAATTTTTCAACTGTCCATCCATAACAAGCTGTGAAAAGCATAGCTATAAGTAAAACTAAAAGTAAAATAATTGGTAACGCTACTCCAGTTAAACCAAAGATAATAAATGAAATTAAAGCAACAAAAGCTCCGATCATAAAGATATCACCGTGAGCAAAGTTAATCATTCCAATGATTCCATAAACCATCGTGTAACCGATTGCTATTAGTCCGTAAATCGAACCTAAAGTAATCCCATTTACTAATTGTTGTATAAAATATTCCATGATTTACTTACCTACTCTTTTATTTACATTTTCAAGAGCTTTGGTGAACTTAGTGAAGAATTTTCCTTTTTTCAATTCATTAAGAACCTGCATATTTAGGCCTTTTGGGGTCTGTGAGTCCGCTACGAGTTTTTTAAATCCTTGAGGTGATTTATTTAAAGCATCCTGACTTAGAGCTAAAAATAATTCAGCTATATACGTATCAGCTAATTTTTTGTTAATACCTTTTTTACTTAACCATTTAGAACTAGTATTGAGTATCTCATAATATGTTGCCATTAGAGAAGCGGTAGACCAAAACTTATAGCTTAGTTTTTCATTTCTTACTTCT
>CACJAU010000038.1 GCA_902591415.1 uncultured Pelagibacteraceae bacterium
TAGATTATCCATTACCTGTAGTTTTCTTATTTGCTAAGGATCCGCAAGATGCATTGATGTCTCTACCTCTGCTTCTTCTAAAAAGAGATAAGAAACCATTGTCTTGTATAATTTTTGAAAATTTATCAATATTGTCTTGTGAAGCAGGTTTAAAACTTTTATTTTCAAGTGGATTAAATTCAATCAGATTTAATTTTGATGGAACTTTTTTCATTATCTTAACTAATTCTTTAGCGTGTTCTTCGGTCATATTCTCCTCTAAACAAATCCATTCAATAAAAATAGGTAACTTTGTTTTATCATAATATTTTTTTAATTGAGGTATTAAAGAATTTATAGAGTATTTTTCGTTGATAGGCATAATCTCAGATCTATGTTTTGGAATTGAGCTATGTAAGCTCCATGCTAAATAAACATCAAGTTCTTTTGCAGCCCACTCAATTGCATCGATATTATCTTTTTTAATTCCAACGCCTACCGTACTAACTGTAATTCTAGTTCTTCCATATTCAAGTCCATCTTTATTTTTCGAATTATCAATCGCAACTTTGACATTATCTAAATTTAAAAAAGGTGACCCCTCTCCCATCAATACTTGATTGGTAATCTTTTTTTGAGTAGACCAATCATCAATATAATCTTTACACAAAATAATTTGAGAAGTTATTTCGCCCGGTGTTAGATTTCTAACTTGTTTTTTTGAAATTTGTGCTGTGGCACAAAACTCGCATGACAAATAACAACCTACGGAAACCGATAAACAAATTGTGTAACGACTTTGTGATTTATCTGGTATTAAAACAGTTTCTACATTTCTTTTATCTTTTAATTCGAGAAGGAATTTAATTGTACCATCTTTAGATTTTTGAATATCAATTATTTTGGGTTTATCCAAAGAGATGAGATTTTTAATTTTTTTTCTTAACTCTAAACCGAATGTTGTAAGTTCATCAAAATTTTTTATGTTTTTTTTATACACAGCATTAAACATTTGCTGTGTACGCATCTTAGCTTTTTTATCTTCAATTTCTGCTTTTTCTATAAGAAAGTTTTTTAATTGATCAAAATTAAGATCATAAAAATTTTGTTTATTCATTTAGGAGATATTAAAGACTTGAGTGGGGTATTTAAACCCCACTCTATAAAGATTTATTAAAGTTTTGTTCTATCAGTTTTTAAATGCTTGAGTACTTTCCCAGCATTTTTACCTTCCTTAATCAAATAGCCGCTAGTCCCATTGGCGTTAGCTTCTGGAGCTTCGACTTTTTTATTAAGCTGCTGTGCAAGTTTAGCCCTCTGACTGTTTCGGCTGAACTCACCAAGCAAACGTGAAAATCTATTCATCACATCTCCTTTCTTTTCAACCTACTTTGTAACTCTCTATAGAGTCCCGCATGTAGATGCGGAGTCTTTTTTTCCATGACATATGGATAATCAAACTTTAATATAAGTAATAATTTTGTCAATGAATAATAAAACGCTTGGAATAATCATTATTGTCTTTGGAGGTTTAGTGCTCTATTCAGATCAAGAATACAGTATGTTGGTTTCGGCTGTGGCTATAGGAATCGGTAGTGGTATTTTTTTCTGGAAAGATAAAAAAAATGATATAGACACTTAACATGTCTAAGAAAATTTTCATTGTTTATGGACATCATAATACTAAAAAATCTTTTAACGCTTCGATCAGGGATGCCTTTATAGATGAAGCTAAAAAATTAAATCATAAAATAGATCTTATAAATTTACACGATGAAAAACCTCTTCCGTTCTTTGATGGGACGGGTCCGAATGATCAAATATTAGATTACAGAAAAAGATTAGAAGATAGCGATGTATTATTCATGATTTCACCTTGTTATAATTTGAGAGCAACTGCAATTTTAGAAAACTGGATTGACCTTACTTTAGCACCTAAATGGTTTTTTTCATTTAAGAGGCTTGTTGGTAATTGGGGCTATCCAGTTGCTGGAGCCATGAAGGATAAAAAAGCCATTATGTCGATGTCGTATGGTGGAAATTGGTTTTCAATTCAAACTTGGTTTCAGAATATACCTTTTAGACGAATCAAAGCTGGAGTACTTAAGTTAGGAGGAATGAGAACAACTTATGTAAGATTCTATGAAGTTCTTCCCGGCATGACCCAACAAAGATTTGATAGACATATGGAAAAAGTAAGACAATTAGTGCGAAATTTATGATGATTTAAATTTTGATTAAAAAGTATATAAACGGATTATGGAAAGTTTTAAAAATTGGATGACTGAAGCTGCGAACATTATGTTCGATGACAGTAAAAATGATTTGAGAAGCTTACCAAAATCTGTAAGACTACAAATTTTAATAGTATTATCATTTGTTTGGTCAACTGTTTTTAGTTTATATGTTTTTAGCGTAACTTCATTTATTTTTGGCTGGGCTGGAGTAGTTATGGCTCACATAGGATTAATTATTGCCGTATATCTAACTTTTAAATTTTTTCACAAAAAACAAGAACAGCCTGTTAGTGTCTTTCAATCTGGAAATTATAATCCAGCTAAAATTTTTGCAATTTTTTTTATAGTTTTTTTTATTTTTATCTTCACAAAAGGTATAGATGTTTTAACAAGAACTAATTCTTATGAAACTCCATATTCTGGTCCTGATACTACCACTGAGGAAAGAATTAAAAGATTTGTAAAATAATCAAATCTTAATTAAAATTATTACATGATATTATTAAGAGTTGGCCAACATGGGCAGGAAAAAGTTGCTGCAATGGACTCGGAAAATAAAATTAGAGATCTATCATCACATATAAATGATTTGAACCCCGATACGATAAACTTTCAAACTTTGGAAAAATTACGACAAATCAAAATTGAAGCACTTCCTGAAATATCTAAGAATATTCGAATTGGCGCATGTGTAAACAGGCCAAGTAATATTCTTTGTATAGGATTAAATTATTCCCTTCACGCAGAACAAACAGGTTCTAAACTACCAGATTATCCAATTGTCTTTAATAAAAGTCCAGATTGCCTTCAAGGTCCTAATGATCCTATTAAAAAAAATAGCTCACAAGAAAAGCTAGACTATGAAGTTGAGTTAGCATTGGTAATCGGAAAAGAAGCAAAAAATGTCAGTCAAGATAAAGCTTTAGATTATGTTTTTGGATATTTTATTTTAAATGATATTTCTGATCGTCATGTACAAAAAATAATTGGTAATGGCCACTGGACTTTAGGTAAATCTTGGTGTGCTCCAG
>CACJAU010000039.1 GCA_902591415.1 uncultured Pelagibacteraceae bacterium
TTTATTTTTAGTCATATAAATGAAAATTATAACGAGTATTTAAGCAAAGAAAAAAAACTAAGAGTAATCTTCAGAGGTATTAATGTTGATTATTATAATTCAAAAAATATATCAGTTTTAAAACAAGAAAAACTTAAACAGGAGTGGAATATCTCTTCGAATAAATTTACAATACTTTTACCAGGGAGATTAACTTATTGGAAAGGTCAAGAAAAATTTATCGAGTCATTAAATATATTAATCGAAGACTATAATTTTACTAATTTTCAAGCAGTAATACTTGGTTCTGATCAGGGTAGGAAGGTTTATTCAAAAAAGTTACTTAATCTCGTCCAAAGATATAGCCTAAACAAAAAAGTAAAATTTATCTCCCATTGTAAAGAAATGCCTTTAGCTTATTCTTTGGCCGATGTTGTAGTTTCAGCGTCAATAGAACCTGAAGCATTTGGAAGAATTTCGGTAGAAGCTCAATCTATGGGAAAACCAATTATTGCAAGCAATATTGGAGGATCAAAAGAAACTATTATTAATAAAAAAACTGGATTTTTATATAAACATGACGATCCAAGAGAACTTGCTAAAAGTTTAAATACTGTTATTCAATTATCACCAGATGAATTAAAATCTATAGGATATGAAGGTAGAAAAAATATTACTAAAAAATTTGATGTTGAAACAATGTGCCAATCTAATTTAAAAGAATATAGAAGATTAATTAAAAATTAATGCCACAAATTCAATTATTAGACGGAAAGAAAATAGATTTTAAAAATTCAATTAATGGCTTTGATTTAACAAAAAAAATTAGTAAATCACTCGAGAAAGTTGCTTTAGTCATGGAAGTAGACGGTAGTTTAAAAGATTTGAGCTACCAAATTACAAAAGATGCCAAGGTAAGAATTATAACTTCTAAAGATAAAGAAGGATTAGAGGTTATCAGACATGATGCTGCACATATTTTAGCAATGGCAGTTCAAGAACTTTATCCAGGAACTCAAGTTACTATAGGGCCAGTTATAGATAATGGATTTTATTATGACTTTTCAAGAAAAGAACCTTTTACTGAGGAAGATTTAAAAAAAATTGAAAAAAAAATGGGTGAGATAGTCGATAGAGATGAAAAAACTCATAGAGAGGTATGGAAAAGAGATGACGCAATTAAGCATTTTAAAAAAATAGGAGAAAAATATAAAGCAGAAATTATTGAAAGTATTCCCTCAGAAGAGGAGGTTTCAATTTATCATCATGGTAAATGGCATGACTTATGTAGAGGTCCTCACCTAGCCTCAACTGGAAAAATTGGAAAAGCTTTTAAATTGACGAAAGTTTCAGGAGCATATTGGAGAGGAGACTCAAATAATGAAATGCTACAAAGAATTTATGGGACATGCTGGGCTTCAAAAAAAGAATTAGAAGATTATTTGCATCGATTAGAAGAAGCTGAAAAGCGTGATCACAGAAAACTTGGTAAAGAAATGGATTTGTTTCATTTTAGAGAGGAAAGTCCTGGAGCCGTATTTTGGCACGAGAAAGGATGGTTATTATTTCAAAGATTAGTTGAGTACATGAGAGCAAAACAAAGGCTCGCTGGATATAAAGAAATAAATACGCCGGAACTGTTAGATAAAACCCTTTGGGAGAAATCTGGTCATTGGGATAAATTTGGGGAGCATATGTTTACTTCAGAAACGCCAGATGAAAAAATATTTGCAGTAAAACCAATGAACTGTCCTGGATGTGTTCAAATATTCAACCAAGGCTTAAAAAGTTATAGAGACTTACCACTTAAATTATCTGAATTTGGAAAAGTGCATAGATATGAACCATCTGGAGCATTACATGGATTATTAAGAGTGAGAGCATTTACACAAGATGATGCACACATATTTTGTACTGAAGATCAAATTACTAAAGAATCATTATCAGTTACAAATTTAATTTTAGAAATTTATAAAGATTTAGGTTTTGAAAATGTTATTTTAAAATATTCTGATAGACCTGAGAAGCGCGTAGGTGACGATAGTGTATGGGATAAATCTGAAGCAGCTCTTTTAGCTGCAATAAAACAATCGAAACTTGAATATACAATTAATAAAGGAGAGGGAGCTTTTTATGGGCCAAAAATTGAATTTGTTTTAAGGGATGCAATTGGAAGAGATTGGCAATGCGGAACTTTGCAAGTGGATCTAAATCTTCCTAATAGATTGGGAGCATCTTATGTTGCTAAAGACGGGAATAAAAAAGTTCCAGTCATGTTACATCGTGCATTATTTGGCTCTATTGAAAGATTCATAGGAATTTTAATAGAAAATTATGCCGGCAAATTACCTTTTTGGCTGTCACCTGCACAAGTAGTTGTGTGTCCTATAGCTGAAGAGAACAACGAATATGTAAAAAAGTTATTTAAAGATTTATTTAAAGAAGGTATAAAATGTGAAATGGATTTAAGAAATGAGAAAATAAATTATAAAGTAAGAGAACATTCTTTAGCGAAAGTTCCGTATATAATTGTTTGTGGCAAAAAAGAAGTTGCCGAAAATACTGTAACAATAAGAAGACTAGGATCAGACAAACAAGAAATTATGAAAAGAGAAGATTTGATAAAAAATATGCTTGCCTCAAATAAGTTACCTTTAAATTAAGTGTCTAACTTTAAACCTAATTATTTTCAGAGAAGAAGTAAACCTCAAGGCCCAAAAGCTAATGAGAGAATAAGGGCATTGGATGTTCAAGTCATCGGAAGCGATGGAGGAAATCTTGGCACAATGCCACTTAATAAAGCTATTGAGCTTGCAAAACAAGAGGGACTAGATCTAATCGAAATCTCACCAAATGCTAATCCACCCGTTTGTAAAATAATGGATATGGGAAAGTATAAATATGACTTACAAAAGAAAGCTAATCAAGCCAAAAAAAAACAAAAAACTGTTTCTTTAAAAGAAATTAAATTAAGACCAGGAACAGAAGCTCATGACTATAATTTTAAAATTAAAAATGCTAAAAAATTTATTACAAAAGGTAACAAAGTTAAGTTTACTGTTAAATTTAAAGGTAGAGAAATGCAACATACAGACCTTGGTAAAGATTTAATGAATAAGATTATTGAGGAAACCAAAGATATTGCAAAAATAGAAAGCAAGCCAAAATTTGAAG
>CACJAU010000040.1 GCA_902591415.1 uncultured Pelagibacteraceae bacterium
AATTAATCCAAAAATCTTAGTTTTACTTGGTAGCACTGCTATGAATGCACTGATTGGAAACGAAGTTGTGATATCTAAAATGAGAGGTAAGTGGATTGAAAAAAAATTTGGTAATTGCAAAACTTCAGTAATTATTACATTTCATCCTGCTTTTTTGATGAGGCAACCAGCCCAAAAGAAAATGGCCTGGATAGACTTAAAAATGATAAGAGATAAAAAAATCTGATTAAATTGAAAAACAAAACAATTACTGCTGGTATTGATGAAGTTGGTAGAGGATGTCTAGCAGGTCCAGTGGTTTCAGCTGCTGTTGTATTAAAAGAAGGTATAAATCTTGACCTTCTCAAAGACTCCAAAAAAATAAGCTTTAAAAGAAGATTAGAAATCTCAGATCATATTAAATCCCATTCACATTATGCTATTGGTATAGCATCTGTAGAGGAAATCCTAGATTTAAATATTTTACAAGCATCATTACTGTCAATGAAAAGAGCTTTGGAGCAGCTAACTATAAAACCAGATTTGACATTAATAGATGGAAACTTTGCTCCAAGTGGACTGAAAAATTGTAAAACTATTATTAACGGTGATGAAAAAATAAAAGTGATTAGCGCGGCTTCTATTATTGCAAAAGTTTACAGAGATAAACTCATGATTAAACTTGCTGAGGAATTTTCAAACTATTCTTGGGAAAGTAATTTTGGTTATGGAACAAGAGCTCATTTAGAAGGTCTAAAAAAATTTGGTATTACTTCTCATCATAGAAAAGGTTTTAAACCTGTACACAAGATATTGTCTAACTAAGAATCTCAAACACAAGAAGATACATTTTTTTATTAAAAAGGTTTGACCCTAGATTCTATTTAGGGTTGAATCTAAAAATGTCAAAATTTTTCAATAAAATTATCAATGGAGATTGTTTAAAGGAAATTAAAAAAATTCCCGATAAGTCCTTTGATTTAGTTTTTGCTGACCCCCCTTATAATATGCAGATTGGTGAAAAATTAACTCGACCTGATTCAAGCAAAGTGAATGGTGTAAATGATAAGTGGGATCAATTTAATAGTTTCAAACATTACGATGAATTTTGCATTACTTGGCTTAATGAGTGTAAAAGAATTCTAAAAGATAATGGAAGTATTTGGGTAATAGGATCTTATCATAATATTTTTCGTTTAGGTTTTCACTTACAAAATTTAGATTACTGGTTGCTGAATGATGTCATCTGGAGAAAGAATAACCCTATGCCAAATTTTAGAGGCACGCGATTTACTAATGCACATGAAACTCTTATCTGGGCTTCAAAAAATAAGAAATCAAAATATACATTTAATTATCAATCGTTAAAATGCTTAAATGATGACTTGCAGATGAGATCAGACTGGACATTACCTATTTGTAATGGAAAAGAGAGGCTAAAGAAAGATGGAAAAAAGATTCATTCTACACAAAAACCAGAAGCTCTTTTACATAGAATTATTTTAGCTACCACGAACAAAGGTGATACCATCTTTGATCCTTTTTTAGGAACTGGAACAACAGCAGTGGTAGCTAAAAAATTAGGAAGAAAATACTTTGGTATAGAAAGAGATAAAAAATATTTTAAAGCTGCTTGTGAACGAGTAGAAAAAACAAAACCTATAGAAGAAAACTATTTAGATACTATTGAAAATAATAAGACAAAACCAAGAATACCTTTTGGTTCTCTTGTAGAACTGGGAATATTAAAGCCTGGTACTACCCTATTTGATCCGAAGAAGAAGATTAATGCTAAAATTATGGCTGATGGAAGTATTAAATATAAAGAGTCAGAGGGTTCTATTCATAAAGTGGCAGCAACAATTATGGGTGCTGAAAACTATAATGGTTGGACTTATTGGCATTGTAATATAAATGGGTCTACTGTTGTAATTGATAGTTTAAGGCAAAAATTTATCACTGAAACTAAAGCTTAATTCTTATAAACTTTACCTAAATATCTTTTTATAAAAAAATTACGTTTTACTAAAAACTTCAAAAATAGATTTCTTATATTTTGCATAATTTTGCTTGAAAAGTGAAATACAAAGAAGTTAAAATTTGATCTACTTCTAATAATTTTTGCCCTTTTTGATCTAATTTTAAAATAATTATTTTCTTTATCGAGTTTATCTTTTTTCAATAAATTAAATATTTCAAAAGCACTTTCTATAGACTGTCCAGCTCCTTGCGCGAGTGTTGGCAAAAACCCATTAAAAGCATCTCCAACGTAAAATACCTTTTTATTAGAAGAGGGAATAATTTTTGGAGAAAAATATAAAGGCCAAGTTTTTATTTCATTCTCAAATATATTTTTTAATTTTGGGTTTTGTTTTAAAATTATTTCTTGAACTAACTGTTTAACATTATCAGGTTCATATTTTTTACATCTCATAATACAAACCATATTAAGTTCCTTTTTTTTATTTATTGGATAAAGAACAATATGACTGTTACTTCCAAGCATTAAACTTATATTTTCCTCATTTATATCAAATTCAGATTTTGAATTTAATATTACTCTTGCAGCAATTGCTTTTTTAAATCTTGGATCATTTTTTTTCATTTCAAAAAATGACCTGGTATTTGAAAATATTCCGTCAGCAGCAATAACGAAATCTACTAGATCATTTGTATTGTCATCAAATTTGATAAGAACTTTATCTTTCAGTTCAGACACTTCTTTTATTTTTTTTCCAAATCTTAAATGTTGTGTATAAATATCTTCTTTCAAAAATTCGATTAAAGTAGATCTTTGAAGCGTTGTGTATTTTGCTTCAGCGCTATTAAACTTGGATAAATTTAGATCACATATTTTTTCATTTTGTATATTGTAAAAATCTATCGTTTTTGGGTGAAAAATTTTTTCTTTGTTAATTTCATCAAATCTTATTTGATTTAA
>CACJAU010000041.1 GCA_902591415.1 uncultured Pelagibacteraceae bacterium
GTTCGATACATTTTGAAGCATTTTTATTATGGAGAAAAGGGGCAATATACAGAGGAAGAGAAAAAAAAATTATTAATAATTTAAGTTACGAAGAAAATTAAATGAGCCTATTTAAAATTTCAGAAAAAATTGTCTTAAATAAACTTAAAAAAATAGAATACGGAAGTTTAAAACTAATTAATTATGATGGACAGGTTTTTCATTTTGGAAATCTAGAAGACGAACTCATAGCTGATATAAAGATAAACAATGAAAAATTTTACTTAAACATAATTGTTGGCGGAAGTTCTGCATTAGGTGAAGCACACATGAGTAAAGACTTTTACTCTACTAATCTTACAAATCTTATTGAGTTAACAGCAAGGAATATAAGATTAATCCATTCATTTTCAGGAAGTCTAAGAATACAAAAAATTAAAAATTTTATAAAAAAAATTTTTGCCTCTAACACTAAATCAAAAAGTCTAAAATATATTTCTAAACATTATGATTTAGGAAATAGTTTTTTTTCAAAATGGTTGGATAAATCTCTTACATATTCTAGCGCAGTTTATGAAAAACCTAACGACAACTTAGAAAAAGCTCAAAAAAACAAATATCAAAAACTTATTGATTTATTAGAAGTTAAAGACGGAAACAAAGTTTTAGAAATAGGTTGTGGCTGGGGAGGTTTTTCTGAATACTTAGCTAAAAACTATAATGTTGCTATTGACTGTATAACTATATCTAAAAAACAATTCGAGTTTACAAAAAAAAGAATAAACGATTCAGGCTTAAACAATAAAGTAAATGTAATGTTTTTAGATTATAGAGATTTGAATGATAAATATGACAGAATAGCTTCAATTGAAATGATTGAAGCTGTAGGTGAAAAATATTTAGATAAATATTTTGAGACAATTAAAAGATCCCTAAATATAAATGGAGCAGCTGCAATACAAGGAATAACTATAAGAGACGACTTATTTGAAAGATATAGAAGTAGTGAAGACTTTATTCAAAAGTATATTTTTCCAGGTGGATTTTTGCCCTCGCTCGGTTTTATGAAATCATTAATTAAAAAAAATAATCTAAATCTTTTAAAAGTTAATTCTTATCCAGATGACTATGCTAAAACTCTAGCAACATGGAGAGAAAATTTTCTTAAAGTTTGGAGTAATATTGCTCCATTAGGTTTTGATGAAACTTTCAAAAGAATGTGGGAATTTTATCTCTCTTATTGTGAAGCAGGATTTAAATCTAAAAACATCGACTTGATTCAATTTTCAATGTCGAATAAGTAAATATAATGAAAAAATTAATAGGAATTTTTACTTTATTAATATTAACAGGATGTGCAAATACAATGAAACCAACAGATTTTAAAGATCAAAAACCAAGATTAATAATTGAAGATTACTTATCGGGAAATGTAAAAGCCTGGGGTGTTCTTCAAAATAGATCAGGAAAAGTAACAAGACAGTTTAAAGCCGATCTAAATGGTAAATGGGATGGTTCACAGTTAATTTTAGATGAAGTTTTTAATTGGACTGATGGAGAAAAGCAAACTCGACAATGGACGATTACCAAAATAGATGAACATAACTATGAAGGCACAGCATCAGATGTAGTTGGTAAAGCTAAAGGATACTCTTATGGTCCAGCATTTAAATTTGAGTATGTTTTATTAGTTCCAGTTAAAGGAAAAAATATAAAAATTACTTTTGATGACTGGATATTTATGCAAGACGAACGAGTTGCAATTAATAGAGCCACAATGACAAAATTTGGTATAAAAGTTGCTGAGTTGACTGTTATGTTTGTTAAAGATTAGCGCTTAACTAATTTATCAACTAAAAATAAATAGATTTTGTAAGGTAAAATTCTTAAAAATTTAAGAGTAAAAGTTAGTTGTTTTGGAAAATCTATCTCAAAAGAATTAGTTTTAACTAACCCGTCATATACTTTGTTAGCAGCAAATTCTGGAGATCTTAAAAAGGGCATTGGAAATTCGTTCTTGTCTGTTAAAGGAGTTTTTATGAAACCTGGCGATACTACCGAAACTTTTACATTGTGTTTTTTAAAGTCAAAGTAGATGCTTTCAGCAAAATTAGTTAAAGCAGCCTTTGATGGCCCATAACCACTCGAATTTGGCAATCCTCTATACCCTGCAATTGAAGATACAATTGAGATATGTCCTTTTTTTTCTTTTTTTGAAATATTCTTCAACAGACTTAACACAATTGAGAGTTCCAAAATAATTTACATTCATCACAAATTTATTTTGTTCAATATTAATTTCCTGTTCTTTTTTAGGATCATAAGTTCCACTACACAAAAAACAAATATCTATATTTCCAAATTGATTTAATATTTTATCGAATGTGCTTTTACAATTATCAAAGTTAGTTACATCTAGAGGAAATGAAAAAATATTTTCATTTTTTGACATTTCATTGAGTATTTCCTCTCTTCTTGCAGACACTGCTACTTTCCAACCTTCTTTTGCAAATTTTTCAGCAACTGCTCTGCCAATACCACTACTTGCTCCAGTAACCCAAATTTTTTTCTGATTTTCAGACATAAATTAGTTATATCTTATAAAGTTATGAAAAATAAATACTTATCTTTACTTATTATACTTTTAATTACGTTTATAGCACCAATGATTGGCAGTTATGCGACAACAACTTTTAAAGAACCCTGGTACTCACAAATTATTTTACCAAGTTTTAATCCTCCAAGCTGGGTTTTTGCTCCTGTATGGTCTACATTATATTTTTTAATGTCATTAGCCATTTGGAAAGTTTGGATTAAATCTTTTGAAAAGAAATTATTAAAAATTTACTTTATTCATTTATTTTTTAATAGCACATGGAGCGTAGTTT
>CACJAU010000042.1 GCA_902591415.1 uncultured Pelagibacteraceae bacterium
AATCTTGATGATAAGTTTCAGCTTTGTAAAATTTTTCAAATTTCCAAACTAATGTGACAATCTTTTTATTAAATACATTTTCTAATTTCCTAAAAGAATTATCAATAATTTCTTTTTGTTTCTCATTTTCAAAAAAAATTACAGATCTATAACTTTTTCCCTTGTCACAAAACTGACCATTTGCATCGAATGGGTCTATATTTTTCCAATATATGTCTAAAAGTTTTTGGTAATCAATCTTAGCTGAGTCATAAGTAACTTCGATTGCCTCTACATGCCCAGAGTCTGTATAAATAACATCGGCATATTTTGGATTCTTTAAATGTCCGCCTGAGTATCCTGAAATTGTTGAAGTTACTCCCTCAACTTGATCAAATGACTCCTCCATACACCAAAAGCAACCACCTGCAAAATAAGCTTTTTTTTCCTCAGCATTTAAAGAAGAATATGTGAATACTAATGTGACGAATAGTAAAAATTTTTTCATAATAAATATGTTATATTAATGAATATGGAAAACGATGGATTTATTGTCATAGAGGGAATTCATAAAAACCCTAACAATATTGGTACTATTGATGAAAAAACAAAAAAGGTTCATGGCCCATTTAAAAAGAAACAGGCCGACGCTGTTGCTAAATCCTTGATACAAAAAAATGTAGATAACTTTTACCATAGAGCTTGGGTTGTTAAAAAGGAATTAGAAATTAATAATTTTTGCGAAGAATGTAATAATGAGGATGAAAGTGTTAAACAAAATTTAATTATACACGGCTATAAAATTTGTAAAAGTTGTAATTTATCAAAAACGATATTTCCTATTTAACTTAATAGGCTAATTTAATTAATAATATAACTAAAAATCCAATTATAAAAAATTGAGTTATATAAGATAACACAACAACACCTACAGCAGTTGAAATCTTATTTAAATTATAAATTTGTTTAATACCAACAACTTGTGATGCAATTACCAACATTAAAATACTCCATGAGATTATTACAATAAAATTTGGAAAAAAAATTATTAATATTTTAAAAATTTCAGCTGTATTGGAAAAACCAACTAAACTGTATGCAATTTTTTTATTATTTAGATTTTGCGATCCACCAAACGCTTTAACAATCATAAGCATCACATTTGAAAAAACATACCAATTAAAGAATACCCATATTAGAAAAATTAAAGATAATGGTACCTTTTCAGGTAACGTAGGAAGGATAAATAAATTAAATAAGTATACATTTACCAAGCCAGCAGTTAAAATTATAATTCCTGAACCTATAATTGAAGATCTGTCTTTACTTATTTCTTTATAGGTATTTTTTTCTAGTTTTAAAATATTAATTGCTCTAAGTAGTGTCTGAAAAAGCATATTATTTTTTTGAAAAAGGCTTTAATAATTTTAAAATCTTATTATGTAGTTTTCTATTGGATGTAGCTAAAATATTTCCACCATTTTCTGCTAATTCATTTCTCCAATTAGTAACTACTGCTCCAGAGTTTTTAATTATTGGTATCAAAGGAAGTATATCATAAGGTTTTAAATTTGCCTCAATTACAGCATCAACTTTTCCTTCAGCTAATAAACAATAATTTAATGCATCAAATCCAGCTAATCTGAAAGACCACCCAAATTTTTTAATTACTTTTCTTTGTTTTTCGTAACTTAACGTTCCGTGAAAATTTCCAATTATTTTTATTGTTTTAAGATTATAATTATTTGATGATTTCAAAATAAATTTTTTTCTATTTTTGAAACAATAAGATTTACTTTTGTCGTTGATATAATATTTATCAAGTTCAGGAAAATTTGCTAAACCTATTAAAGATCTTTCTTCAAATGATAAACTTATTAAATTTGACCATGTGGGAGCTCCAATAACAAAAGCTCTTGTGCCATCGATTGGATCGATAGACCATTTATAGTCATTTGATGAAAACTTATCTTCAAATTCCTCTCCGATAATAGAGTCTTTTGGAAACTTTTTGTTAATTAGTGATCGTATATATTTTTCAAATGCTTTATCAAAATTTGTAACAGGGTCAAAATCTTTTTTTGATTTTGACTTATTGCTTACTATTAAGCCAAATTTAGATTTTGATTTATAAAATGAGTTCAACTTAGGTGGTAAATTTTTAAGAAAGTTGAATGGTTTGTTGTAATCCATTATGTGTATATAGCTCAATTTAAAAAAAAATATATATGAAAATGTCAAAAAAATTAGAACCATTGCTCTTAGGACTATTTGCTTCAATTATTATTGGAATTCTATCTTTCCTTAGCTTTGAAACATCCACAGGTTTTTGGTTAATGTTTTCGTTTGGATCTTCGTCTTTAATAGTACTTGTGTTTTTTGATAGTAAATTTGCCCAACCAGCAAATGTCTTTTTTGGTCATTTACTGGCAATAATTGTAGGAATACTTTTTAATGAATTTTTTGGGATGTCTTACCTTACACTTGGATTTTCTGTAGGTGCAACAGTAACACTAATGATATATTTTAAGATTATCCATCCACCTGCCGCTGCTAATCCTTTGATTGCTTTATTTGCAGATGTTTCATTGAGTTATATAATTTTTCCAGTAATAGTTGGTTCAATAT
>CACJAU010000043.1 GCA_902591415.1 uncultured Pelagibacteraceae bacterium
TTCATTAGTTTTAATTGGTAAAATGCCATTCTTAAAACAATTATTATAAAATATATCTGCAAAGCTTGAACTAATAATACATTTAATGCCAAAATCAGATAAAGCCCATGGAGCATGTTCTCTAGATGAGCCACATCCAAAGTTTTTACCTGCTAATAAAATTTTTGATTTATTATAAGGCTCATTATTTAATGAAAAATCTTTAATAAGATTTCCATTTTCGTCGTATCTCATCTCATAAAATAAACTTTTTCCCAAACCTGTCCTTTTAATAGTTTTTAGGAACTGTTTTGGAATAATCATATCCGTATCGATATTCTGTAATGGCAAGTATGCCGGTATACTCTTCAGATTTATAAATTTTTCCATTATTGAATCTTTCTTACATCAGCTAAATGTCCATTTACTGCTGCTGCAACAGCCATACCTGGACTCACTAGATGTGTTCTTCCGCCTCGACCTTGTCGTCCCTCAAAATTTCTATTAGATGTCGATGCGCATCTTTCTCTAGGCTTTAATTTATCCGCGTTCATTGCGAGACACATTGAACAACCGGGCTCTCTCCATTCAAAACCAGCCTCTTTGAAAATTTTATCTAATCCTTCTTCTTCCGCTTGAGCTTTTACCAAACCAGAACCAGGGACTACAATTGCACTAACATTTTTTGCTACTTTCTTACCTTTTAATAGATTTGCAGCATTTCTTAGATCTTCAATTCTACCATTAGTACAACTTCCGATAAAAACTTTATCAATTTTAATGTCTGAAATTTTAGTATTAGCTTTTAAGCCCATATAATTAAGTGATCTTTCCATTGCTGCTTTTCTATCTAAGTTAGACTCTTTGCTTGGATCTGGAACAATGCTTGTTACTGAAGCAACATCTTGAGGAGATGTTCCCCAAGTTACCAGAGGTTCAATTTCTTTTGCATCAATATTTATTTCTTTATCAAATTTACAATCTTTATCAGAATATAATTGTTTCCAATAAGTTAAAGCTTTATCCCAATTTGCTCCTTTTGGAGACATTGGTTTGTTTTTAAAATATTCAAAAGTTTTTTCATCTGGTGCTATAAGACCTGCTCTTGCACCGGCCTCAATGGTCATATTACAAACTGTCATTCTCTCTTCAATACTAAGATTTTTTATAACTTCACCTGCAAACTCTATTACAAAACCGGTACCACCAGCTGTTCCAATTGTTCCAATAATTTTTAAAATTACATCTTTAGCAGTAACACCTATTGGTAATTTACCATTTACATTTATTCTTAAATTTTTTGATTTTTTTTGGATTAGGGTTTGGGTAGCTAAAACATGCTCAACTTCAGAAGTTCCAATTCCAAATGCCAAGGCTCCGAAGGCTCCGTGCGTTGCTGTATGACTGTCGCCACAAACAATAACGGTTCCCGGTTGAGTAAAACCTTGCTCTGGTCCTATAATGTGAACAATACCTTGTCTTTTGTCATTAACATCAAAAAGATTAATGCCAAATTCTTTACAATTATTTCTTAAAGTATCTACTTGAATTTTAGACTCTTCATCATCTATTCCTTTTGATCTATCTGTTGTTGGAACATTATGATCTGGAACAGCTAAAGTCAATTCAGGTTTTCTTACTTTTCTTTTTTGCATTCTTAAACCTTCAAATGCTTGGGGGCTTGTAACTTCATGAATTAAATGTCTATCGACATAAATTAATGAAGTGCCATCATCTTGTTCATGGACAAGATGGTTTTCCCATATCTTATCATATAGAGTTTTTGGCATTAAAAGTTATTTTTTTTCTTTAGTCGGTTTCTGCTCTTTGACTTCTAATGAAGTTTCTTTTTTTTCGACACTTACTTCTTTTTCTTTTTCAGCAGTTGTCTCGACTTTTACAGGTTCAGAAACCTTTTTTGGCTCTTCTGGTTTTACAGATATATCAACACCAATTTTCTTTTTAATTTTTTCTGCAATTCTAGCAGATTTACCTTTTCTATCCCTTAAGTAATAAAGTTTAGCTCTTCTAACTTTTCCTGATCGTATTACTTTAATTGAGTCTACATTTGGACTGTATAACG
>CACJAU010000044.1 GCA_902591415.1 uncultured Pelagibacteraceae bacterium
TTGAGTATTTCTTTAATATTGATCTTTTTTATAATAATTGTTGGCGGTTTAACAAGATTAACAAACTCGGGACTTTCAATTACAGAATGGGAATTATTTAAAGGAATTCTTCCTCCTTTAAATGAAAACACTTGGAATATATATTTTGAACAATATAAAAGAATTCCCCAATACAAGTTACTTAATTTTAATATGAGCTTAGAAGAATTCAAAGTTATTTTTTATTGGGAATATTTTCATAGAATTCTGGCTAGAATTATAGGACTATTTTTTTTAATACCTTTAATTTATTTCTATATTTCAAAAAAAATTAAAAAAAAACACATCAATATTTGTATATTAATTTTTTTATTAATTTTATTTCAGGGCATAATCGGTTGGTTTATGGTTAAAAGTGGACTGGTTAATAATATTTCAGTTAGTCATTATAGATTATCAATACATCTCATAACAGCGCTTTTTATTATTTCAACAATATTTTGGTTACTTATGAATATTTTTAATAATAAAAATAAAAAATTTTTTAAATTATCGAAAAATAATTTACCTTTTTTATTCTTGATGTTTATTATTTTTACACAAATAGTAATGGGAGCTTTTGTGTCAGGTCTAGATGCTGGAAAAATTTATCAAACATGGCCACTAATGGGAGATACTTATTTTCCAAATGATATTTTGCCAATGGAATTTAAGAATGTAATAGAATTTAATAATCATTCTTTGGTACAATTTTATCATCGGAATTTAGCTTATTTTATAATTTTATATGTTATATGTCTTTCCTTTATTATCTATAAAAGAAAGCTCATAAATTTGTACAAACCTTTAAAAATTTTAATATTATTCTTAGTTTTGCAAGCTATTCTTGGTATCTTCACATTGGTAAGTAATCTCAATATATATTTAGCTTCTTTGCATCAAATAACCAGCGTGTTTTTGATTTTTAGTGCTTTAAATCTGTATTTTTTTAGAGCTAAATAAATTGACTTTAATTCACATTCTTTGTATTTATCGCACTTCATTATGACACCGTTTATAAAAAAGAAAGAAATTAAAAAAGACTGGTATATTATTAATGCTCAAAACGCAGCAGTTGGGAGACTAGCTGCTTACATCTCAAGAGTTTTAAGAGGAAAAAACAAATCTACTTATAATCCACACATAGATAATGGTGATTTTGTGGTTGTTACTAACATTGATAAGATTAAATTTACTGGAAAAAAATTTATCAAAAAAAAATATTATAAACATACTGGTCATCCAGGTGGAATTAAAGAGACAACACCTGCTTCCTTTAAAGAAAAAAATAAAACTGAAGAAATTTTAAAACTCGCTGTTAAAAGAATGTTACCTGGTGGCCCACTTGCTAAAAAACAATTAACTAAATTAAAGATTTACAATGGCAATTCTCACCCTCATGAAATACAAAAACCCAAAATTATTGAATTTGATAAATTAAATAAAAAAAATACTGTTAAATAATGCAAGAAGCTAGTCAGTCACAAAATAAAGCAAAAAAGATCAAATTAGACTTTAAAGATAGTAAATACGCCACGGGCAGAAGAAAAAAATCAATAGCAAAGGTTTGGGTAAAAAAAGGTTCGGGTAATATTCATGTTAATGGTTTGAAAATGAATGAATATTTTAAAAGACCAGTGCATCAAATTATTGTTACTAGACCTCTTGAAATATCTGAAGTTGCAAGCAGCTATGATGTTAAATGTTCAGTTAAAGGTGGTGGTCTTTCAGGTCAAGCAGGAGCTATTATTCTTGGAATATCTAAAGCATTGATTTCTCATGATGAAAATTTAAAGAAAAATTTAAAAAAGGACAAACTTACCACCAGAGATTCAAGAGTTGTTGAACGTAAAAAATACGGTCACAGGAAAGCTAGAAGAAGCTTTCAATTTTCGAAAAGATAATCATTTAAATTTAACTATTTATAAAAGCGGTGATATAAGACATTATGTCTGTATATAATAAAATTAATATAGCTGTAATTGGCGCGACGGGATACACAGGTTTAGACCTCACTCTTATG